>NZ_JBCLVJ010000001.1:0-37727 GCF_048537925.1 Gordonia sp. CPCC 205515 | reverse complement strand
GTCACCGGACTCGGTGACGGCGGGTTCTGTCATGGGTTCCGGACTCAGTCGTCCGACTTCTTCTCGCTGTCGGCAGCCTCGACCTCTTCGGTCGCGGCAGCAGCCGACGACTCGTCGGTGACGGCCTCGGCGACGGCGTCCGCGTTGGCGACGGCCTCGTCGGAGGCCTCGGCCTCGACCTCGGCGACGACGTTATTGTCGTCAGCGGCAGCAGCTTCGGCGGCAGCCTTCTTCGACGCAGCCGCGCGGGTGGCGCGGTTGGCCTCCGTCGACGCGGTGTTCTCCCGGACCAGCTCGATCACGGCCATGGGGGCGTTATCGCCCTTGCGCGGCAGCGTCTTGATGATGCGGGTGTAGCCGCCCGGACGATCCGCGAAGAACGGACCGATCTCGGCGAACAGGGTGTGCACGACATCCTTGTTGCGAATGTCCTTCATCACCTCACGACGATTGGCCAGCGAGCCGGCCTTCGCGTGGGTGATCAGCTTCTCGGCGTAGGGGCGGAGCCGCTTCGCCTTCGCTTCGGTGGTGGTGATACGGCCGTGCTCGAACAGCGAGGTGGCGAGGTTCGCCAGCATCGCTTTCTGGTGGCTGGCCGACCCGCCGAGGCGGGCACCCTTGGTGGGCTTTGGCATTTCTCTTCTCCTAGAAGATTCTCCCGAAGGGAGAAGTCAGGGTTTGGGTCGACAAGCCTTACAGCTGCTCGGTCTCGGCGTAGTCCTCACCAGCGTCGTCGGCGGCAAAAGCTGCTTCCTCCGACCAGGTGCCGGTGGCCGGGTCGTAACCGGCAACCTGCGACGGGTCGAAGCTGGCCGGGCTGTCCTTGAGCGACAGTCCCAGCGCGTGCAGCTTGACCTTGACCTCGTCGATCGACTTCTGGCCGAAGTTACGGATGTCGAGCAGATCCGACTCGGTCCGGGCAACCAGCTCGCCGACGGTGTGTACACCCTCGCGCTTGAGGCAGTTGTAGGAACGAACGGTCAGCTCCAGATCCTCGATCGGCAGGCTGAACGACGCGATGTGGTCGGCCTCGGCCGGCGACGGTCCGATCTCGATGCCCTCGGCCTCGACGTTGAGCTCCCGGGCGAGCCCGAACAGCTCGACCAGGGTCTTGCCCGCCGAAGCGAGCGCGTCCCGAGCGGTGATCGAGTTCTTGGTCTCCACATCGAGCACGAGCCGATCGAAGTCGGTGCGCTGCTCGACACGGGTGGCCTCGACCTTGTAGGTCACCTTGAGCACCGGCGAGTAGATCGAGTCGACCGGAATCCGGCCGATCTCGGCACCCGACGCCTTGTTCTGCACGGCCGGCACGTAGCCGCGACCCCGCTCGACGACGAGCTCGATCTCGAGCTTGCCCTTGTCGTTCAGGGTGGCGATGTGCAGGTCAGGGTTGTGCACGGTGACACCGGCCGGGGGCACGATGTCGGCGCCGGTGACGGTGCCCGGACCCTGCTTGCGCACGTACATGGTGACCGGCTCGTCCTCTTCGGAGCTGACCACGAGGCCCTTGAGGTTCAGGATGATGTCGGTGACATCTTCCTTGACTCCGGGAACGGTGGTGAACTCGTGCAGGACACCGTCGATGCGGATGCTGGTGATCGCAGCTCCGGGGATCGACGAGAGCAGGGTACGACGCAGCGAGTTACCGAGGGTGTAGCCGAAGCCGGGCTCGAGCGGTTCGATGACGAACTTCGACCGGTTGTCGGCGAGGATCTCCTCGGTAAGGGTAGGGCGCTGTGAGATGAGCATTCTGTAATTCTCTCCTTTGGCCGACCGCTATTTGACGGCCTCGAGGTGAACCGAAACAGCTTGTGCTGCTTGGCTTGTCTTTGCTGAACGAGTCGCGGATTACTTCGAGTAGTACTCGACGATGAGCTGCTCGGAGAGCGGCACGTCGATCTGGGCACGCTCGGGCACGTTGTGCACGAGGATGCGCAGCGTCGACGGAACCACCTGCAGCCAACCCGGGACCGGACGGTCGCCCTGGATCTCCTTGGCGATCTGGAACGGCACGGTCTGCAGCGACTTCGGACGGACGTCGATGATGTCGTACTGGCTGACGCGGTAGCTGGGCACGTCGACACGCACACCGTTGACGGTGAGGTGTCCGTGGGTGACCATCTGGCGGGCCTGACGACGGGTCCGAGCGAGTCCGGCGCGGTACACGACGTTGTCGAGGCGGGTCTCCAGGATGCGGAGCAACTCGTCACCGGTCTTGCCGGAGCGACGGTTGGCCTCTTCGTAGTAGCGACGGAACTGCTTTTCCATCACGCCGTAGGTGAAGCGAGCCTTCTGCTTCTCCTGCAGCTGGAGCAGGTATTCGCTCTCCTTGATCCGCGCGCGGCCGTGCTGGCCGGGCGGGTAGGGGCGACGCTCGAACGCCTGATCGCCGCCGACGAGATCGACGCGCAGACGACGGGACTTCTTGGTTGCGGGGCCGGTATAACGAGCCATTGTTCTAGTTCCTTACCTTCCCGCTAGACCCGGCGCCGCTTGGGCGGACGGCAGCCGTTGTGCGGCTGAGGGGTGACGTCAGAGATGGTGCCGACTTCGAGGCCGGCGGCCTGCAGCGACCGGATGGCGGTCTCACGACCCGAGCCCGGTCCCTTGACGAACACGTCGACCTTCTTGACGCCGTGTTCCTGGGCCTTGCGCGCAGCGTTCTCGGCCGCGAGCTGAGCCGCGAACGGGGTGCTCTTGCGCGAGCCCTTGAATCCGACGTGACCCGACGACGCCCAGCTGATGATGTTGCCGTTGGGATCGCTGATCGAGACGATGGTGTTGTTGAACGTCGACTTGATGTGTGCGTGGCCGTGCGGGACGTTCTTCTTATCGCGACGGCGTGCGCCCTTCTTGGGGCCTGCACTACGTGACTTAGGAGGCATTACTTCTTCTTCCCGGCGATGGTCTTCTTCGGGCCCTTACGGGTACGGGCATTGGTCTTGGTGCGCTGACCGTGGACCGGCAGGCCACGACGGTGGCGCAGGCCCTGGTAGCAGCCGATCTCGATCTTGCGACGGATGTCGGCCTGCACCTCGCGGCGCAGGTCACCCTCGACCTTCACCGATGCCTCGATGTACTCACGCAGCTTGGAAACGTCTGCGTCGGTGAGATCCTTGGCGCGGAGGTCGGGGCTGAGCCCGGTCCCCGCGAGGATCTCCTTGGAGGTGGTACGCCCAACTCCATAGATGTAGGTCAGTGCGATCTCCAGCCGCTTCTCGCGGGGGAGATCCACACCAGCAACACGTGCCATGTGGCGGATTTCCTTTACTTCTCAGAGGTCTTCTCCTGGTCCGTCCCTCTCTCTGCGGAGGGCTCCGGCCTCTGAACCGGAGGTGGGCGCCGACCCGTTTGTCGGTGCTGGTGCCAGGAGGGCTTCACAAGTCTCTGTTCAGCTCTTGGGTGTATTCAGTTGTGTGGGATTCTCAAGCGACCCGGAGGGTTGCGAGTGATCAGCCCTGACGCTGCTTGTGACGCAGGTTCTCGCAGATCACCATGACCCGACCGTTACGTCGGATCACCTTGCACTTCTCGCAGATCGGCTTGACGCTCGGCTGAACCTTCACGTCCGCTTCTCCTTGATTGTCCGGGCACGACAAAGCCGCACCCGTGCCGTCCTCACCCGTGTTCGGGGAAGGAAGTTCTACTTGTACCGATAAACGATGCGCCCACGAGCGAGGTCGTAGGGCGAGAGTTCCACGACGACCCGGTCCTCGGGCAGGATGCGGATGTAGTGCTGCCGCATCTTGCCGCTGATGTGGGCGAGAACCTTGTGACCGTTCTCCAGCTCAATGCGAAACATTGCATTGGGCAGGGGTTCGATGACTCGTCCCTCGACCTCGATGGCCCCGTCTTTTTTCGCCATGTCCTCCGCGATCCTGGCTTTCCTGCCTGCTCACCGCGAAGCATTCACGACAACAAGCCCGGTTGAAACCGTGTTTATCCGTTAGGGTGATGGCACCTGACGGCCCCATCTGTGGTGGCCCCTCCGCCGCTCTGTCGTGTCGAGCGACACGGCAAGAACGGCATGCGACGCACACCGACGTTCTATGTTACGCGAACTGCGAGAACAGTCCAAACCGCGCGATCGAAGGGAACTGACATGGGCACCATCGATGACTACCTCGGCGACCTCGCCCCCGACGACCGCGCCGAGATCGACCGGGTCTACACAATCGCGCGGGACACCGTCCCCGACCTCGAGCAGGGCAAGAGCTACGGTATGCCCGCGCTTATCTACCGCGGCAAACCACTGCTGTCGGTGATGCGCGCCAAGAAGCACTTCGGTGTCTACCCATACAGCCAGGATGCAGTAACCGCAGCGGCACCGGCGCTCGACGGTTTCGACCATGCGAAGGGCACGATCCGCTTCACGCCCGGACACCCACTGCCCGACGACGCGATCACCGCGCTGGTCATCGCCCGTCGCGACCAGATCGATGCGGCCAACCGCGGATGAACACCACCCTGGAGTCGTTCACGGACTTCAACGTCGCGATGGCCGGTGTGTCGGGCGCGCTGGCCGGCCTGCTGATCGTCGCGATCTCGGTGAACATCGAACGGGTACTGAGCTCGACCGGTATCTCCTCCCGGGCGGCCTCGGCCATCGGGTCGCTGGTGCTCGCGATCACTGTCTCGTGCCTGGCGCTCCTGCCCGGCCAACCGCTGTGGGCGCTGGGGATCGAGGTGCTCGCGGGTGCCGGCGTGGTCGCCGTGATGGCCACCATCGCCGTCCGCCGGATCTACCAGGACACCACCCAGCCGCGTGCGCTACGGCCGTTCAAGTCGGTCATGTGCCTGCTCCCGCCGGCCGCCTTCGCCGTCGGCGGGATCATTCTGCTGTTCGGCGATCTGAACGGCTACTACTGGGTCGCGGTCGGGTCAATGGCCGCGATCGTCACCGGTATCACGATCTCCTGGGTGGCATTGGTCGAACTCCTTCGCTGACGTCAGCCGCGCGCGTTCAGCGTGTCGTCGAGCCAGTCGAGCACCCGCCGATTGAGCAGCGTCCGGTTCGTCATCTCGCAGTGCTCGCCCGCACCTTCGGCCGCGGTGAAGGACATCAGGGTGGCGCGGCTTCCGACACGCTCGACAAACGACGCGGCGCCCGCGCCGAGCAGGTCGTTCTCCGCCGCGGTGGCCAGTACCGGACACGTGATGGTGGCGTCGTCGGGCAAGTGGTACTGCAATGAGGTCTCGACGAATCCGCGCATGTCGGTGACACCGTTGACCCAGAATCCGCGCTGCACGATCCGCCAGTGCAGCGCCGGGTTCGACTCGACCACCGCGGTCATCTTGTCGATGACGTCCTGCCCGATCTCCTCGGGATGCTCGAGGGCGTCGGGCGGAGCGCCCATCCCCTCGGCGAACGCGCGAACGCTGTCGGCGACACTCCAGGTTCCCGGATCGGCGATCACCGCCGCCAGACGCCGCTCCCCCGACGCGGCCCGTGGCGCCAGAAAACCACCGAGACTCCACCCGGACAGCACGATCGAATCGACGTCGACAATCGATTGCGCCGCAACGACATCGACCACCGGCGTGACGACCGCCTCCCAATCGGGTCGCATTGGAATGCCCTGCTTGTAGAGCAACTCCCCCTGCCCCGGACCGTCGAACAGGACGCAGTGATAGCCGCGGCGCAGCGCGGCGACCGCCGACGCGAAGTACATGTCGGTGATCGTCGCGTCGTAGCCGTTGGTGAAGATGATCGTCGGGCGCCGCTCGGTCTCGTGGCCGGGCGCCGGGATCAGGTAGGCCGGAAGCGTGGTGTCCTCATACGGAATCCGGATGGACGACACCGGGTGCGGCCCGATGGCGAGGCCGTCGTCGAACGCGGCGGTCTGTTTGTCGAAGGCGGCGACCAACCGCGGATCCGTCGGCGCGCCGTAGAGCGGGTGGTAGGCCGACGCGAAGTACGCACTGGCACGGAGGTACAACTCCCGGGCCGAATCGGCATGTCCGGCAGTGGCCGCGGTCGATGCATCACCGACCAACCGGTCGCCGAGATCCACCCATGCCTGATAGAAGGCGGTGTCGTCGCCGTCGCCCACCTGCTTCGCGACTGCGGCGATCTCACCGAAATCGGCTCCGCCATACGGGATGTAGGCGAGCCCCCAGGTGCCGAACTCATCGTGCTGATCGTTGGTGAACAACAGAGGCATGGACTCATTGTCCACGTCGGGCGGTCGCTGCGCGGCGATTTCGTCGCGCGGTCGACGCAGCCTGGCAGACTGACTCCATGAGAGCCTTCCTGATTCGTTCGGCGTTCACCGGTTTCGCGCTCTGGGTTGCCACTCTGATCGTGCCGGGCCTCAACTTCGTCTACGGCGACGACCCCGACCCGACGACGATGAAGCAGATCGTCGTCGTGGTCGTCGTGGCCTTGGTCTTCGGTGTCGTCAACGCCTTCATCAAACCGATCGTGCAGATCCTCTCGATCCCCCTCTACATCCTGACGCTGGGGCTGATCCACATCGTCATCAACGCGTTCATGCTGGAGATCACCGCCTGGATCACGCGCAACACCACTCATTGGGGCCTGGAGGTCGAGAGTTTCTTCTGGGCGGCGATCTGGGGTGCGGTGGTGATCTCGATCGTCGGCTGGGCGATCGACATGCTGCTCAAGGAGCCGGTGCGATGACCCCGCGGCTTGTCGCGCTGATCGCCACGCTGCTGGCGGTGCTCGCGCTCGCCGGCTGTGGGAGCGACGGCGGCGACAAGCCGCGCACGGTGACCGTGGTCGGCACCGGGAAGGTCACCGGCACACCGGACACCCTGCGCGCCGACATCGGCGTCGAAGCCACCGCGGCCGACGTGTCGAGCGCGTTGAATGAGTCCAGTGCACAGGTGAAAGAGGTGACCGACGCGGTGGTCGCAGCCGGTGTGGACCGCAAAGATGTGCAGACCCAACAGGTATCGCTGACCCCGCAATACTCGAATCCCGCGCCGGGTGGCACCAGCCAGATCTCCGGGTATCAGGCCACCAACACGATTCGCGTCACCATCCGTGACCTGAGCAAGGCGTCGGACATCCTCGCCGCCGCGGCCACCGCCGGCGGCGACAACACCCGGATCAGCAACGTCTCCTTCGCCATCGACGACGACTCCGACCTCATGAAGCAGGCCCGGGAGGCCGCGTTCAACGACGCGCGCACCCGCGCCGACCAGTACGCATCCCTGGCCAGCGACAAGCTGGGCAAGGTCCAGACGATCACCGAGCAGACCAGCGGCGCCGAGCAACCGGCGACGCTGCAACGGGACTCGTCGGTGGCGGCCTCCCCGGTGCCCATCGAACCGGGTCAGCAGACCCTGACGTTCTCGGTAACCGTCACGTACGCGCTGACGTGAGTTCGGCGGCGACACCATCGGCCCACTGCCGGATCACGTCCCAGTTGCGGGCGTCACGCAATTCTTCCGGCGTGTTCTTGGCCATCGACTTCTCGACGAATCCGTGCGGGTCGGTGGGTATCCGCCCGCCGAACACGGTGTGGCCGCGCAGGCCAATGGACTCGGCGAGGTCGAGCACCTTCCGCGGTTCGAGCCACCGGGAGTTCTCCGTGAAGTCCTCGTCGACCTTGTCCCCCACCGGACCGGAGCTGAAGATCCACAACGGTTTTCGCGCCAACTCGGTGCGTTGATGTTTCAGGAACGACACCGCCTCGCGACGCCAGCGGCCCGCGTACACGGCGCTGCCCAGCACCACCGCGTCGTATCCATCGGCGGTCGCGTCGCTGACGTCCACGCACTCGGCGTCGATGCCGTGGGCGCGCAACTCGACGGCGATCACCTCGGCGATCTCAGCGGTGGAATGATGTTTGGTCGAATAGGCGACGAGTACCTTGCCCATATGTCGATGGTCCCCCGCGGACCAACGTCGGGACAGAGAACAACGTCCCGTCCGCCCGATTCACGCCGCGCGGATGATCTCCGCGAGTTGCTCGACGGGCGCTTCCGAGCCGAGGACCTGGATCGCGACGTGATCGGCACCGGCCGCCAGGTGGGCGTCGACCTGGTTGCGTACCGACGCCGCATCGCCGTGCGCGACGAGGGCGTCGATCAACTCGTCGCTGCCGCCGTCGGCGATGTCGGCGTCGGTCCAGCCGAGGCGCTTCAGATTCGACGTGTAGTTCCGTAGGTGCAGGTAGGGCGTATCGACCGGCGGACGGCCCACCGCGCGGGCCGCCGCGGCGTCGGTGTCGAGAACCACCTTGTGTTCGGGGGCGAGCAGTACACCCTCGCCGAGGGTTTCGCGGGCGATGTTGGTGTGCTCCGGCGGGGTGAGGTAGGGGTGCGCGCCGAGCGCGCGGTCCGCCGACAGACGCAGCATCTTGGGGCCGAGGGCAGCGAGCAGTCGCCGGTTGACCGGAACGTCCTTGGCATCGAGCGCATCGAGGTAGGCCACGACGGCCTCGTAGGGTTTGGTGTACTCCGCCGTCGCCTCGGGGTGACCGGCACCGATACCGAGATAGAAGCGTCCGGGAAAATCGTTCTCGAGCTCGTGCCATTGCTCGGCGATCGCGGCGGCGTCGGTGTTCCAGATGTTGACGATGCCGGTGGCGACGGTGATGTTCTCTGTCGCCTCGAGGACCGTCCGGATGGGCTCGAGGTGTTTCGGCGAACCGCCGAGCCAGATCGTGCCGTAGCCGAGTTCCTCGATCTGGCGGGCCTCCTCCGGCGAGAACCGGCCGAACCAGCCCCAGGTGCCGTGGGTGCCGAACCGTGCGATGTGATCTGCCTTCTCTGCTGCGATCTTGTCTGCGGGGGTCATGATTGCGCCAACCGCGCCCGCCGAGGGTGTATTCCAGAACCATGACGTCTGATGAATCGCTGCGTGCCCTGTTCGCCTCGACCACCAAGTCGGTACTGGTCACGCTGAAACGCGACGGCCGACCCCAGATCTCGAACGTGATGCACGGCTGGTACCCGGATGAGCAGGTGGCGCGCATCTCGGTGACCGCCGACCGCGCCAAAACCCGCAACGCGCTGCGTGATCCCCGCGTCTCGCTATATGTGACCAGTGGCGACTTCTGGAGCTACGCCGTGTTGGAGGGGATCGCCGAGCTCTCCTCGGTGGCTGCCACACCGGGCGATGCGGGTGTCACCGCGCTCATCGATCTGTATCGCACCATCAACGGCGAGCACGACGACTGGGACGACTACACCCAGGCGATGATCACCGATCATCGGCAGGTGCTGACCGTCCGGCCGGGCCGCTTCTACGGGCAGGCGCGCGGCTGATCCGTAGCGTTTGGCAGGCTGTTCGGCATGCGTGCAGTCGTCCAACGTGTAACCGAGGCGTCCGTCGTCGTCGACGGCGAGACCGTCGGTGAGCTCGACATCGCGTCCGGATCACATGGTCTGGTCGCCCTGATCGGCGTCACCCACGACGACACCGGCGAACTCGCGACGAAACTCGCCGACAAGATCTGGCGGCTACGGATTCTCGACGGCGACGACGGTCCGGAACGCTCGGCGGCCGATGTCGACGCACCGATCCTGGTGATCAGTCAGTTCACCCTGTATGCGAACACCGCGAAGGGCCGCCGGCCATCGTGGAATGCCGCCGCCCCCGGGCCGGTCGCCGAGCCGCTGGTCGACGAGGTCGTCGCCGCGCTGCGCGGCCTTGGCGCGACTGTTGCGACGGGGACCTTTGGCACCCACATGTCGGTGCGGCTCGTCAACGACGGTCCGGTCACGTTGATCCTCGACGTTTAGGCTGGACCCGTGGGACGTATCACCGCACGACGCAAGGTGACCCGGGTGCGCCGGGGCACCGAGCCGTCGACGCGTGCCGATGTGCTCGCGGTGGAGGAACCGCTGGAGATCCGGGTCAACGGCACCCGACTGGCCGTCACCATGCGCACCCCCGGCAACGACGTGGAACTCGCCACCGGGTTCCTGGTGTCCGAAGGAGTGATCACCCGGGGTGACGACATCGACGTCGCCCGCTACTGCAACGGCGTCGACAAGGCGGGCGCGAATACCTACAACGTGCTCGACGTCGCCTTGGCGGCGCACGTCGCGCCACCGAATCCCGAACTGGCCCGCAACTTCACCACCACCAGCGCATGCGGGGTGTGCGGCAAATCCAGCATCGACACCGTCGTCACCCGCTCCGCCTTCGACCCGGCCGCCGACGACCTGTCGATCGACGCCGACGCGATCCTCGCGCTGCCCGACCGGCTACGCGACGGGCAGGCGGTGTTCGCGAAAACCGGTGGGCTGCATGCGGCCGCGCTGTTCGACGGCGACTCGGGCGACTTATCGGTCATCCGGGAGGACGTCGGCCGACACAACGCGGTGGACAAGGTCATCGGCTGGGCGGCGCTTGCCAATCAGCTTCCGTTGCGGCACAGCATTCTTCAGGTCTCGGGCCGGGCGAGCTTCGAACTCGTGCAAAAGGCGGCGATGGCCGGCATCCCGATGCTGGCGGCCGTGTCGGCACCGTCGTCGCTGGCCGCTGACCTGGCCGACGAACGCGGCATCACGCTGGTCGGCTTCTCCCGCGGGGATTCGATGGTGATCTACACGCACCCGGAACGCATTACTCAGTCGTGCGTGCCGGAGGCCGCCAACCGCACCAGCTGACTCGGCGACGCGTCGGGCAGGTATGCCCGCGATATCGCCAAACCTATTCGGGGGAGATCACTTTCGTCGCGGAAGCTCAAATAGACCGGCTCGTGGCGAGGATTGAACTTCTTCTTGAAGTGATGCAGAGACCGGAACCCATAGAACGGTTCCATCGCCGCGCCCAGGCTGTCGAGCAGTCGATCCATCCGTTCCCGATCGGCCGTCTCGTCGCTGTGCGCCAGCGGCGCACCGGACAACGAAACAATCTGCGCACCTTCGTCTTTGAAGGCGAGTGCGGAAGATCCGATGAGGTACTCGATCACCTGACCGAATCCGTCGGTGCGCCTGCGCATCACGTCGAGGGTCCACCCCCGTACCGTCGGCTCGCCGCCGGAGGGCGCATACACCGGCAGCCACGACAAGACGCCGTGCACGCTGCCGTCGTCGTCGATGGCAAGGGCAACACGAACTTCCGGGTCCATCGCCTCCTCCACGGTGCCGAGGGTGAAGCCCATCTCCGGTAGCCCCTTGTCCCCCACCCATTCCTCGGAGATGGCGCGCACCTGGGACTTGATGGCGAAGGATTCGTCGCCAAGAGTCGTGAGCCGGAAGGTGATGCCCTCCTTCTTCGCCTTGTTGATGGCCGACCGCACGTTCTGCCACGGCTTGCCCTTGAACTCCAGCCCGGGCAGATCCATGATGGTGTCTTCGGCGATCTGCAGGCTGCGCCACCCGAGCTGCTCGGCGACACGGGCGGTTTCACCGCCGACGGAAAACCAGCAGGGCGTCTTGCCGCTCTTCTCCGCGGCGTCGATGAACGTCGATACCGTCGCCCGCAGATCGCCGGGCGCGCACACGGGATCGGCGAGCGCCAACAGCGTGCCCATGTGTTTCTGGTAGGCGACCACGCCCTGCCCGTTGTCGGTGAACAGATATCGGTTGCCCGGCCAGGTGATCATCCAGGACATGGTCCCGCCGCCATACGTATGTAGCAGGGTCTTGACCTCGGCCACCGGATCACCGACCGGATCGCCGGTCTGCTTCACGCGCCACCGCACCCGGAACGCGAACCGCCCGGGGACGACGATCACCAGGAGCACCGCCCACAGGAGTGTGGTGCCGACGGTGACGCCGCCCTCGCTGTCGAAGTCGGTGAACCACGTGAGCGCGAGGACCAGCACGGTGAGGCCGACATTGAGGACGCCGAGGACGACGACGACCCACCACGCCCACCGTCGTCCGTGCCGCAGCGAGTTGGCGATCAGCAGATTGATCACGATGCCGAAAAGCAGTGCGAACGTGGATTCGTCACCGGCATCGGTGGGCCCGAGCGGCCCACTGCCCGGGAAGAAGAACACGAGCAGATCGGTCGCCGCGATCACCAGCACCCCGGCGAACGCCAACATCCGGACCTCCTGCCGTGTCCGCGGCAGGTAGCCACGTTCACCGCGACTGAAGAAGGTCTCGCCGACCGGGATCAGGATGACCGCCGCGAGCACGTACTGGATGGTGCCGAAGGTGCCCTCGAACAGGAACACGATCGCGACCGCGGCACTGAGCAATGCCCGAACCCGCAGGCGCCACGGCGAACGCAACGTCGCCGACGCAACCGCGACGGCCGCCACCACCATGGTGACCACCCCGGTGCCACGCGCATGGGCCATCCGGTCCGCCCACTCCCAGGACAGGAAGTCGCGGCTGAAGAACCACACGAGTGCCACCGCGAGCAGTTCGGCCCCGATCTTGCCGCCGATCGCGACCACCGCGACCCGTGCGGTGCCGAGTCGGGTTTCGGCCCAGCCGATTCCGACGGGGATGAGGATCAGGGCGATGACGTACTTACCGGGGCTCGGTTCCAGCCCCATCGTGGTGATGATTGTCCACCACTTGCCTTCCTGCAGAGCAGGCAGTCCGAACGCGACGTCGGCGTACCACGACTTCTCCGTCGCGTGACTCCACAGTGAACCGGTCAGCAGACCGATGGCGAAAACGACCACCCACAGCCCGAGGGTGAAGGGCAACCGCAACAGTGTCGTCAGTCCCGTGCGCAACCGATCCAGCACGATTCGCACGGTGTCGGGTTCGACGGTGTCGGACTGCGTGGTGTCGTGGGTCGATTCGCTCATTCCGGTATTCCCAATCGCTTGGCCAGCCAGGGCAGTTCTTTGCGTAACCCGGCCGACCACACCGCGAATGTGTGTCCACCCGGCACCTCTGTGTAGTGCACGTCCATCCCAGCACGTTTGGCCGCTTCGTAGGTGGCTCGCACCCCTGCTTTGTACTCGGTGTCGCCTGCTCCGACAACAAACGCGCCCGCGGAATCGGGATATCGCCGGGCCGCCATCAGGTCCATCGGATTGACCGCTCGGAACGCATCGGCATCACCGCCGAACGCGATGTCGACGGTGCGCTGCCGCGATCCCAGGGTCGGTTCGAGCTGCCCCGAGATATCGAGGAACGTCGGATAGAGCTTGGGGTGGTTGGTCGCGAGCTGCAAAGAACAGGTGCCACCGTACGACAGGCCGCCGGCGGCCCACTTCGGACGCGCGGTGTCGGCGACCTTCAGATTCTCGCGCACCCACGCGGGCACATCTTTGGTCAGGTAGGTGGCGACGTTGCCGAGTTGCGAATCCACACAGAGCGGATTCGCGAGCTCGGTGCCGGTGGCGTCGGCCACCACGACGATCGGAGTCAGTCCGTGATGTGTACGTGCGAACTCGTCCATGGTGGCGACTAATTGGCCACCGAGCAGCCAATCCTCGGGTGAGCCGGGTTGCCCGGCCATCAACACGAGAACGGGCAGCCGGGGCGCGGGTGAGGTGAGCGCAGCCGGCGGAAGATAGATCTTGGCCGGCCGTGCTTCGAAGCCGGATGCCACACCAGGAATCGGTGCGGTCAAGATGCTGCCGTCGGCCGGCATACCCGACGGCGCACGCCAGTTGTTGATCGGCACCACATGGAGATTCGCGTCGCCGAGTTGGTCGAGCGTGATTGTCCCGCCGCCCTCGTCGCCGAGCAGTGCGGCGACCGTCGGGTAGGCGGCGAAGGAGATGTTGATCTGGGCCATGCCGAGTGTCACCGCGACGAGGCCGGCAACGACGGTCAGCGCAGTCTGCAGCACTCCGTGGCCGACGAGCAGACGCGCAATGGTCAGCAGTATCGCCAGCAGGATGAAGCCGCCGGCCACATAGACCACGTTCTCGATGGGTTCCGGGAAAGGGCGCCAGACGTTCTCGATGACGTACCGGGCCGCCAGCGTGCCGCACACAGCGACCACGATCGCCGCAGGCACGACGACGAACAGATACCGCGGTCGCGGATAGATGATCAGCCAGGCGAACGCGAGCAGCCCGAGAACGGTGAGGACCAGTGGGAACCAGCCGTCGACGATGGACAGCGACATTGCCCGACGATACTGGATTCAGGCAGGTCGCGGGGTGAGAATCCTCGGCCCGTCGGCGGTGACCGCAACGGTGTGTTCCCAATGCGCAGCGCGGGATCCGTCGTCGGTGACGACGGTCCAATCGTCGTCGAGCACGGAGGTCTCGGTGGTGCCGAGGGTGAGCATCGGCTCGATCGCGAGCGTGGACCCGATCACCAGCAGCGGTCCGCGGTTGGGTTTGCCCTCGTTGGCGAGGAACGGTTCCATGTGCATTTCACGGCCGATGCCGTGGCCGCCGTAGCCGGCGACGATGCCGAAGTCGCGGCCGAATTTCTGTTCCGCCGCACGGGTTCCCAACTCGATGGCGTGCGAGATGTCGGTGAGCCGAGCGCCGTCGACCATGGCCGCGATACCCGCTTCCATGGAGAGTCGGGTGGCTTCGGAAAGATCGGTGTCGGCGTCGGAGAGATCGCCCACGCCGAAGGTCCAGGCGGAGTCGCCGTGCCAGCCGTCGAGGATGGCACCGCAGTCGACGGAGACCAGGTCACCTTCGGCGAGAACCACGTCGGCCGACGGGATGCCATGCACCACAACATCGTTGACCGAGGAGCAGATCGATCCGGGAAAGCCGTGATAGCCCTTGAAGGACGGGACCGCACCAGCCCCGCGGATCACCGATTCGGCAACTTCGTCGAGGTCGAGGGTGCTGACGCCGGCCTTGGCCGCATCGCGGCAGGCGACGAGCGCCGCCCCGACAACGGCACCGGCCGCGGCCATGGCGTCGAGTTCCCCAGCGCTGCGGAAGGGCACCGGTTTGGGTTTACGAAAAGCCATGGGCGCGGCCGTTACCTGTCGTTTGTTTCCGTGTGTCAGGCGACGCCGGCGCCGAGCGCGCTCAGCACGCGCTGATGCACGTCCTGGATGTCGCCGACGGCGTCGACGGTCTTGACCTGATCGCCGTAGTACGCGAGCAGCGGCGCGGTCTCGTTCGTGTACACCTGCATCCGGTTGCGGATGGTGGCTTCGTTGTCGTCGGCGCGGCCGCGGGCCAGCATCCGCTCGACCACGACATCCTCGTCGACGACGAACGACACGACCGCGTCGAGCTGTGCGTCGAGGCCGTTGAGGATGTCCTTGAGTGCGTCGGCCTGCTCGACCGAGCGCGGGAATCCGTCGAGGATGAAGCCCTTCGCGGCGTCCGGTTCGGCGACGCGGGCGCGGACCATGTCGATGGTGATCTCCGGCGGAACCAGGTCGCCGGCGTCGAGGTAGCGCTTGGCCTCGATGCCGATGGCGGTGCCCTGCGAGATGTTGGCGCGGAACAGGTCGCCGGTGGAGATGTGGGGAATGCCGATGGCCTCCGACAGCAGTTCTGCCTGAGTACCTTTGCCAGCGCCGGGGGGGCCGAGAAGAACGAGTCTCACTTCAGGAATCCTTCGTACTTGCGTTGCATCAATTGACTGTTGACTTGCTTCATCGTGTCCAGACCCACGCCGACCATGATCAACACGGCCGTGCCCCCAAATGGCAAGTTCTGCACACCACCGCTGTTACCGATCTCGAGGAACAGGTTTGGCAGTACCGCGATGATACCCAGGTAGATCGATCCCGGCAGCGTGATGCGGCTCAGCACATAGCCGAGGTAATCGGCGGTCGGCTGGCCCGGGCGGATTCCGGGGATGAATCCGCCGTACTTCTTCATGTCGTCGGCCCGCTCCTCCGGGTTGAAGGTGATGGCGACGTAGAAGTAGGTGAAGAAGATGATCATCAGGAAGTACACGGCGATGTACACCGGGCTCGCCGGGTCGGTCAGGTTCTGACTGACCCACAGCTGCCAGCCCGACTGCTCGCCACTGCCCTGCGTCAGCTGCAGGATGAGCTGCGGCAGATAGAGCAGCGAGGAGGCGAAGATCACCGGGATGACGCCGGCCTGGTTCACCTTCAGCGGCAGATACGTCGACGATCCGCCGTACATCTTGCGGCCGACCATCCGCTTGGCGTACTGCACCGGGATGCGACGCTGGCCCTGCTCGATGAAGACGACGCCGGCGACTATCAGCAGCGCGGCGACACAGACGAGCGCGAACACCAGCGCTCCACGGGTGTCGAGGATCGTCTTGCCCTCGGCCGGAATGCGGGCCGCGATACCGGCGAAGATCAGCAGCGACATGCCGTTACCGATGCCGCGTTCGGTGATGAGCTCGCCGAACCACATGACCACACAGGCACCGGCGGTCATCACCAACACGATCACCGACAGACCGAAGATCGACTTGTCGGACAGGATCTGATCGCCGGTGGAACAGTCGCGCAGCAGGTTGCCCTGGTTGGCCAGGGCAACGATGCCGGTGGACTGCAGCAACGCCAGCGCCACCGTCAGGTAGCGGGTGTACTGCGTCATCTTGGCCTGGCCGGACTGGCCTTCCTTACGCAGCTGCTCGAACCGCGGGATGACCACGGTCAGCAGCTGCACGATGATGCTCGCTGTGATGTAGGGCATGATGCCGATCGCGAACACCGACAGCTGCAGGAGCGCGCCGCCGGAGAACATACTGATCAGCGAGTAGATGTTGGCCGAGCTGCCATGCGAGACCTCGTCGAGGCAGGCATGGACGGCCTTGTAGTCGACGCCGGGCGACGGAATCGTCGCGCCGAGGCGGTACAGGACGATGATGCCGATGACGAAGAGGATCTTCTTCCTCAGATCGGGCGTCCTGAAGGCCGCGACGAGCGGGGAAAACACTAACTCCTCCTAGAACGACCACGCACACGGACTCTCGTCCCCGACGTGCTCGGCAATCGACGTTGATCAAAGCGTCTAAGACAACGCTGCAAACTCTAACAGTCACGCCATCGATGCTCGTCAGGGCAGTGCGCACGTATCGCACGTCACGCCCGGTTTGTCCAGAGCACCATTGGCCTCGTGAGTCCGAAAGCCGGACCGGCAGCTCCAGAGATGATGCTGCCGGCCCGGCCGACGGTCACAACGACAAGGAAATCAGAGTTCGGTCACGCTGCCACCGGCAGCGGCGATCTTCTCCTTGGCCGAAGCCGTAAACTTGTTGGCGGTGACATCGACCTTGACGGCGAGTTCGCCGTCGCCGAGCACCTTCACCAGCTGGTTCTTGCGAACCGCACCGGCCGCGACGAGCTCGTCGACGCCGATGGTGCCGCCCTGCGGGAACAGCTTGGCGATGTCGCCGACGTTGACGACCTGGTACTCGATCCGGTTGCGGTTGGTGAAGCCCTTGAGCTTCGGCAGCCGCATGTGGATCGGCATCTGGCCACCCTCGAAGGCGGCGGGCACGTTCTTGCGTGCCTTGGTGCCCTTGGTGCCGCGGCCCGCGGTCTTACCCTTGGAGCCCTCACCGCGACCCACGCGGGTCTTATCGGTCTTCGACCCCGGGGCGGGGCGAAGGTGATGGAGCTTGATGGTCATTACTTAACCTCTTCGACTGTCACGAGGTGCCGGACCACGTTGATGAGACCGCGGTTGACCGGGTTGTCCTCACGGGTGACGGTCTTGCGGATGCCTCGGAGTCCGAGGGTCCGCAGGCTGTCACGCTGATTCTGCTTGGTACCGATCGTGCCCTTGACCTGGGTGATCTTGAGTTCTGCCATGGCTTACGCTCCCTGGCCGGCGCGGGCACGGAGCATGCCCGCGGGTGCGACATCTTCGATCGGCAGTCCGCGACGTGCGGCGACCTCTTCGGGACGCTGCAGCATCTTCAGCGCGGCAACGGTGGCGTGCACCACGTTGATCGCGTTGTCGGAGCCGAGGCTCTTGGCGAGGACGTCATGGACGCCCGCACATTCCAGCACGGCACGCACCGCGCCACCGGCGATGACACCGGTACCGGGGCTGGCCGGGCGAAGCATCACGACACCGGCGGCGGCCTCACCCTGAACCGGGTGGGTCACGGTGCCGGCGATCAGCGGCACGCGGAAGAAGTTCTTGCGAGCCTCTTCGACGCCCTTCTGGATGGCCGCGGGAACTTCCTTGGCCTTGCCGTAGCCGACGCCGACCATGCCCTGGCCGTCGCCGACCACCACGAGAGCGGTGAAGGAGAACCGACGTCCACCCTTGACCACCTTGGACACACGGTTGATGGCGACGACGCGCTCGAGCTGGTTGCGCTCCTGGTCGCGATCGCGGCCACCGCGGTCGTCGCGACGGCCGCGGCCACCGCGGCGGTCGTTGCCACCGGCGTTGCTGTTGTTGTCGTTTCCGGCGGGTCCGTTTCCGCCGTCACGCTGACGTCCGGGCATCAGAGGTTCCCTCCGGTCATTTTGGTGAAAGAAATAGTGGTCATCAGAAGCTCAGGCCTCCCTCACGGGCGGCGTCGGCGAGCGCGGCGATGCGGCCGTGGTAGTCCTTGCCCCCACGGTCGAACACGACGGCCTCGACACCGGCTGCCTTGGCGCGGGCGGCGATCAGCTCGCCGACCTTGGCGGCCTGCGCCGACTTGTCGCCACCGGCGGCACGCACATCGGCTTCGATCGACGACGCGGCGGCCAGCGTCTTGCCGGCCAGGTCGTCGATGAGCTGCACGTGGATGTGGCGGCTGCTGCGCTTGACAGCGAGACGCGGACGCTCCGGCGTGCCGCTGACCTTCTTACGCAGGCGGAAGTGGCGATTCGCGGTCGCGGTACGACGACGCGTCGACACATCCTTGCCGAGCGGCTTACGTGTGGTTTTGGTTGCTGTATCACTCATGGCTTACTTACCCGTCTTTCCGACCTTGCGACGGATCTGCTCACCCTCGTAACGAATGCCCTTGCCCTTGTAGGGGTCCGGACGACGCAGGCGGCGGATGTTCGCCGAGATCTGGCCGACTTGCTGCTTGTCGATACCCGAGACCGAGAACTTGGTCGGGGACTCCACGGCGAAGGTGATGCCTTCGGGAGCCTCGATCGGCACGGGATGGCTGTAACCGAGGGCGAACTCGAGGTCCTTGCCCTTCGCCTGTACGCGGTAGCCCACACCGAAGATTTCCATCTTGGTGGTGTAGCCCTGGGTGACACCGACGACGAGGTTGTTCACCAGCGACCGGGACAGGCCGTGCAGTGCGCGGCTACGACGTTCGTCGTTCGGACGCGTGACGACGATGCTGTTTTCTTCCTTGGCAACGGCGATGGGCTCGGTGACGGTGAGCGCGAGCTCACCCTTGGGGCCCTTGACCTTGACGTTCTGACCATCGATGGTCACGTCGACGCCGGAAGGAATCTCGATGGGGTTCTTGCCGATTCGCGACATTGTGTGTTCCTCCCCTTACCAGACGTAAGCGAGGACTTCGCCGCCCACGCCCTGGTTGGCTGCCTGGCGGTCGGTGAGCAGACCCGAGGACGTGGAAATGATGGCCACGCCGAGACCGCCGAGAACCTTGGGCAGGTTGGTGGACTTCGCGTACACCCGCAGACCCGGCTTCGACACGCGACGCAGACCAGCGATGCTGCGCTCACGGCTCGGGCCGTACTTCAGGGTGACGATGAGGTTCTTGCCGATCTCCGCGTCCTCGACGCGGTATTCGGTGATGTAGCCCTCACGCTTGAGGATCTCGGCGATGTTCACCTTGATCTTCGACGAGGGCAGAGTCACCTCGTCATGGAACGCCGAGTTGGCGTTACGCAGACGTGTCAAGAAGTCTGCGATCGGGTCAGTCATGGTCATGGTTGACCGTCAACCTTTCTCGTAGCGGTTCCCATACAGCGCCAATCCCGGGGCTTGTGTTCCTCAAGAACATCCCGTGACCTGCGGTGGGCCTTCCACGAAGTGGATAGTTGTGTAGTGTTCTCGCCGCCCGTGCCCTTGGCTTTTCACCGGCACCGGCGACTATTCAGTTATGGTCCCCGAGCACCGACAAGCAGCCGGATGAGCCCAGGCAACCGTTCTAGTGTAGAGAAGTTGCTGGCCAGACCCAAATCAGAGAATCCGGTCGTACCGCGACGTCGGCACCAGATCCAGATTCCGCTCCGCACCGAACCGCATCACGCTCTCCAGCATCGCGGTCATCCGGCGCTCGAGCTCGGACTGGTCTCCCCCGCTGCCGTAGAAGGCGTGCATGTCGGTGATCGCCGCCATCGGGAACAGTTCCTCCACGATGGCGTCCACGTGCGGGGTCACCGCGGTGAGCGGTTCGTCGACGACGTTCTGGTAGTAGCCGAACGTCGCCTGAGTATCGATGGCGACCTGGGTGTGGTCGTCGAGCCAGATGCGCCGCCACTCGTCGTACTCGAGGTCTGCAGGGCGTCGGAGGAAGGCGATGTTGGACAGCGCGTCGATGCGGGTGCCGTCGGCGGGGAGTGCGGGATCGAGCGGGACACGTTCGGTCACCGCCCAGGCCGCGACCTTCGGGACGCGCGACGTCAGCACGGTCAGCGCGGCCTGAGGGTCCGAGCACCACAGGCTCACGACGGCGTCGATGGGCGGGTCGAGTTCGTTGATGCGCATCGCGCCGTCGACGGCGGTGTCGTTGATGTTCACCTGGAGTCGGGTGGTGCCGGCGTCGTGCAGCGCCTTGGTGAGGCTGCCGTCGAGCAGGATCGTCGAGAGGTCGGTGCCCCAGATCGCCGCCATCACTTTCTGCGTCATCCGTCTACCCTACGAGCGTGAACTGGGAACTTTTGTCGTGCGGGCTCCGCGGTCACGAGACGTATGCCCCTGCGGAATCCGATCTGGCTGCACGGCTCCATGTGTCGACGCCCGCCGGCGAATCGTGGCGGTGTCTGCGGTGTGGGACGTTCGTACCGGGAGACCCTCGACGTTCCGGTCCGGCCGATCACGCTCCCGAGGTACCGCGCGGGCGACTTCTCCGCGACCTGGTCATCATGCGACTGCTCGCCGCGGAGCGATTCATTCGCGGCCTGTTCCTGTTGGCGGCCGGGATCGTCATCATCGGTCTCCGATCCTCGCAGCAGTCCCTGCGCGACAAGTTCGATGCGGAGATGCCGCTGCTGCGGCCGCTTGCCGACCAAATCGGCTGGAACATCGACGATTCCAAAATGGTGCAATGGATCGAGAGATCGTTCACGCTGTCGTCGACAACGATCGTGTTGATCGGCATCGCGGTGATCGTCTACGCCGCAAGTCAATTCGTCGAAGCCGGCGGCCTGTGGTTCATGCAACGGTGGGGCGAGTACTTCGCGGTGATCGTGACGAGCCTGTTCCTGCCGATCGAGATCTACGAGCTGACCGAGCGGGTCACCGTCGTGCGGATCGCTTTGCTCGCGGTCAACATCGCCGCGGTGGTCTGGTTGATCTGGAGCAAACGACTCTTCGGGGTGCGCGGCGGCGGGGCCGCGTATCACGCCGAACATCACTCGGAGAGTCTGCTGACGGTGGAGCGGGCCGCGGTCACCGAGTGATTCGGCAAAAGCACCGACGCCCAGACAAGTTGGTGCAATGGTGAATACATGGAGACCACTCGCCTACCCGAACTCGTCGATGAACTGCTCAACGCCGCGCGCGATGCGCACAGTGGCCGGGCCGCGCACACGGTGCACGGCAAGTCGTCCAACCGACTGCGCCAGACGGTGATCGCGATGACTGCAGGCACCGTCCTGTCCGATCATGAGAGTCCGGGCGAGGCGAGCCTGCAGGTCCTTCGCGGGCAGGTGACGCTGACGGTGGGCGATGAGTCCTGGCAGGGCACCGACGGCGATCTCGTGGAGATCCCGGACGCCCGACACGGGCTATCGGCACAACAGGATTCGGCGGTGTTGCTGACCGTTCGCCTCGCCGGCTGACCCGATGTGCCAGTACTGCGGATGCCGGGACATGCCACTGCTGCGTGACTACACCGCCGAGCACGAGCGCGCGGTCAACCTCGGCGGGGACGCGGTCCGCGCACTCGACGCCCTTCTTCGGTCGATGGACCTGTCGACGCCCGCCGACCAGGATCGGTTCCGAACCGAGATCTTCAACCTGCACGAGCACATCGCCAAGGAGGAAGACGCCCTGTTCCCGGCGTCGGTGACGACACTCGACGGCGATCAGTGGGACGCCGCGATGGCCGCTTGGCAACATGCGCATCCCGGCGAGCACATGCTCAACCGTTAGGCTACCGAGACCGTTCCGCGACCTACCTCACAACCAGCCTTCCACCCGCGTGAGATCGATTGCGACAGGCCGGATTAAGCCCCAATCGATCCCTTGAGGTGTTGTCCCAGCGCCGTTTATCGCATATGCCCGCGCAGGCCATCCGACGCTCGTATCGTGAGGCCATGGACCGACAGCCACGCGTCCAAGGTTCTGCTGCCGCCGCACTCCTCGACGTCGGCAGGTTCTTCACGAAGTGGGATGAGACCGGTGACGGCCGTGCCGTGTTCCGTCAGGGCGGACGGGCAGGCGACATCTTCTACCGCGATCGGTGGAGCCACGACAAGATCGTCCGGTCAACCCACGGGGTGAACTGCACCGGATCATGCTCGTGGAAGGTGTACGTCAAGGACGGCATCATCACCTGGGAGACACAGGAAACCGACTATCCGTCCGTGGGACCCGACCGCCCCGAGTACGAACCCCGCGGATGCCCGCGCGGCGCTGCGTTCTCCTGGTACACCTACTCACCCACCCGGGTGCGGTATCCGTACGCACGCGGCGTACTGGTCGAAATGTACCGTGCAGCAAAGAATCGTCTCGGCGATCCGGTGCTCGCCTGGGCCGACATCGTCGGCGATCCCATCCGACGTCGCTCCTATCAACAGGCTCGCGGCAAGGGCGGGTTGGTGCGGGTGTCGTGGGCCGAGGCCATCGAGATCGCCGCCGCCGCACACGTCCACACCATCAAGACCTACGGCCCCGACCGGTGTACCGGGTTCTCTCCCATTCCGGCGATGTCGATGGTGTCACACTGTGTCGGAACACGTTTCATCCAGTTGATCGGCGGCGTCATGACGTCGTTCTACGACTGGTACGCCGACCTCCCGGTGGCCAGCCCGCAGGTCTTCGGAGATCAGACCGATGTACCGGAATCCGGGGACTGGTGGGACGCAACCTATCTGATGATGTGGGGCTCCAATGTCCCCGTCACCAGAACACCGGATGCGCACTGGATGGCCGAGGTGCGCTACCGCGGCACCAAGGTGGTGACCGTCAGCCCCGACTACGCCGACAACACCAAGTTCGCCGACGAATGGCTGCCTGCCCAGGCCGGCACCGACGCGGCACTGGCCATGGCGATGGGGCATGTGATCCTCCGTGAGTTCTTCGTCGACAGGTCAACCCCGTTCTTCGACACCTACGTTCGGCGCTACACCGACCTGCCGTTCCTGATCCGCCTCGATGAGATCGACACCGACACCGGACCGTCGTATGTGCCGGGCAAGTTCCTCACCGCCGATGACCTGTCCACCGGGGATTCTCCCGCGGAGGACGCGTGGAAGACAGTCGTTCTCGACGAGGCCTCCGGGGAGCCGGTGGTACCCAATGGATCGATGGGCTTCCGATACGCGGAATCCGGTGTGGGTCGCTGGAACCTGGACCTCGACGGGGTCACCCCGGCACTGAGTCTGCACGGCGACGGCGAGGCGGTCACGGTGTCACTGCCGGCCTTCGACGCACCGGACGGGACCGGATCGGTTCTGCGGCGCGGGGTTCCGGCGCGCCGCGTCGGCGGACATCTGGTGACGACGGTGTTCGATCTGATGCTCGCCCAGTACGGGGTGGCGCGCGACGGTCTGCCCGGCGACTGGCCGAGCGGCTACGATGACGTCGACACTCCCTACACCCCGGCGTGGCAAGCCGAGATCACCGGCGTATCTGCCGAATCGGCGATCCGCGTCGCCCGCGAGTTCGCCACCAACGCCGACGAATCCGACGGCCGGTCGATGATCATCATGGGTGCAGGCATCTGCCAGTGGTTCCACGGTGACGCCACCTACCGGGCGATCCTGTCGCTGTTGATCCTGACCGGATGCATGGGACGCAACGGTGGTGGCTGGGCCCACTATGTGGGACAGGAGAAATGCCGACCCATCACCGGTTGGATCTCCCTGGCGAACGCATTGGACTGGACCCGGCCGCCGCGCACCATGACCGGAACGTCGTTCTGGTACATGCACACCGGGCAGTGGCGCAACGACGGATATTCGACCGCATCGCTGGCCTCACCGCTGTCGCGCGGGGTGCTCGACCACCAGCACACCGCCGACACCATCGCCCAATCGGCGCGGATGGGCTGGATGCCGTTCTATCCGCAGTTCTCCGAGAATCCGCTCGACGTCGCCGACGCGGCCGACGCCGCAGTCGATTCCGGCGCGGCCCCGAACGTCGGCGCCTACATCGCCGACCGGCTCACCAACGGGTCGCTCTCGCCGTCGATCAGCGACATCGACGCACCGGAGAACTGGCCGCGCACGCTGGTGCTGTGGCGATCCAACCTGATGGGGTCGTCGGCGAAGGGTAACGAGTACTTCCTGCGTCACCTGCTCGGCACCCACCACAACGTGCTGGGCACCGAGAATCCCGAAGCCCCACGGCCACAAGAGGTCGCGTGGCATGAGTCGGTCCCGGAAGGCAAACTCGACCTGCTGCTGTCGGCGGACTTCCGGATGACCTCGACGACCCTGCTGTCCGACATCGTGCTGCCCGCGGCCACCTGGTACGAGAAGCACGACCTGTCGTCGACCGACATGCATCCGTTCGTGCATGCCTTCTCGCCGGCGATCGATCCGCCGTGGGAGGCCAAGACCGACTTCGAACTCTTCCATCTGCTCGCCGCCAAGCTGTCCGAGCTGGCGCGCACGCATCTCGGGGTCCGCCGCGACCTGGTCAGCGTGCCGCTGCAACACGACACCCCCGGTGAGGTCACGCAACCCCATGGGCGGGTGCAGGATTGGGCGCGGGACGACGTACCGGGCAGACCGGGGCAGAACATGCCCAACTTCAGTGTTGTCGAACGCGACTACACCACCATCGCCGACAAGCTGGCCACCATCGGTCCGCTCGCCGACAAGTTGGGGTTCACCGTCAAGAACGTCACCTATGACCTCCCCGAGCAGACCCGGAAGCTGGCCGAAGCCAATGGCGTGATGCTCGGTGGCGCCGGCGACGGTCGGCCGGCGATCGACACCGATGAGAAACTCGCCGAGGCGATCTTGACGTTGTCGGGCACCACCAACGGTGAGCTCGCCGTCCAGGGATTCCAGAAACTCCAGCAGCGGGTGGGTTTTCTCCTCGACGACCTCGCCCGCGGCTCCGAGGAGAAGCGCATCCGGTTCGCCGACACCCAGCAGGCGCCGGTGCCGGTGATCACCTCGCCGGAATGGTCGGGTTCGGAGACCGGCGGCCGCCGCTACGCCCCGTTCACGGTGAACATCGAGCGGCTCAAGCCTTTTCACACGCTGACCGGACGCATGCACTTCTATCTCGATCACGACTGGATGATCGATCTCGGCGAATCGCTGCCGATCTACCGGCCGCCGCTGGATATGCACCGACTGTTCGGCGAACCACGACTCGGGCCCGACGGTGCCACCATGATCACCGTCCGCTACCTGACCCCGCACTCGAAGTGGTCGATCCATTCCGAGTACCAGGACAACCTGTTCATGCTGTCACTCTCGCGCGGTGGTCCGACCGCGTGGCTCAGTCCGCAGGACGCACAGGCGATCGACGTGTCCGACAACGACTGGATCGAGTGCGTCAACGCCAACGGCGTGGTGGTGTGCCGCGCGATCGTGAGTCACCGCATGCCGGTCGGGGTGTGCTACGTCCACCACGCCCAGGAACGCACCATCGATGTACCGAAGTCGGAGGCCACCGGCCGGCGCGGCGGAATCCACAACTCGGCCAGCAGATTACTCGTCAAACCCACCCACCTGATCGGCGGCTACGCGCAACTCTCCTACGCATTCAACTATCTCGGACCAACCGGCAACCAGCGGGACATGGTCGCGACCATTCGCAAACGCAGCCAGGAGGTGACCTACTGATGCGCGTGATGGCCCAGATGGGCATGGTGATGAATCTGGACAAATGCATTGGGTGCCATACCTGTTCGGTCACCTGTAAGCAGGCGTGGACCAACCGGGCGGGTACCGAGTACGTCTGGTTCAACAACGTGGAAACCCGCCCCGGACAAGGCTATCCACGACGATACGAGGATCAGCAACGCTGGCGCGGTGGATGGCACCTCGACAAGAAGGGCCGTCTGCGACTGCGCACAGGCGGCCGTCTGCAGAAGCTGCTGACCATCTTCGCCAGCCCGGTCCAACCGACCCTCGACGACTACTACGAGCCGTGGACCTACGACTACCAGACGCTCGTCGACGCACCGCTGGGCGACGACTTCCCCGTGGCCCGACCGAAATCCCTGATCACCGGCGAGGACACCAAGGTCACGTGGTCGGCCAACTGGGACGACAATCTCGGTGGTGCCACCGAATTGGCGGGGCACGATCCGATCGTGGAGAAGCTGCGCCGCGAGTCCGAGGACGCCATCAAGTTCAGTTTCGAGCAGACCTTCATGTTCTACCTGCCGCGGATCTGCGAGCACTGCCTCAATCCGTCGTGTATGGCGTCGTGCCCGTCCGGGGCGATCTACAAGCGCAGCGAGGACGGCATCGTCCTCGTCGATCAGGACCGCTGCCGCGGCTGGCGCCAGTGCATCACCGGATGTCCGTACAAGAAGATCTATTTCAACCACAAGTCGGGCAAGGCCGAGAAGTGCACACTGTGCTATCCGCGGGTGGAGGTCGGGCTGCCGACGGTGTGCTCGGAAACCTGCGTCGGCCGTCTGCGTTATCTGGGTCTGTTCCTCTACGACGCGGACGCCGTCACCGCGGCCGCCGCCACCCCCGACGAGAAAGACCTGTACGAGGCGCAGTTGGACCTGATACTCGATCCGTCCGACCCGGCGGTCATCGAAGCGGCACGCGCACAGGGCATTCCCGACGATTGGCTGGATGCCGCCCGCCGGTCACCGGTGTACGCACTGGCCAAGAAGTACCGCGTGGCGCTGCCGCTGCATCCGGAGTACCGGACGATGCCGATGGTCTGGTACGTTCCGCCACTGTCGCCCATCGTCGACCTGCTGACCGAGCAGGGCCACGACGCCGAGAGTCACCGCAACCTGTTCGGCGCCATCGACTCCCTGCGGATTCCCGTCGAGTACCTCGCCGAGTTGTTCACCGCCGGCGACACCGCGGTCGTCGAGGGGGTGCTGCGCAAACTCGCGGCGATGCGCGCGTACATGCGCGATGTGACCCTGGGCCGGGAACTCGATCCGTCGATCCCCGCGGCGGTGGGCATGACCGAGGAACAGGTCTACGAGATGTACCGGCTGATGGCGATCGCGAAATATGATGAGCGCTACGTGATTCCGACCGCCCACCTCGAGCAGGCGCACGAACTCGAGGAGATCGGCTGCGCCCTCGACTACGACGAGGGACCGGGGATGTTCGATTCGTCGGCGTTCGGTGAGGCCAGCGGCCGTCCGGCGCCCGTGTCCGTGGAAACGTTCCATGCGCTGCGGCAGCGCCAAACTTCTGACACCGCAACCGGTTCGGAGACTCTTGCCGGTCGAACCAACCTGCTCAACTGGGACGGCAACGGGGTACCCGACGGCTTGTTCCCGCGGCGGACGGAGCAGCGATGAGGCTCCGTCGTAGTCGATCGGCCGACCACGCCGTGATCTATCAGGTGTCGTCGCTGTGCCTGAGCTACCCCGACGACGGCGTGCTGGCCTCGATCCCGCTGCTCGACGCCGCCCTCGCCGAGCAACCCGCCGACGCGGCCGTCGTCGCGCTGCGGGAGTTCGTCGAGTATCTCCGCACCACCGACCCGACGATGTTGCGCCAGAACTACATCGAGACCTTTGACCTGTCCCGCAAGAACACGCTGTATCTCACCTATTGGACGGCCGGCGACACCCGCCGACGCGGCGCCGCACTCGGTGAGGT
This sequence comes from Gordonia sp. CPCC 205515, assembly GCF_048537925.1. Classification (NCBI taxonomy): domain Bacteria; kingdom Bacillati; phylum Actinomycetota; class Actinomycetes; order Mycobacteriales; family Gordoniaceae; genus Gordonia; species Gordonia sp. CPCC 205515. The sequence continues at coordinate 9,871 of NZ_JBCLVJ010000001.1, read as the reverse complement.
CAAGCAGCGGTACCGCGACAGTGGGTTTCTCGTCGACCTGCGCGGCGAACTGCCCGACCACCTACCCATCGTGCTGGAGTTCGCGGCGCGCGTCGATCCGGCCGCCGGCGCCGACCTGCTCGGGGAGTTCCGGCCGGCTCTCGAACTCCTCCGGTTGTCCCTGACCGATCGCGAATCCCCGTTTTCCCCTGTGCTGCAGGCAGTGTGCGCGACGCTGCCGGGTGCGGCACCGGCCGATCGTCGTGCCGTGATGGCGATGCAGGGTGCACCGCCGCCGGCCGAGAGTGTGGGACTCGAACCGTTCGACCCCCGACTGTTGCCGATTGCGGAGGCCAGGTGACCTGATGGACATCGTGCTGTGGGGGGTGTTGCCGTATCTGACCTTGATCCTGCTGATCGGTGGCACCATCTGGCGGTATCGGTACGACAAGTTCGGGTGGACCACCCGGTCGTCGGAACTCTATGAATCCCGGCTCCTGCGCATCGGTTCGCCGCTGTTCCACTTCGGCATCCTGGTCGTGATCATCGGGCACGCCATGGGTTTGGTGATCCCGGAGTCGTGGACGTCGGCGATCGGCGTCTCCGAGCACATGTATCACGTGGTGGCCGCGGGCTTCGGGCTGCTCGCCGGAGTCGCCACGCTGGCCGGGTTGGCGCTGCTGATCTATCGCCGCCGCCGCACCGGACCGGTATTCATGGCCACCACCACCAACGACAAGGTGATGTATCTGGTGTTGACGGCGGCGCTCGTGCTCGGCGTGTACATCACGCTGATCGGGACCGTGCCCGGGGCGTCGGGGGTGAATTACCGGGAGACGGTGTCGCCGTGGTTCCGGTCGATCTTCTACTTCCAGCCCGACATCGAGGCGATGAGCAACGCACCGGCGCGCTTCCACATCCACGTGCTGGTGGGCATGCTGGTGTTCGCGATGGTGCCGTTCACCCGACTCGTCCACGCGTTCACCGCGCCGGTGCACTACCTGTTCCGGCCCTACATCGTCTACCGCAGCCGCGACGTCGCGCAGGCTCCCGGTAGCCGTTCATCCAAGCCCGGTTGGGCTCCCGTCGGCACACAGGATCGGCAGCGATGACCACAAACACGAGCAGTTCCGTCAACCTGAAGTCCGGGCAGGCTCTGAATCTGGCGCTGGCCACTCTCGCCTTCTGCGTCAGCTTCTGGGCGTGGAACATGATCGCGCCGCTCGGCGTCAAATACGCCGACATGCTGTCACTCTCGTCGACCCAGAAGTCGATTCTGGTCGCGATCCCCATCCTCGTCGGATCGGTGGGGCGCATCCTGACCGGCGCGCTCACCGACCGGTACGGCGGTCGCCTCATGTTCCCCGTGCTGCTGATCGCCACCGCGCCGTTCGTGGTGTTGGTGGCCGTGGCCGGCGAGTTGGGTTCCTACCCGTTGATGCTCGTGTTCGGCTTCTTCCTCGGCATCGCGGGAACCACGTTCGCGGTGGGCATCCCGTTCGTGAACGCCTGGTACGAGAAGCCGCGACGTGGTTTCGCCACCGGTATCTTCGGAGCGGGCATGGGTGGAACGGCGTTGTCGGCCTTCTTCACTCCGCGTTTCGTCAGCTGGTTCGGCTACGTTGCGACACACGTGATCATCGCGGTGGCGCTGGTGCTGGTCGCCTTCCTCGTCTGGATGACGATGCACGACTCGCCGCTATGGCAGCCGAATCACGACGCCGTGACACCGAAACTCGTGGCGGCCGCCAAACTGCCCATCACCTGGCAGATGGCGTTCCTGTACGCCGCGACCTTCGGCGGCTTCGTCGCCTTCTCCACCTACCTGCCGACCTACCTCAAAGACGTTTACGACTTCGGCCTGCAGGCGGCCGGCACCCGGACCGCCGGCTTCGCACTGGCCGCCGTCATCGCGCGTCCCCTCGGCGGCATGCTTTCCGACCGTTTCGGACCCCGTCTGATCACGCTCATCTCCTGCATCGGCGCCGCACTGTTGGCCATCTGGATGATCACCCAACCGCCGGTGGAGATCCCGGCCGGAATCGACTTCGTACTGATGGCAGCGTGCATGGGGCTCGGGTCGGGTTCGGTGTTCGCCTGGGTGGCGCAGGCCGCACCCGCCGAACGCGTGGGGTCGGTGACCGGCATCGTCGGCGCTGCGGGCGGCCTGGGTGGCTTCTTCCCACCCATGGTGATGGGCGCCACCTACGACGCCGAGGACCACAGCTACACGGTCGGACTGACCCTGCTCGTGTTCTTCGCCGCCGCGGCCGCGCTGTTCACCGCATTCGGCATCAAACGGCGACCGGCCGGGGTGCCGCCGACATAGCGACGCGCACGCGTTCGACCACTACCGATATATTCCTCATCGATGAACACCGATGTGGAACACGTGTCGCTCACGCCGTCACAGAGCGCGGTGCTCTTCGCGCTCATGTCCGAGGCGCGCGATGTCCCCAACTCGGAACTGCGGCAGCTCGCGCCGGAGCTGACCAGGGAGAGCCGGGAGCGATTGAACGACCTCGGACTCATCGAATCGGTGCAGGCCCCCGGCGTCGGCTACGCCCACTCCCTCACCGACCGCGGCTGGGTCTGGTGCACAACCGAACTCACCGCAACCCCACCGAACGGCGCGCACCCCGCGATCCGTGCGCTCTACACCGTGCTGGCGGGCGTCGGCCGCTACCTCGAAACCGAGGACCTGCGGCTGCACGAGGTCTTCCGGCCACGACCGGTACCGATCGATGAACGGATACGTACCGCCTATGCGGCGCTGGCCAGTCGACCCGGCGCCTGGGTGTCGGTGAGCGCCCTGCGCGATGCGCTCTCCGACGTCGATACAGCGACGCTCGACGAGACGCTGGTCGAACTCCAGCGCACGCCGGGCGTCAGTTTGATCCCGCAGGAGGATCGCGCGCTACTGACCGACGACGAGCGCGCGGCCGCGGTGATCGTCGGCACCCAGACATGCCACCTGTTCGCGATCGAGGAACGGTGATGGACGAGGCCACCCGGGCTGCCCTGGAGTCGATCCGGCTCGACTGGGCCGCCACGCCGGACGACGTGTGGGGCGCCCAGGCGCCGCTGCACGTCCCGGGACTGCATGAGTCCACCGTCGACGACATCCTCCGCGCCTTCCGCGACGCGCAGCGCAGTACCGCCGCCAGTCCACTCGGCGTTGCCGTCCGAGGACCGGCCGGCGCCGGGAAAACCCATCTACTGGGGCAGGTACGCGAACGCGTCCAGGCCGGCGGCGGCTACTTCTTCCTGGTCAAACTCCTTGACGGCGAAGACTTCTGGCGTTCGGTGCTGGTGGCCATGCTGGAGGACCTGTCCCGTCCGACGCCCACCCACCGCTCGCAACTGGCGCAACTGCTCGACCGGCTCGGCGCCGCGACCGGTGTCGGCCCCGCGGATCTGGCCGCCGTGACCGGAGCCGAGGCGGTGACACCGGAGATCCTCGACCGCTACGTGACCGCCGTTTACACGGTGCATTCGCGACATCGTCGTCGCTCGCAACACATCCTGCGGGCACTGGTGCTGACCGAGGCGGACGACTTCGCGACCAAGGACCTCGGCGAGGCGTTCCTGCATCTCGACGTCGACGACGGCGAGGAGCTGGCGGCATGGGGAATCCGTAACGCGCGCTTGGGATATCAGGAGATCGTCGAGAACATCTCACGAATCATCGCGTTCGACAACGCGACCGTGCTGGCCGTCGACCAGATCGACACGCTGATCGAGGCGGCGAAGTCGGACAACCGCCACGACACCAACTCCGTCGAACGCGTCGCCCACGGGCTGATGTCGATCCGCGAGACGATGAGCCGCACCGCGGCGGTGGTGTCGTCGATCACCGCGGCGTGGGAGTACCTGGAAGCCAACGTCATGGCATCCACCATGGATCGGTTTCGTCAGCCTCCACGGTTGGAGCGACCGGCGTCGGCCGACTTCGGTCGAGCGTTGCTGGCCAAGCGATTTGCGCCCTGCTTCGCCGAAGTGCAGTTCACCCCGCCCTATCCCACGTGGCCGGTCACCGACGGCGCACTGACCGCCGCGGTCGACTTCACCCCGCGCGAGTTGATGCGGGTGGCGGATCGGCACATCGGCGGGTGTCTGCGGTCCGACGTCTTCACCGAGATGACGTCGCTGACCGGCGCCACGCCGATCGAACAGAAACCGATCGATGCCGAGAAACCCGAACTGGCACAACTGGACCGTCGGTTCGACGAGTTGCTGACTGCAGCCGATCCGGCGCCGGCACTGGCACCCGGCGACGAGGACCGGGTGGTTCCGCCGTTGCTGCAGGCCGGTTTCGCGTCGTGGATCGAGGCGCTCGGTGATGTCGGCGCCGCCTTCGCGCAGGATCCCAAGCCGAGCCCGAAAGCCGTGCTGCACGGCAGGATCGTCCGAATCCTGGACCCCGAGACCGATGCCGAACAGTCGTGGAGCTTTCGGGCGCTGTCGGCCACGCATCCGCGCTCGGTGCAAGCTCGGCTCAACAATGCGACGACGGCGGCCGGTTTGTCGCTCGGCAGCGCGGCGCGCTCGTTGATCGTGCTGCGTCGTGATCCGTGGCCGTCCGGCGCGAAGACCCAGGAGATGGTCACCGAGCTGCATGCCCGCGGCGGTCAGGTCGTCGCGTGGACCGACGACGACATCCGTGTGCTCATGGCACTCGAGCGGCTGCGGGCGGAGCGTTCCGAGTTTCTCAGCGAGTGGACGGCGCACCGAAACCCCGCTGCCCGTGTCGGTTTCATCAAGGAGATCCTCGAGTCGGCGGCGCAGGAGACGGTGCCGGCACCGCCGAATCCGGTCCCCGCGCCGACCGGTCCAGCGGATGTACTGCCGCGCCGCAACGTGTCGCCGGTCCGCCCTGCGACCACTCCCGCTCAGCGCGGCGACCGTTATGCCGTTCCCGCACTGAGTAAGACGGCGACGGACGTGATGTTCGGCGCGGCCCGAGCAGCCGCTCCCGCGTCGATCCCGCTCGGCGTCGTCTCCGGAACGGAAAGGCCGGTGGCCGTCGACCTCGAGACACTGCGTAAACACATCGCGATCTTCGCCGGATCCGGTTCCGGCAAAACCGTATTGATCCGTCGGATCATCGAAGAATGTGCGTTACAAGGTGTTTCGTCGATCGTGTTGGACATCAACAACGACCTCGCGCGACTGGGCACCGCATGGCCGTCCGACAGCCGCGAGTGGGGTGACGACGAACAGCGCAAGGCCGCGGCCTATCTCGCTGATACCGAGGTCGTGGTGTACACACCCGGCCGCAGTACCGGTCGGCCCCTGAGCTTTCCACCGCTCCCCGACTTCGCGGAGGTCCGCGACGATCCCGACGAGTTCACCGCCGCGGTCTCCTCGGCCGCGGCCGGGTTGGCCCCACGCGCGATGGTGGAGGGCAAAACCGCCAAGGCGGTCCAGTCGCGCGCCGTACTGCTCGACGCGCTGCGCTATTTCGGTCGGCAGTCCGGCGGATCGATCGGCGAGTTCATTGACCTGTTGGCGGATTTGCCCGACGGTGTCAGCGAATTGGTGAACGCGCGCAGGTTCGCCCGGGAGATCGCCGAGAACCTGAAGGCCGCCCAGGCCAACGATCCACTGTTCGGCGGCGACGGCGCGCCCGCCGACCCGGGCGCGCTGTTGACGCCGTCGCCCGGCTTTCGCGCGCGGGTCTCGGTCATCAATCTCGCCGCACTCGGCAACGACGACAAGCGGAACAACTTCGTCAACGAACTCCAGATGGCGTTGTTCGCCTGGATCAAACAACATCCGGCCGGCGAAAGACCGCTCGGCGGATTGTTCGTGATGGACGAGGCACAGAACTTCGCGCCGGCCACCCGCACCACCGCCTGCTCGCAGAGCACGCTCGCGCTCGCCTCGCAGGCCCGCAAGTACGGACTCGGACTGGTCTTCGCGACCCAGGCGCCGAAGGGGCTGGACAACAAGATCCCCGGCAACGCAGCCTCCCAGTTCTACGGCCTGCTGCACAGTCCTGCACAGATCACCGCGGCGCAGGAAATCGCCAGGGCCAAGGGCAGTTCCGTGCCCGACATCGGCCGGTTGCCGACGGGGGTCTTCTACGCGGCTCTCGACGGCGGTTCGTTCACCAAAGTCCAGAGCCCCCTGTGCCTCTCGTACCACCCGAAGAGTCCACCCACCGAGGATGAGGTTGTGGCCATCGCGCGTGGGTGATCGGCCCAACCCCTCACCACCGCTGGTCGAGTAGCCCGCGAGCGAGCCCTCCGCTGGTCGAGTAGCCCGCGAGCGCCAGCGAGCGAGCCCTTCGCTGGTCGAGTAGCCCGCGAGCGCCAGCGAGCGAGCGTATCGAGACCACTCGCTCACCCGCCGCATCGCACGCACTCACCGCGGCGTGATCGCTCGGTCCTGTACCGGCCGGCATGTGGGAGCCGAATTGGCCTGCGCCGCAGCCCGCGCCACCGACGCCAACACCGGCGGGACGTCATCGGCAGCGGTAACCGCCTCGATGATCACCAGCGCGTCGGGGTGCATCGTCGCGTCCACCAGCGCGCCGGCGAGCTCGGCGACAGTGGTGGCATGGTGAGTCCGAGCGCTGCCGCCGTCACCACCCAGCGCATACGGCAGCAAGGTCCAGCGCCATGGCGCAATGTCGTTGTAGGACATCGTCGGACCGTGGATGGCCCGCTCCACCGTGTAGCCACTATTGTTCACCACGACGATCACGGCCGGGACCCGAAGGCGGATGATCGTGCCGAGTTCGGCCGCGGTCATCTGCGCCGCCCCGTCACCGATGAGCAGCACCGGGCGTCGATCGGGTGCGGCGAGCGCCGCGCCGAGCATGGCCGGCAGCGTATAGCCGATGGACGCCCACAGCGGCTGCCCGATGAAGATCGTGCCGTGCGGGAGTCGATGGGCCGCCATCCCGTAGTAGCTCGTGCCTTGTTCGGCGAGCACCGTGTCGTTCGAGGTGAGCGATGCCGCCACTGTCGACCACAGGGACTCCTGCGTGAGCGGTGCTTCGGCGTCGACGGCGACCATCGCCGGCCTCTGCGGCTCGAGAACTGTGGCGGGCCCGCCGTGCGGTACCAGATCCGCGAGTACGCATAGGGCGTCACGCATCTCGATGTGGGAGAACACTTCCCCGCCGACGACGGCGGTGTGTGGTTGGATGTCGATGCGGCGGTCGGCATCGAGGCGCTGACTGAACTGGCCGCTGATCAGGTCGGTGAAATACACGCCCACTGTCACCAGCACCGGCGCATCCTCGACGGCCTCTCGCACCTCGGGCCCACTGGCGGACCCGACATACACGCCGAGGTAACCGGGGCCGGATTCGTCGACCACCCGACGTCCCCACAGCAGTGACGCATACTGCAGGCCACCGACGTCGATGAGCTGATCGAGTTCTTCCTGGGCGCCGGCGCGGTGCACGAAGATGTCGGCGAGCACGACCGGTGACCGGTCGGAAAGCAGACGACGCGCGGCGCCGGAGAACCGACGCAATACCGTCGGGTCGGTGCAAACCGTCTGCACGATAAGCGGAGTGGCGGGCGGCGCGCAGGGTGCCTCGGCGACGTCGGCGGGCAGCGACAGATAGCCGGGTTGGCTACGCGCCACCATCGCAGCGAGGACGCGGTCGATCTCGGTGGTCGCGGTATCGGCGGTGAGCATCGACTGGGCGACGGTGACCTCACCGGCCATTCTGATGGTGTGGTCGAAGTCGCCGTCACCCAGGGAGTGGTGCGTCGGGCGACCCGCCGCCTGCACGGCCTCCGTGGGTGATCCGACGAGGTGCAACACCGGCACATGCTCGGCGTAGGCGCCGGCGATCGCGTTGATCGCGCTCAGTTCGCCGACACCGAAGGTCGTGCAGACGACCCCGAATCCCTGCATGCGGGCGTATCCGTCGGCGGCGTATCCGGCGTCGAGTTCGTTGGCGGTGCCCACCCACTCCAGGTCGGGGTGCGCATCGGCATGGTCGAGGAAACCGAGGGTGAAGTCCCCCGGCACACCGAACATGGTGCCCACGCCGAGCTCGACGAGACGGTCAAGGAGATAGTCGGCGACGGTGTAGCGAGACTCTGCGATGTTCATGGTCAGGCCCTTTCGTTGGTGACTCGAGTGTTCCGCGGACGCCGCCGCGTACCCATCGACCAACCGGCCGAACTTCCGGTGGATCGCACCTCCCCCGATCGGTGGACGCATGTTGTCGGACCCCGGTGGTCTACTCATCTCACCTTCGAACAAAGGAGCGAACATGTCGGACCACACCTCCGCGATCCGGGGACTTCGACGCTGGCATCCCAACCCGCTGGTGCGGGAAACGATTGCCACGATCCGCAGCTACGGGTGGGCGATCACCGCGATCAGCGAGCAGTGCACTTGCGGCTCACCGGCGTGCGCACCACCGGACTGCTCCTTCGCCTACACGACCGGCGCCACGCTGCACTCGCTGCCCGAACTCGCGGTCTATGGCCTCGATGCGCAGACCAGTTGCGACGTGCTCAACGAACTCGTCAACATCCTGCATCACCACGATTGGCACGAACTCATCGATCACCGCATACCGCTGGCCCTCGAGTCCTTTGACCTGCCGATCCACTTGATCGAGATGATCGACAAGGACGACCTGCTCATCACCAACGAGCTGTTTCCGAATGCACCTGCGCTGCAGGTCGTCTGGCCCGACGACTACGGTTCCTACCCGTGGGAAGAGGAGTACTCGCTGGACCAGGTCACCCAGCTGTTGAAGGGCGTCGTCGGCACGGGGGCGGAGCGCGTTCGCGGGCGGCGGGTGATCTTGCGGAATGACGGGCCCAACCGAGCGGAGCGTCGAGTCGCCGCACGGAAACGTCGCTGATCAGGGTGGCGCTGGGGCCGGCGGCGAGCGTCGCCGGTCCCGGGGTCATCGCCCGACGGGACGGCGCAGCCGCGGAGTTTCACCAACCCCTTGACCGCGCAGATGAATATGCGCGTGACCAAACATGTTTCCACCGCGCAGCGTTGCACCGCGTGAAGTTTATCCGAATTCCTTTGTTACGCAAAGGAATAATAGACGACACTCGGTAACAACCGGCGTATTCTGATAGGGCGCACGAGGTCTCTGACACCGCCATCACTGGCGAGCAGGCAACGTCAAACATTCACAAGAGGTCACATCATGCCTGAAGCAAGCGCGTCCGTCATCATCAATCACCCCGCAGCAACTGTCTGGGAATGGTGCCAGGATCCCGACAATGTCGCCGCGTACCTCCCCGGCACCCTTTCAATCAGTTCCGACGGCAAACCGATGGCGGTGGGCTCCCAGTGGAGCGGAAAGACCCGTGTTCTGGGCAAGACCATGGACTGGACGGGAGAGTTCACGCGTGTCGATGCCGGCAAGGGCACTGAGTTCACGACAACGCGCTCGGCCTTTGCGATGACCAGTTGGACCGAGCTCGAGGAGACCGGCGAGGGCACACAGTTCTCCTTTCGGATGGTCACCGAGGCCGGACTCGGCGGACTGTTCGGCAGACTTGCGGATGCCGTGGTCACTCGCTCATATCAGCACGCACTGACTGGCGGTGTCGAGGCGATCCCCGACTTGGTGGATGCGTGGGTCGCGGACCGCGCCTGAACCAACGCGCGACCACGGCCGCCCAATCTTGTCGGTACCCCAGGCTATAGTGGCTCTAGCAGGTCACACTGATGAAAGATGCACACCGGCAACGGTTTCCGAGACTGTCGCCGACCCTATGATGACGAGAAATGCCTGCCTCCCGTTTCACCCTGTGATGTGGAAGGTGTTCGTCATGACAACCGCTACTGCTCCGTGCCCGGACCCGGTCGCCGAGCATCCTGAACCGATCGACGGTGCGGGCTACCTCCAGACGCTGACCGCGATCCGCGCGATGCTGTGGGACCT
>NZ_JBCLVJ010000028.1:0-52463 GCF_048537925.1 Gordonia sp. CPCC 205515 | reverse complement strand
CGGGCGATCCGGAGAACTTGGAGCAGTTGCTACCGGGGTTGCGGCGGATTCGGTTCAAGGTGCCCGAGGCCCTTCGAGACGCTCGCTCGGCGGGCGCCTCGCGGGCTCCTCAGGGACCGGAGACACCACCGACTCGTTCGCAGAGTCGGGTGGCGGCCAAACATGCCCGTCGACAACAAGAACGGGAACGTAACCGTCGTCGTCGACGGGAGGAGGCCGCGAAAGAGCAAGAGCGAGAGGACTAGTGCGACGCCCAACCATTCGACTGGCTGGCCTGAATCCATTCCTGGTCCCAGAGTCCGGCGTGCCGGCGGGCGATCCGTCGGTGCACGAGTGCGACTCCGGCCATCGCGACCGCGATGGCCCCGATCCAGCAGAGGAGACCGGCCCATGTCGCGGTGATCACCCGTTCGACGGTGCCGGCGGGGTCTTGTGTGACGTTGCCGTTTCGGTCGGTCCACACCTGCACCGAGTCGCCCACTTTGGTCGATGTCGGGAGCACTGCCGTTCCGGTGTGACGACTGCCGCGCTGGTCCCAGGCGACGGTCGCACCGCGAGCGGGTGACGTCGGGTCCGATGCCGCGATCGAGACGACGCGCGCCGTGACCGGCACGGCTTCGTGGCTGCGATCGGTCACGCTCGAATACGTCGTCATCGCGGCGACGATGCAGAACGGCACCGCGATGAGGGCGACGAGAGCGGCGAGCATCGATGCGGTGGCCGCTACCCGGTCACCACGGCGCATCAGCGGGTTCTTCGACCATGGTCGTAGGACACCCACTCTGCTTGACATCGTTCCGCCCTCCATTGCCCGCCCCCGTGCTGATCGTGAATCCAATTCGTCACTATCCACAATCCGCCGAACGGCGGAAGTATTCCAGTCGCAAAGGTCCCGATCCGTGAGAAGTCGCTCACCTACGTTCACAGGCTTCTCCCAGCGACCATCCAGCCTGGCGGGAGACCGCGCGCGCATCGTTGAAGCATCGATGTTCGACGGTCGGACATCCGACAGGAGGATCCATGACCACCGTGCTGGACACGCCGGGCACGCACACGCCCGGCGGACCGCCACCACCGGCCGCGTCCGAACGCGGTCGCCCCGACAAGCCCCGGCCGCGACGCGCGGTTCGGTGGAGTCCGTTCGCGCTGACCGGTCTGCTCATCACGACCGCCGTGCTCTATATCTGGAACCTCGCGTCCAGCGGCTACGCCAACACGTTCTACGCTGCGGCCGCGCAGGCGGGCTCGCAGAGTTGGAAGGCATGGTTCTTCGGCGCCCTGGACTCGGCCAACTTCATCACCGTCGACAAGCCCCCGGCGTCCCTGTGGGTGACCGGATTGTCGGTCCGCGTCTTCGGCATGAACAGCTGGGCGGTGCTGGTGCCGCAGGCGCTGATGGGCGTCGCGGCGGTTGCGCTGCTGTACTGCGCGATGCGACGCACTTTCCGGAACCCGGTCCATGGCACCGCGGCCGGTCTCATCGCCGGTGCCGTGCTGGCCTTCACCCCGGCGGCCGCGCTGATGTTCCGGTTCAACAACCCCGACGCACTGCTCGTGCTGCTCATGGTGGCCGCCGGGTATGCCCTGACCCGCGCGATCTCCACCAACTCCGGGCGCTGGCTCGCTCTCGTCGGTGTCGCCCTGGGGTTCGCCTTCCTCACCAAGATGCTGCAGGGTCTGCTGGTGCTGCCGGCGTTCGGTCTGGCCTACCTGATGTTCGCGAACAACGGCTGGGTCAAGCGGATCGGACAGCTCCTCGGTGCGATGGTTGCGCTCATCGTCTCCGCCGGATGGTTCGTCGTCGTGACCATGTTGGTGCCGGCGTCGTCGCGGCCCTACATCGGCGGCTCGACCAACAACTCCTTCATGGACCTCGTGTGGGGTTACAACGGCGTCGGCCGGATCAGTGGTGGCGAGGGCAACGGCGGCGGTCCGGGTGGGGGCGGCCAGGCCGGCGGTTCCTTCGGTGGTTCGACCGGCCTCAACCGACTGTTCAGTTCGGAAATGGGGAACGAGATCTCCTGGCTCCTGCCGGTCGCGCTGCTGGCGCTGGCCTTCGCCATCTACCTGATGGTGCGTAGCTTCCCGATCTTCCGCTTCACGAACGGCCTGAGCAGAGTCGAAGGCGGTGCGGTGGTCGCGTGGGGTGGCTGGCTCGTGGTGACCGGGCTGATCTTCAGCTTCATGAGCGGCACCATCCACCCGTATTACACGGTGGCCCTGGCGCCCGCGATCGGTGCGATGGTCGGCATGGGCGGCGTGTTCGCCTGGCGTCGACGCGCCAACTGGGACGGTCGGCTCACCTTGGCCGGCATGATCGGACTCGCCGCCGGGTGGTCGATCGTGCTGCTCAATCGCAACGACTGGGGTCCCGAATGGTGCCGCTGGGCGATCGGGGCGGTGGCCGCGGTGAGCATCGTGGTGCTGCTGGTCGGCAGCGTGCTCGCGTGGCGCAAGGCGGTGGCCGGTGCGGTGATCGCCGGAGCGATCGCGGGGTTCGCCGGAACTGCGGCCTTCTCCATCGCGACCGCCGCGACGCCGCACAGCGGATCAATCCCGACAGCGGTCAGCACGTCGATGGATGGCGGCGGCATGGGCGGTCCAGGTGGCGGCGGCATGGGTGGCGGCGGAATGGGTGGCCAGCGGCCGTCCGGCCAGCAAGGCTCCACCCAGCAGGGTTCGGCCCAGCAGCCTAGCGGTCAGCAGGGCAGCACCGCCCCGAGTGGAACGCCCGGCCAGGGCTCCGGTCACCGATCCGGTGGGGGTCCCGGCGGCATGGGCGACATCTCGTCCAATACCGAGCTGGTGAATCTGCTGAAGGACACCACCTCCACCTGGGCGGCGGCGACCAACGGTTCGCAGTCCGCTTCGGGTATCGAGATCGCCACGGGTAAGGCCGTGATGGCGATCGGCGGGTGGAGTGGTGATCCGGCACCGACCCTCGACCAGTTCATCGCCTATGTGAAGGACGGTAAGATCGCCTATTACATCGGCGGTGGGGGCATGGGCGGTCCGGGCGGCAACTCCGAGATCAGCACGTGGGTCGCACAGAACTACACCGCGACCACCATCGGCGGCCAGACGGTGTACAAGCTGAACTAGCGTCGACGACGCAGAATCACCAAGAGCAGCAGCAGGAGACCCAGTGCTCCTGCTGCTGCCGCCGCTACGGGGGCCTTGCTGCCTCCCGACGGCAACTCGGTCGGGGCACCGGCCCGCAACTGCGCGAATGTTGCCCGCTGCGCGTCGGACTCGGCGACGACATCGACAGGTGCCGGGGACTCGGGTGCAGCAGGTTCGGGGGCCGCCTTCTGCACCGCAGCCTTGGTCGGTGCCGGTTCAGTAGGTGCCGGTTCTGTCGGTGGTTGTTCGGGCACTGCCTGTTCGGTCGGCGCGGGTTTCGCCGGGGTGGCCTTGGCGGGCGTCGGCTGTGCCGCGGCCTTGGTCGCCGGGGCTTTCTTGGCGGCTGGTTGCGGTTCGGCCGGAGCCGGTGCCGCCGGCTTTGTCGCTGCGGGTTTTGTCGCTGCGGGCTTTGACTCTGCGGGCTTTGACTCTGCGGGCTTCGGCGCGGCGGGTTTCGGTGCTGCCGACTTCGTCGCTGCGTGCTTTGGTGGTGCAGGTTTCGGCGCGGCCGGTTTCGGTGCTGCCGACTTGGGTGCCGCGGGCTTCGGTGCTGCCGGTTTGGGTGCCGGTTTGGGTGCTGGAGCCTTCTTGGCAGCGCCACCGCCGACGTTCTCCGCAGGCGGCGTCTCGTGCCGGGTGATGTTGGATTCGGGCTCGGTCATCTACTCACGCTCCCTTGCGCGGTGGGCATCCAGGTGGGGTTGGGCCCCATCGTAGGTGCTTGTCGGTCGCCTCCGGTGCCTGATCGGAATCAGGCCTGCACACCCAGCCGGGCGAGCACGTCGGCGTCGATCGCCCCGAGTTCGGCGTCGATCGACTGATGCGCGGTCCGACGCTGGGCGGGGGGCATGGTCTCCGCGGCGTCGACGGCGATCGCGAGGTTGTCCAAGCGAGTGTTCATCGTTGCGACGAACGTCTGGGCCTCGGGTGACGAATCCCGGGCCGCGACCTTCTCCAGCGCGCCGCGGGCGGTCGTGATCCGCGCCGACAAGGTTGCGCCGTGACCGGAGAACTGCCGCAACACATCGGGACTCACGCCTGCCCGATTGGCCTGCAGTGCCGTCACCTGCCCACGCGCACCCACAGCCGCACGATAAGCGATCGGTATGACAATCGGCGCGACGAGTCGTCCGACGGTGAGATAGCGACGCACGTTGGCAGGGCTGAGCGTCTTTGCGTCAGCGGCCGCCTTGGCCTTCGCCGCGACGGTCTTGGCCTCGGCCTTGTTCACCTTCTCCTGGGCCTTCGCCTCCGCCTTGGTGGTCTTGCGCTGCTGCTTGTGGTCCTGTTTACGCAGCTTGCGCTCGTCCTTGCGGCGCGCCTTCTCCGTCTTGCGTCGACTCTTGTGGTCGAGCTTGGCCTCCATCTTGGCCTTGGCCTTGAGCGCTTTGGCCTCTGCCTTACGCTGCGCTCGGGTCATGCCATCGGACGAGAACAGTCCCATATGAGGACCTACCTCCTGGTGTCTCGGTCAGGTGCTACAAGTCTTGCATAGGCTCGAATCGCCGACCGGTCCGACGAGAAGAACCGACCCAAACGAGAAGAACCGGCCCCGACGAGAGGAAACGCGTGGTGACTGTGCTGCATCCGCGGGACCTCTCGGGCTGTGAACACCGACTCGCGCTCGACCACTCGCACCCTGACCTGGTGCGTGCCCGGCTGGACACCCCGGAGGCGCAGCGGCGCAAGGACGCGGCGGCGGAGCATCGGATCGCTGTCCGGGACATGATCCGCGGACTCCACAGCGATCAGGACCCCGGCACGTTCGTCGAGGTCGCCGCCGACCTCGACCACGACAACCGGGTGCGGGCCACGCTCGACGCCTGCGCCGCCGGTGCGGCTTGGATCTGGAACGCGACGCTCCCCACCGATCGGGAGCGTGGTCGGCGCGGCCATTCCGAGCTCCTCATGCGGAAGGACGCGGGTTACCTCCCGATCATCGTCGTCAATCACCGCGTCAGCTATCCCACCAAACGCGGTCGTCAGGGAAACGGTGTCGCTCCGTCGACGGTCACCAGTCCGGTCTGGGGATGGGCGCCGAGCCCGGATCCCACCCGCAACGGCCGTAACCAACGCCGCGATCAACTGCGCCTCGCGCAGCTCACCGCCATGCTGCTTGACCTCGGGCTCAGCCCGTCCACCGATCCGGAGGAGCTACAGGCCGGACTGATCGGACTCGACGCCGACTGCATCGTCGTCTACGACATGGCGGAACTGCTCGCGGAATACGACGAGGTGTTCGCGCGCCGGATGGCCGTGGCCGACCAGCTCGTGGCCACCGAGCCGCGGCGTATCGGCGAATGCCGTGGTTGTCCGTGGTGGCCACGGTGCGAGCCGGAGCTCGTGGCGCGGCGCGACGTCAGTCTCGTCGTCGGGGGAAACCAAGCTGCATTACTCGCCGACGCCGGAGTGCAGACCATCGACGAACTCGCCCACTACGCCGGGCCGCCGCCCGACGGCTGGCCGGGCAATATCGCGTTCGACGACGTGGTGGTCAACGCGATCGCCTGGCTCACCGACACCCCGCTCATCCGCCGGCTCGACGACCCCGTGGTGGCGCGCGCCGACGTAGAAATCGATGTCGACATGGAGAGTTTCGGCGAGCACGGCGCCTACATGTGGGGCACGTTCCTCACCGACAACACCGATCCGTCGCGGCCGGTGCGCTATCGGTCGTTCGTGACCTGGGAACCGTTGCCGGCCCGCGACGAGGCGCGGTCGTTCGCCGAGTTCTGGACCTGGCTGATGACCGAACGTGCGCACGCCCATGCGGCGGGGAAAAGCTTTGCGGCCTACTGCTATTCACAGCAGGCCGAGAATCGGTGGCTGCTGGGTTCGGCGACCCGATTCGCCGGCGACCGCGGTGTGCCCACCCGCGCCGAGGTGGAGCGGTTCATCGGCTCCGACGAGTGGGTCGACATCTACGCAGCGGTCGCCGAGAACTTCATCTGCCCCAACGGAAAAGGCCTCAAGAAGGTCGCTCCGGTGGCCGGTTTCACGTGGCGCGACGCCGAGGCCGGTGGGGAGGCGTCGATGGACTGGTACCGGCAGGCCGTCGGGTTCGGCGGGGTGCCGGTGGACCTCACCCAGCGCGAACGCCTACTCGAGTACAACGAGGACGACGTCCGCGCCACCAAGGTACTTCGCGAATGGATCTCCGACGGCGCGAAACAGCAAGTGCCGCACAAAGATCAGATTCTGGCCTTTCGGTCAGGCGCGCATCGAGCGCAACGCCTCGAGGAATGATCCACTGCCCAGCAGGGCGATCGCACCGAGCAGCAACAGCGCGCCGGGTGCGAGACCGATGACAATCTTGCGGGTCGCCGCCAACTGCGCCTCGAGTCCCGACGGACTCGACGACGTGGACGACGAGTTCGTTCCTCCGCCAGAGGAATTCGACGCACCCGACGAATTGTCGTCCGAGTTCGCCGCTCCTGCTCCCGCACCCGCCGAGCCGGCCCCGACGCCCGCGGCCGTATTCGAGGACCCCGCACCGCCGGCCGACGACCCGCTGCCTGCGCCTGCGCCGTTCTGGTTGGCGTCGCTCTGACCCCCGTCCGGGTCGACGGCGAGGTTCGCGCCCGCCGTGGGGAGCGGGAGACTCGCGGTGGGCACGCGCGGTACAAGCGCACCGGCAGGAAGCTGCGGCAGTGCGCCTGCGCCGGAGCCACCTGACCCCGCGCCACCGGAGCCGGAGCCACCCGAACCCGAGCCGCCCGAGCCGGAACCGTCGGAGCCGGCAGGTGCGGGTGACGGCGGGTACCAGCCGCCGCTGCCACTCCCGCCACCGCCGCCGCTCCCGGTGCCGCCACTGCCGCCGCCGTTACCGCCGCCACCGTCACTTCCGCCGGGGGTCGTCGTGGTTGTGGTCTCACCCGACGTGCTGGTCTCGCCCGAAGTCGTGGTCTCGCCGGACGTTGTGGGCTCACCGCCGGTGGGCTTTGTTGTCCGCGTTGTCGGATCGACGGTCTTCGTGGGACCGACTGTCTTGGTCGGTTCGGTCCCGGTTTCCTTCGTGCCATTCGTCGCGGTCGCGCCGGTCCTGGTCGCACCCGTCCCCGTCGATCCCGCCTTCTCGGTCTGGGCCGCGGTCCCAGCCGGCGCCTCCTTGGCCTCGTCACCGGTCTCCGACAGCGCCACTCCCGAGCCGACGGCAAACACCAGGGCGGCAATCATCGCGACGGCGGCGGCGAATGCGCCGAAACGTCGACGAAGAGGTCGGGTGCGTCGGGGAAGGCGGTGTGTCATGACGCTCCAGGTTGGCTGTGTAACGGATTATCTGCGTTCGGTAACGGATATGCGAAGTGTTGTGTCGGCATTGTCGCTCTTCGTTCACCCTTCGGTAAACTCAGATTTGCGCGATCGCACCTTATTTACGATCTAGTGTGACAAATGCCACAATAGGTAATCAACGGAGCATAGGCACAGGTGATCCGCGTGGAGGTGACCGTCGGGTAGGTTCAAGACCGCTCAAAGCGTTGCATGAACGATGCACGGCCGCCTTTAATGTTTGCAGGTTCAAGGTTTGTTTGCCGGGGAGAAGAATGACTTCACGAGGTACGGAGATGGCTGCAAGAGACTCGTCGCATGGCGATTCGCCAGGCCAGCCGGAGGTGCTGGATCCCGGGCTGTTCGCACGTCGGCTCGAGGAACTCTTCCGCACTGTCCCGGGACCGAATGGCCGTGCGTACAGCGCAAAGGCCATCGCCGCCCGCTCGACGGAACGAGGCTTCCGCCTGGGTGAGTCGTACCTGAGCCAGCTGCGGTCCGGCAAGGCCAAGTCGCCGTCGTTCCGCACTGTCGAAGGCATCGCCGCGGCGTTCGGTGTCGACGTGCACTACTTCCTCGAGGACCGTGCGGCGCAGCGCACCCGAGACGAGATCGACTTGATGCGACTCCAGGCCGACACCAATGTCCAGCTCGCCGCATTCCGGCTCGCCGGACTGTCCAGCGATTCGGTCACCGTGGTCAACGAACTGATCAAGGTGCTGCGGGAGCAGCAGGGGTTGCCGAAGGATCCGCCGGACGTCCAGGCCGTCGGACTCACCGAGGAGCAGGAGTCCGCCGATTCCCACCTCCGGGTCGTCAACGGTCAGCCGCGCAAGGACTGACCCCGGCCTAGGCCGATGCGCCGAACTACCCGCGCGCTCCGTTCACTGTGTCGAGACACGCTTCGTGGTCTCGATCTCGACCTTCCCCTCGACGTCACCCAGCTGTGCGACCGCTACGGCACGCGCCGGGGACGTCCGATCCGGCTGATCGCCCATCCGCTGCCCGCCGGGGTGCCCAATGGCATCTGGCTGGCCGCCGAGGACGCCGACTACTTCTTCTATCAGGCCAACACCTCACGGGTGCATCAGGACCAGATCATCGTCCACGAGTTCGGCCACATGATCGCCGGACATCAGATGCTCGGTGGACTGTCGGCGGTGGCCGCACTCGACGGTCCGTCCGACGACGACTCGGACGCTGCGCTGCGTCGTACCTGCTACGCCGACGATCGGGAGTGGGAAGCCGAGATGCTGGCGTCGATGATTCTCGATTGGGCCGGCGAGGCGAGTGATACCGTCGGCCACACGTCGGACAATGCCGAGTTGCGTGGACTCCAGCGACTCCTCGGTGGCCACAAGGGATGGTTGTAGCGTGATCGTCGTCGGTGTCCTCAACGCACTCGCCGCGGTGGTCTTCGCCGGCGCTCTGTGTTGGCGGCTCGAGCAGATCCGTCGTCAGGGCGGGGGACTGCAACCCATCGCCATGACCGTGGCGATCGCCGCGCTCACGCTCGCGTTCGTCGTGTCCAACGACGACGTGGCCGACGCACTCAACACCGCCCTGTTCGTCGGTGCCGAACGCGTCGTCTACTGCGCTCTGCTGGCCCTGGGTGTGGCCGCACTGATCGTCGTGTTCTTCTTCCCCGATCACTCGACGCGCGAGCACCGGGCGGGGGTGGAGGCGATCCCGCTCGTCGCGGCGATCATCGGCCTGCAGGTCACCATGCTGGTCATCCCCACCGACATGCGGACGGAGACGATCTCCGAACCGACGGTGCAGAACATCGCGTTCGCGCTGTTCGTGCTCATCGCCAGCGGCTACCTGACCTACGGTTTCCTCGCCTGCGTGCACAGTGTCCGACGGTTTCTCCGGGTCGCCGACGGGTATCTGCGGATTTCCCTGGGCTTGCTGGTGCTCGGGCTGGCCGCGCTGGCCCTGAGCTCGCTGCTGCAGATCGCGTTCGTCATCGGGGCGTCGACCGGGCTGTTCGGCTGGGACTGGCTGCTGACCTGCAACACCGTGTGCGCAATCCTCGGGGTGGTCGCCTTCCTGATCGGTATCAGCTATCCGATGCTGCACGCCCGCTGGCAGTCGATGACCGCCGGTCGTCGGCATCGCCGGGAGGCCGAGGAACTGTTACCGCTGTGGACGCTGATCACCGATGCGATCCCGGAGGTGGTGCTGCCTGCCGGCTCGAGCATGTCGTCGTCGATGCTGCTGCGCCGCCGGGTCATCGAGATCCGCGACGGATTGACCCAGCTCAGCCCGTACCTCACCGAGGACTTCGAGGTCGTCGACGACGCGGCCCGAGCGGAGATGCTGTGGGCCGCCGCCGACGAATATGTCGCAGTCGGACGAGCGCGGGGCGCCGTGCGTGACGTCCTGCCCGCCGACGCCGTCGACCTCGACCAGGACGCCGCGCCGCTGATCCGGCTGTCCCACGCCCTGGCCGAGGTGCAGGCCAGCGTCTAGTACCGACTCAGCGCGGACCCATCCGGATGGCCCCATCCATCCGGATGGTCTCGCCGTTGAGGTAGTTGTGCTCCACGATGAACTCCGCGAGCTGCGCGTATTCGTCGGGTTCGCCCAACCGCTGCGGGAACGGGATCGCCTCGGCGAGGGTCTTCTGGAACTCCGGCGTGACCCCGGCGAGCATCGGGGTGCTGATCGTGCCCGGGGCGATGGTGCAGACCCGGACCCCGATCCGGGCCAGGTCGCGAGCGGCCGAGATGGTCATCGCATGCACGCCGCCCTTCGACGCGGCATAGGCGATCTGCCCGATCTGACCCTCGAAGGCCGCCACCGATGCGGTGTTGATGATGACGCCGCGCTGGCCGTAGCCGTCGACGGTGGACTCCTCGGCCATCCGGTTGGCGGCGAGACGCATCACGTTGAACGTGCCGACCAGGTTGATGTTGATGACCTTCTGGAACAGGTCCAGGCTGTGCGGACCCTCTTTGCCGAGGATGCGGGCCGCCCAGCCCACTCCGGCGCAGTTGACCGCGGCGCGCAGCGGGGCGCCGGCTTCCACGATCGTGTCGATAGCGGCCTGTACATCGGACTCGCTGGTCACGTCGGCGGCGATCAGGGTGACCCCGCCGACGGGTGCGGCATTGTCGATCGATGCCTGTAGATCCAGGCCGAAGACCTGCGCGCCGGCGGCAGCGAAGCGCTTGGCGGTGGCGGCGCCGAGGCCCGACGCCGCGCCGGTGACCAGTACCGAAGAGCCGGAAACGTCCATGATGACGGTGATCCTTTCACACGGGAACACCGACAACCCTAGTGAACGCTCGGTACCTCCTGAACGTCGGTACTGGCCGTTGCCGCGGCTCGTCGTACCCGATGGATGTACACCGCGCCGATGCCGATCAGTGCGACCACCGCCGACAGTGTGGCGATCACGGTGACCGGGCCCGCTTGCGAGAGCCCCTCGTAGAGCAGCCAGGCCGCGAAGCCGAAGAACAGCACCGCTGCACCGCGGGAGATGGCCTTCTCCGGCAGATGCTTGTGCAGCAGGGAGCCGATGAGGATCGCGAGCGCGTCGGCGGCGACCATGCCGATCGTCGAACCGATCCACACACCCACCCAGTTGTGGTTGGTGGCCAGCGTGATGGTCGCGAGCATCGTCTTGTCGCCGAGTTCGGCAAGGAAGAACGCCGACATCACGGCGAAGAACACCGACGCACCGGCCCGTTCGGCCTTGCGGGATTCGTCGTCGTCGAGGCTGTCACCGCGGATGGTCCAGAGGCCGAAGACCAGCATCGCGAGGCCGGCCAGAATGGACATCAGGTCCGACGGGATGGACAACCCGAGGAAGTGGCCGAAGAAGACCGACACGGCGTGCACGGCGGTGGTCGCGACCGTGATGGCGGCCAGCACGACCCACCACTTGTAGCGCATGGCGTAGGTCATGGCCATCAGCTGCGACTTGTCGCCGAGTTCGGCGACGAAGATCACGCCGAAACTCACGAACAGGGCAGCAATCATGTTTGCCAGGTTAGGTCACCCATATTGCATCCTGCAACTAATCGCGTACCCGTATTTATGCAGGTAGGAGGCACAAAATTGAAAGTTTGGGAACCCTAACTCTGCCCCTCTGCTGGTCAGGCGACGAGCAACATGGCCAATACCGCGGTATCCGGGTCGGCGTTCGGGTCGATGCCGACCTGATTGCGCAAGGTCACCACCGTGCCGTCGGCTTCGGCCTCCGCCCATCCCGCGCGATGCTCGAGACCCAGTTCGGGCAGACCCGGCAACAGGACACAACCGGAGGCGACCTCCGAGCACTCCGGCAGCGACGGACGGGTCTGCGACGGCGGGTGCAGCATCACCAACGCCGGCGGGTTGCTGAGGAAGCGGCCCGCCTCGACGAAACTGTCGTCGATCACGTTGCCGACCGCGACCATCATGCCGACGGCATCGGCCTCGGCGTCGTCCGGCCGATCCTCGACGACCCCGAAGATGGTCGTGGTCGGCAGAAAACCGGGTCGGCAGGCGATGCGGACCGACGCGACCAGCGTCTGCGTCCACTCCAGTGTGGACTCGGGCCAGCGGCCGGAGATCATGATGCCGTTCAGGTGACCCTGTTGGTGAAACGGCGTGAGACCGATCGGAATGGACGACGACATCGCTGGCTCCCCTCTACCGCAGAAACCGTGTGGCACAAACCCTGTGGAAGAAAGAATCCCCCGGCCGACGGCCGCTGACAACTCGAACACGGCAGTTGTGACGCTACTTTTACACAGAGCTTCATTTGGACGGGCGACGAGCACGGTTCGGCCGGCAGGCACACTGGATGGGGTGAGAAACTCCGGCCCGCTGCGTCCGATGGAGATGGCATCCATCGCGATCTTCGGGGGACTGACCGTGGCGGCGGTCGTGGTCGCCGCCGTCATACCCTTCGCGTCCGCCGTCGGACTGCTCGCGCCGGTGCCATTGGCGCTGGTCGCGGCCCGAACCCGGCCGCGCGCCCTGATCGCGGCGGCTGTCGCGACCACCGGCGTCAGCTTCGCGATGGCCGGCACCGGCGCGGCGATGACAGTGCTGGGCTCGGCGCTGATCGGCGGCATCGTCGGCGACACGAAACGACGCGGCCGGGGTGTCGGCACCATCGCGGCAGCCGGACTGGTCGCCGCCCCGCTGATCGGCGGCCTGTCGGTGCTGCTCCTCCTCATCCTCAAGCCGCTGCGGGAGTTGGCGCTGGAGGCGCTCGCCAACACCGTCGGGGGCCTGGTCAAACTGCTCAACACACAGTCGGCGTTCAGCGGCCTCGCCGACGCGGTGCAGACCCTCGGCGACAGCATGGTCGATTACTGGTGGGTCTGGATGTGGATCTCCGGTGCCATCGGTACGGCCGTCTCACTCGCGGTGGCGTGGTGGGTGCTCGGCGGGGTGATCGCCCGGCTTGCCGACATCCCCAGCGAGGACACCCTCGACAGCGGCCACGACGACGCCCACCCGGCGCCGCTGCCGCTGGTCCTCGACCACGTCGGCTTCGCCTACCGGCCGGGCGCACCACAGGTGCTCGACGACATCTGCGCCACGGTGGCGCCGGGCGAGTTCGTCGCGGTCGTCGGGGCGAACGGCTCGGGCAAGTCGACGCTGGCCAAGATCCTCGCCGGCCGCGAACCCACCGTCGGTGCGGTCAGCCGCCCCGGCGCCGCAGGTCTCGGCCGGCACGGCGGCACCGCGATGGTGCTGCAGCGACCCGAGACCCAGATGCTGGGCTCGCGCGTCGCCGACGATGTCGTGTGGGGGCTGCCGGCCGACGTCGAGGTCGACGTCGAGGCGTTGCTCGCCGAGGTCGGGCTGGCCGGCCTGGGTGGTCGTGAGACATCGGATCTGTCCGGTGGACAACAGCAACGGTTGGCCATCGCCGCAGCTCTCGCCCGCGACCCGAGGCTGCTCATCGCCGATGAGGTCACCTCGATGGTCGATCCCACCGGCCGCGACGAGTTGCTCGCCCTGCTCGCCGAGCTTCCGCGACGACGTGGCATCACCGTCGTGCTGATCACCCATCGCGGAACCGAGGCCGCCGCCGCCGACCGGGTCATCCACCTGCATCAGGGACGACTGATCCCGCATCCGCCCGATTGGGTACCGCGCCCCGGATCGATCGCCGAGCCGACGGTCCCCGCGCATGCGGCCGTGCATCAGCTCGACCGGCGCGCCCCGGGCGGGCCGCTGCTCGTCCTCGACGGCATCGGGCACACCTATCTGCAGCGCTCCCCCTGGGAGGTGCGGGCGCTGCACGACATCAGCCTGACCATCAACCGCGGCGACGGAGTGCTCATCGTCGGCGGCAACGGGTCCGGAAAGACCACCCTCGCCTGGATCATGGCCGGTCTCATCGTCCCGACCGCCGGGACGGCAGCCCTCGACGGCAAACCCGTCGCGGGGCAGGTCGGGGAGGTCGCGCTGGCGTTCCAGCATCCGCGGCTGCAGTTGCAGAAGCAGATCGTCGGCGACGAGATCATGGCCGCCGGTGGCCTGGCGGTCGGTTCCGCCGAGGTCGCGCGGGTGCTCGAACTGGTCGGTCTGCCCCGCGAGATGGCTGCCCGACAGATTGATTCGCTCTCCGGCGGGCAGATGCGCCGCGTCGTCCTGGCCGGGCTGATCGCACGCCGTCCCCAGGTGGTGGTGCTCGACGAACCCCTGGCCGGTGTCGACCCCTATGCGCGGGTCGAGATCGTCGCACTGCTCGAGCGGCTGCGCGCCGACGGCCTGACCATCGTGATCATCTCCCACGACCTCGCCGATCTGGACAGCGTCATCAATCGCCGGGTCGGACTCGCCGACGGCACACTGACCGAGCTCGCGCCCCACGACACGGCACAGGTCGACACCGCACGCACCGACACCGCCCGGGAGGTGGCCGAATGACCATGCAGAGCGTTCCGCTGCGGCAGGTGCCCGGCGACTCGTTCGTCCATCGACTGTGGGCGGGCACCAAACTGCTGGTCGTGCTGCTGCTCAGCGTGATGACCTGGGTCCTGCCGTCTTGGCCTGCGCTCGGCGTGGTGGCGGCGGTGGTGGTGATCACCGCGCTGGTCGCCGGCATCCCGCTCGGGGCGATACCCCGACCGCCCTGGTGGTTCTGGGGCCTGATCATCGCCGGCGGCGCACTGAACCTGTTCTTCGGGCCCGAAGCGCTGGTGGTGTATCTCCGGGCGACGACGCTGGGTCTGGTGCTGCTCGCGAGTTCGATTCTGGTCATCTGGACCACCGCGATGGCCGAGGTCGCGCCGGCGATCGCCACGCTGATGCGACCACTGCGGTGGCTCCGGCTGCCGGTCGACGAGTGGGCGGTGGCCATCGCGTTGTGCCTACGGGGTTTGCCGCTGTTGATCGACGAACTGCGGCTGCTGCGGGCCGCGCACCGGCTGCGGCCCAGCGCTCCGGCGCGGTCCGGGCACCCGGCCGCGGAGATGGGGGTCGTCGACATGATCACCGCCGCCATGTCCAGCGCGTTGCGACGCAGCGCGGAGATGTCGGAGGCGATCACCGCGCGCGGCGGCACCGGCCGGCTGACGGCCTATCCGTCGCGACCGGGCCGGGTGGACGCGGTGGTGATCACCGTGGTGGTGCTCGCCTGCGTCGGCGCGATCGTCGCGACGATCCTGCTGTAACAGCGGGTAGATAACCGAAACGGAGGGCACCCCGAAGGGGGGGCGGCGGGGCGGGGAGGTGATGAGGTCAGGGGGGGGGGAGGGTGGCCACCCGGAAGGGTGGCCGCCGTCGCGGTAAGTCGATCAGATCAGGCGGAGACGATGAGTCCGGCGCCCTGGCTGGTGGCACGGGCGTACCGCTCACCGGCGTCGGCCCAGTTCACCACGTTCCACCAAGCCTTGACGTAGTCCGGCTTGACGTTCTGGTAGTCGAGGTAGAAGGCGTGCTCCCACATGTCGAGCATGACGACCGGGATGATGGCGGCGGGAATGTTGCCGCTCTGGTCGGTCAGCTGCAGGATCACGAGGTTGCCACCGATGGTGTCGTAACCCAGGATCGCCCAGCCCGAACCCTGCAGGGTGGTGGCTGCGGCGGTGAAGTGCGCCTTGAACTTGTCGAAGCCACCGAACTGCGCGGTGATCGCCGATGCGAGGTCACCCTCTGGCTCGCCACCGCCGTTGGGCGACAGGTTCTTCCAGAAGATCGAGTGGTTGGTGTGGCCACCCAGGTGGAACGACAGGGTCGCCGACAAGCCGTAGACCTTGCCCGCGATGCTCTCGTCGTCGCGCGCCGCAGCGAGCTTCTCGAGGGTGTCGTTGGCGCCCTTCACATAGGTCGCGTGGTGCTTGTCGTGGTGGAGCTCCATGATCCTGCCGGAGATGTGGGGCTCGAGGGCTCCATAGTCGTAAGGGAGATCCGGCAAGGTGTATTCAGCCACGGTATTCCTCTCTGAGGTGCTGGCGGGTACTGGGCGCGTACTCACTCGACCTTACGCAGCGGCATGTCGATTGCAACCACGGGGGAGCCGCCGGGAACGTCAGATCAGCGCGAGGACAACGAATAATGCGAGCAGCGCGACGATGCTGGCGCCGGTGCCCAGGCAGGCCGACCGAACGTTGTAGGTGGCACGCGGGGTACTCGACCGTGACCCCAGGGCCCGGTGGAGATCGGAACTCGCGCGCGTAGCCATGCAATCCCTTCCGACCGCTCTCGCCCGAAGACACACCGAGTGAGCGCCGTCACACCGTCCAACGTGTGGGCAATCATAGGCAGACCGTGCGGCGTGACTCAAGGTGGCGAGTACCTTGCCCGCGTAGGATCGACTCATGTCTTGGCTTGACCAGCTACTTTCCGCCCAGTCCGGCAAGCGCACGATGATCTCGCCCGACAAGGCGCTGCCCGGCCGATCCCAGCGGGTGCCGCTGGCGGCCCAACACCTGCTGCTCGAGCATCCGATGCGGGGTGAGGGCGACGCGGACGGCACCGGTGTCGGCGACTTCGGCGACGGCTTGGCGCGGGTCGTACTCGCGGGTGGCTGCTTCTGGGGCGTCGAGGAGATCTTCTGGCAGGTGCCCGGCGTCTACACCACCGCCGTCGGCTACGCCGGTGGCCACACCCCGAATCCGTCGTATGAGGAGGTGTGCACCGCCCGGACCGGTCACACCGAGTCGGTGCTGGTGGTATTCGATCCGGCGGTCATCGACCTCGAGGGCATCCTCAAGATCTTCTGGGAGACCCATGATCCCACCCAGGAGATGCAACAGGGCAACGACGTCGGCACCCAATACCGCTCGGCGATCTATACATTCACCGAGGCCGACGCCGAACTCGCCCGCGGCACCGCGGAGAAGTTCGGCAAGGTCCTCTCCGACGCCGGGCTCGGTCCGATCGCCACCGAGATCAAGCCGCTCGCCGAGGCCGGGGACGGCACGTTCTATTACGCCGAGGACTACCACCAGCAGTACCTCGCGAAGAACCCGCACGGCTATCGCTGCCACGCGGCCACCGGACTCCACTACCCCGCTGCCTGAGGGTGGCCGACCAGATCACGCTGCGGCAGTGGAATCGGACGCTGTTGCATCGGCAGCACCTGCTGCGTCGCGTCGACGAGGACGCGATCGAGGTGCTCGACCGCTGTGTCGGATTGCAGGCCCAGGACCCGAAGGCGCCGTTCTACGGATTATGGTCGCGCATAACCGAATTCCGCCCGGCTGAACTCGACGCGCTGCTCACCGAACGGGAAGTGGTGCGGATCGCGCTGTTGCGGGGGACGGTGTTCCTGGTCGACGGCGAGGACGCCCGCTGGATGCGGCCGGCCGCCCAACCCGTTCTCGATGCGGCGCTCGTCACCCACAGTCGCCGGCTCGTCCGGGCGAGAGTCGACGACATCCTCCGGACTGCAGCCGAACTCCTCACCGACACACCGGTTTCCGCGTCAGACCTCGGGCAGCGCCTCGCCCGTGCGTACCCGGGCGAGGACACCGCGACCTTGGTCACGATCGCCCGCTGCGGCCTACCGCTGGTACAGGTGCCGCCCCGGGGACTCTGGGCGGGTCGCGGCGCGCCCACCTACACGCTGCTCGACGCCTGGATCGGCGACGGCAGCCCGGCGGTCACCGGCGACGAGGCGCGTAAAGATCTGATCCGCCTGTACCTTCGGGGCTTCGGCCCGGCCACGGTCAAGAGTATCCAGACGTGGTGCGGACTCACCCGGATGCGTCCGTTGATCGAGGCCATGGAGTCCGACTGGGAACTGGTCACGCTCGCCGGGCCCGACGGCGCCGTACTCTACGACCTCGAGGGCCTCGATATCATCGACGAGGACACCGAGGCGCCGCCGCGGTTGATCGCGCCCTATGACAACATCCTTGTCGCCCAAGCCGATCGTCGTCGTATCGCCGATGAGGACCTCTACCGGTCGCTACAGACCACCAATGGGATCTCCCCGGGTTTCGTCCTCGTCGACGGATTACTCGCGGGCACCTGGGGATTCGACGACGCACGGCGGGTCTCCGTGCGCCTCGATGTCGAACCCCGCCGCCGCGAACGCGCCGCGCTGGATGAGGAAGTGCAACGGCTGCAGGACTTTTGCGACGGTTCCTAGCCTGGCTTACAGCTAGCGCCCGGTGCGCGGATTGCGGCCGGTGATGCAGTAGTGCCGGCCGATCGGGTCGGCCATCACGGTCCAGTTCGGCCGATGCTCGACGACCCGCGCGCCCCATCCCTCGTGACGTGCCACCTCGTCCTCGATGGCGGTCGCGGCGACATCGAGGTGGGCGGTGGCGCGCGTCTGGATGGAGTCGGGTCCGTTGCGTTGCAACAGGATTCCCAGCGCGAATCGCGGATCGCGATGCAGTGCCGTCAATTCCGGACGTGACGTTGGCTCGGTCGGTTGACCGAAGAGTCGCGCCCAGAACACGAGTTCGCGGTCGAAGAGTGCCGGTGGCACATCGATGCAGACCTGATCGATGAGGCTGATCGTGTCGCCCGGCCACCGGATCGGCCGGGACCGCTCCGACTCCCCGTGCCATTCGACGATGCAGAACTCGAGGCCCGCCGGCGACTCCAGCGTCAGATGCCCGTCGGTGGCGTCGCGAATGGCATTGGCACCCAGAGCGATCGCCTCGGTGGCCGCGGCCCGCGGATCGTCGACGGACAGATCCAGGTGCACACCGCCGGGTCCGTCGTCGATCCGCTGCACACGCAGATGGGGGTCGCCGTTGAACGGTTCGAGCGACGCGAACTCGCGGTGCGCGCCACGGGGCGGCGACACCGTACTGCCGGCGATGGCTCGCCAGAAGGTGACCTCGGGTCCGAACTGCTCCGCCGGGAAATCGAGGAATGCGGTGAGCCAACGGATGTGCACGCCGACGAGTCTAGTGGTGCGTCTCGGAAATACGTGGCCACCTATTTCCGAGACACACCACCAGGACGTGGATCCCATTCCGCCACTACACTCGCGAACATGAGCGCAAGACCGTGGACACGGTTGACCAAACGGATGGCGGCCAAGCGCGCCGATCGGGTGGCGGTGGTGCGACTCGACGGAGCCATCGGTATGGCCGGCATGGGGCGCCCCGGGCTCACCACCGACACCGTCGAACCCATCCTCAAGCGCGCTTTCGACACCGAGCACGTCAAAGCGGTCGTCATCGTCATCAACTCGCCGGGTGGCTCACCGGCGCAGTCGGAGTACATCGCCGAGCGAATCCGGCAACTCTCGGCCGAGAAGGGTGTCCCGGTTCTCGCGTTCTGCGAGGATGTCGCAGCCTCGGGCGGCTATTGGATCGCCTGTGCCGCCGACGAGATCTTCGCGGCGCACACCTCGATGGTCGGCTCCATCGGCGTCGTGTCGTCGGGGTTCGGCCTCGCCGACGTCCTGACCCGCTTCGGGGTGGAGCGTCGGCTCTACACGAGCGGCGCCAACAAGGCCCGGCTCGACACCTTCTCGCCGGAGCGCCCCGAGGACGTCGAGTGGCTCAAGGCCCTGCAGGCGCAATTGCACGAGGCCTTCATCGCCTGGGTCCGGCAGCGTCGCGGGCGCAAGCTCACCGGCCCCGACACCGAACTGTTCAGCGGGGACATCTGGGTGGGGGAGCGGGCCGTCGAGGTCGGACTCGTCGACGCCATCGGGGTTATGCGGTCGGTCATCTCCGAGCGCTACCCGGATGCGGAGATCGCCATGATCGAAGCACCCAAACCGATCCTCGCGCGGCTGACCGGTGCGCAGGTCACCGTGCCCGGATTGTCGGCAGGGGTGGTCTCCGGGGCGTTGTCAGCCGCCGAGGCATGGCTTGCCGATGAGCGGGTGCGCACCCAGCTGCGCTGACGCCCTGCGTGGTTCTCCCCAAGTTATCCACAGGCAGTTCGCTGTTCTGTAGCAGATTTGAACTGTGACGTGGTTTACACGATGGTGAATCATCTGCCCGGAGGACAGCCGGATTCGTGACACCGATCACAGAGCAGGCCGTCTCGATGTGGTTCGGGTCACAGCCAAGTCACGGTTTGACCCGCGGTTTTCCACAGTTTCCACAGTCTCATCCACAGGTTGACAGTGCGGCAGGCATACCGGGTGCCCGTTTCGCAAACCAGCATGTGGATAGTTATATGTAGGTCGTCATAGTGGTGGCTTGCGAGATCTGCACAAGTCGTCGTGTGGGTCCAGTCGAGAGATTTGTGCACAGGCTGTGCCACCATGGTTCGGTGAGCATGGACGACATCCGACAAGTACCGGTGACGGAACTTCCGGACGATTTCAGCGAAGAAGTCGGCCGCGTTCTGCTCGATGTCCGAGAGGACGACGAGTGGGCGGCAGGACATGTCCGGGGCGCGTTGCACATCCCCCTCGGCGACGTGCCTGCCCGCCTCGACGAGATCGACCTCGACGCCGAACTCCTGGTGGTCTGCCACTCCAGCGGCCGGTCGATGCGCGTACTGCAATACCTCGATCAGGTCGGCTATCACGGCGACTGTGTCCGCGGCGGCATGCTCGCCTGGGTCGAGAACGGCAAACCGGTCGAGACCGGAACCCCCGGCCCACAATGATCGACCTGTGTCCCCGGTGCCGCATCCAGGCGCCGCATCGTCCCGGCCGTGAGCGTTGTCCGCGCTGCGGCGGCCCCCTCGACGTCGTCGGCGCCCAGCGCCCGGCACCCCGTGCCCAGCACCCGGCACCCCCGCCGCGACCCCGCGCCCAGCAACCCGCCCCCCGCGGCCCGCGCAGCGATCGGGTCTACCGCAGCCGGCATGTCCGTTGGGTCGCCCGCCGTCCACCGGAGTCCATCCCGCCCCGCCGCCCGGCCGTGCCGAGCGGACCACGACTGATCCCGCGGTACGTCTACCTGCCGCACTGGGGACTGCGCGACGTCCCCGCTGCACCGGCCGTCGAGCGCGACCGCACTGAGGTGCTCACCGACACTCTGGTGCGGGCGCTGCGACTGCTGGCCGTGGTGTTGTCGGTGGCCGCGGCCGTGCATCTCGCTCGCTACCTGCTGCTGGTCGTCAACAAGTCGACACCCGTACCGGGCTGGACCGACCAGGTGACCGCGTACCTGGTGCTGTTCGCCGGGCTGTTGGCCCTCATCGTCTTCGCCTACGCCACCGTGGTCTTCGTGCGCTGGATCATCGATCTGCGGGCCGACGCCTACCGACGGCATCACCTGCGCGATCCCCGACGGCGTTGGCTGGTCGCGCTGCTGGCCGGGATTCCGTTGGTCAACGTGGTCGGTGCCGGGCTCCTGCTGCACGAGGCGGCCGAACAGCGCGACGACCTCGATGCCCCGCTGACCCGTCAGCGACTCACGAAACTCTGGGTGGCGTGGGCGATCGTCAACGTGGTCGCGATCGTTGCACTGGTCACCCGACTCGTCGCCTATCTCTCCGACTCCATCCAGACCGGTGCCAACGCGCTGCTGGCCGTCGTCGTCAGCTCGGCCGTGTCGGCGGTGTTCGCCTGGTGGATGGCCGGCCGGATCACCACCATCTTCGGTGCTGCCCAACCGGATTCGGTGCCCGATCAGCGATGGGTGATGGTCGCATGACCGGCGGTGTCGAACAGATCTCGCGGTCGGGGAAACCCGCTGTGGTTGCGCATCGGGGCGCGTCCGCCGATCGTGCCGAACACACCCTGGCCGCCTACGAACTCGCGCTGACCCAGGGCGCCGATGGTCTCGAGTGCGATGTCCGACTCACCAGCGATCACCAACTCGTCTGCATCCACGACCGCACCGTGGACCGCACATCCGACGGGACCGGCGCAGTCAGCGAGATGTCGCTGGCCCAACTCCGCGAACTCGACTTCGGCAGCTGGCACGGCTCCGGCGAGACCGCATCGGTCCTCACCTTGCGGGAACTGCTGACGCTGACCCTGGATTGGCGTCGCCCGGTGCGGCTGTTCATCGAGACCAAGCACCCGGTCCGGTACGGCAGCCTCGTCGAACAGAAGCTGCTCGAGACGCTGCACGAGTTCGGGGTGGGCACCCCGCCGTCGGCCGATCACAGTCGCGCCGTGGTCATCTCGTTCTCCTCGGCGGGGGTGTGGCGCATCCGACGGCACGCCCCGATGCTGCCGACGATCCTGCTCGGCGACACCGCCCGATTGTTCGGCGGCAGCGCCGCAACTGCGGTGGGCGCCACCGGAATCGGGCCGTCGGTCGACACCCTGCGGCAGTATCCGGCGCTGGTTGACCGGGCGGCCGCGGCCGGGCGGGTGACCTACTGCTGGACCGTCGACGAGCGCGTCGACGTCCAGTTCTGCGCGGACATCGGCGTGCGCTGGCTGGCCACCAACAAACCCGCGCAGGTACGGGAGTGGCTCGTCACCGTCGACTGACATGAGAGGGTGGGGGCCATGGCGAAGAAGAGCAAGCGCGGCAGCGGACCGCGCCCCGGAGGTAATCGTGCCGAGCGGGTGGCCGCCCGCAAGGAGCGGCAGGCGGCGGCGATGGCTCCCCCGCCGCGGCCGTTTGCCGGCCTGGCCGCCGAATGTGACCTCGTCGCCCTGCGCTCCTTCGTCGCGTCGGCCACCGCGGTCCTCGATCTCGTCGAACCGGGTGCCCCCGCTCCCGTCCTGACTGCCAACGTGCCGTCCGACGAGGTGCCGGCCACCCCGCCCGCACGCCCCGCCGGGGTGCGCAATGACGTCGTCGTCGCGACGATCCTGCCCGGCGCGGTCCCCGCCCTGGTGCGGGAGAACCCCCGGATCGGTGCCGAGGGGATGGTCGGGTTGCAGACCGATCCCGAGCCGACCGATCTGCCCGGCTCGCTCGCGGACGCGATCGATTGGGCCGCACACGCGAATGCCGGTGCCGACTATCGTCCCGCGGGCACCGAGCAGACGCTGACCGACCTCATCGCGCCCGACAGCACCCTCGACATCACCGTCTACGACGACTTCGCCTGGTGGTTCGCCGAGGGCACCGACGTCCCGGCGGAGGTCGCCGCAATGCTGCAGCGCGCCAACGATTCGATCATGCCGACCGCGCGACTGACCCCGAAGAGCGGTCTGGGTGCCCCGTGGTGGGTGGACGCCGGTGAACGCGCCCATCTGCGGTGGGTGCGCCCCGAAGCCGAGGACGACCTGATGACCGCGCTCGCCCGGTTGCATGCGGCCGGACAGCTCACGCTCGGCGAGGGGTCCCGGTTCGCCGGATCGTTCCGCACACACGGTCTGCTGGTGCCGGTCTTCGACCTCGACAACGAACTCCACCACGAGGAGTGGTACCCCGGGGTGGATCAGTTCGACGAGTGGCTGGCGCAGGCGCTGAGCCAGACCGGTGAACTCACCGGCGCCGAACGGCGTTCCCGCGACGGCATCCGCGGCCGTCAGGTCACGCTGCGTTAGCGGTTCCGCCCGCGGTCGGCCGGTACACGCCCATGTACTGCATGCCGATGTTGTCCGTGCGCATCGGCGAAATGTCCACCGGGTCACCGGCTTCGATCAGTGTGCCGTCGCCGAGCGCCATGGCGACATGACCGCTCCAGACCACCAGGTCGCCGGCCTGCGCCTGCCCGTCGGGAACGCGTTCGCCGACCGCCTGGTTTTCGGCGGTGCGCGGAATCTCCACGCCCGCTTGCCGATACGAGTACTGGGTGAGGCCACTACAGTCGAGCCCCTTGCCGGGGGTGGTGCCACCCCACACGTAGGGCACACCTCGCTGGGTCAACGCCGCGCGCACCGCGTTCGCCGCCTTCTCGTTGGGCGCCGTGACCACCTTGCCGTTGGGCAACGTCAGCTGGACGCCGCCGCCGGGCAAGTTCTTCGACGTGATGGATT
This sequence comes from Gordonia sp. CPCC 205515, assembly GCF_048537925.1. Taxonomy (NCBI): domain Bacteria; kingdom Bacillati; phylum Actinomycetota; class Actinomycetes; order Mycobacteriales; family Gordoniaceae; genus Gordonia; species Gordonia sp. CPCC 205515. Next base: position 28,846 of record NZ_JBCLVJ010000028.1, on the reverse strand, counting down.
GAGCAGCAATACCTTTCCCGGCTTCGCTGCCCTTCGACGAGGACGCCACCGAGCGGGCGAGGCCGGTTGCCTCCTTGTGGCGCTTGGTGAACTGCCGCTGTTCGGCGGCCTGCTCGTCGGCGACCTTCTGCAGCTTGCGGGTCTCGCCTGCGAGGTCGTGGCGGACGCGCTTGATGATCGTGTCGGCCCGCTGCAGATGGTTCTCGGCCAGTTGGATCAGCGCCGGAAAACCCGCCGGGGTCAACACCATCGGGGACGCATTCACCGATTCGACGAAGGAGTCGATGACCCCGCCGAGATCGGTGTATCCGCCGCTGATGAGTTCGGATGCGGTGTCGGTGACCGCAGCGATGTGGTTGCCCCGGTCGGACACGTGACCGGTGTCGGTGTGGGCCGTGCTCATGGTCGACACGACCTGCGCCGCGGCGGGACTGTTCCAATGCTGGTCGAGTTCCAGGGTCGATCGTGCGGATTGGGCGCGCACACCGTCGAGCACATCGCTGGCGTCCCGGAGCTGGGTGGAGGGCCCGTGGAACGGCATCGAACCGGTGCCGAACGCCTGCAAGAGGGCATGCAGCGGAGCGAGCAACAGAGCGACCGGGATCATTACGCCTTCACCTGGGTTCCGTCGGCGGGTGCGGTGGTCTGTGCGGTGGCGGCTACGGGCCCAGAGGTATTCAGGCTGCTGAACAGCTGACTGGCCTCGCCCATGCGCTCGGCGTACCGATCAGGAAACGCACTGCGCTGCACGGCTTGCGCGCGATCGCCGGGCGACCCCGACGTGCCCTTCAGCTGCTCGTAGTACGACGTCGCGGCGTCGTCGACGTTCGTCCGGTTGCGGCCGTTGACCGTCCACGGGGCGAAGTCGCGCTGCTGGAAGACACCCACGCTGTCGCGATCGCCATAGGTGATGTTCTGCAGATTCGATTCGACGATGCCGGTGGCGATGGCCGACTTGATCTCGTCGTCGGACATGCCCATCTTGTGGCCGCGGTCGATGATGATGCGCGCGACCTGCTCACGGGTGAGGCTGTTGCTCGTCGGGTCGAGGCCCTTGCCGAGGTTGGCACTCGCGCCGGCCAGCGACTTGGCGGCCGAACCGACCCCGCCCAACTGCTTCGCGTTCTGACTGTCGGTGTCGGAGTAGCTGTTCGCGGCACTCATCACGGCCCGCCCGATCTCCGAATAGCGCTTGCCGAGGTCGCCGATCTGACGATTGTGCGTGTTGGTGACCAGCGAGGCGACGGCCATGAAGTCGGCCCCGATCAGACCGAACACCGAGGTCATCACGGCGGTGTCGAACTCGCCACGTTTCCCCTCGACGGATACGGTTGTGCCACGGTCCTCGGTCCGGACCCCGAAACTGTGGACATCGTCGAGTTCCACATTCAGTTCAGCCACTTGTCCCCCTACATCGCCGCCCGGCGACACAAACAACGCATGTAGGTTATCAATTCTGGTGTCCGATCGAGAATCATGCGATCGAATGGACGACAACGAGGGGGAGCCGACCATGCGCAAACCGCTGATCGTGGCGATCGGGGGTGCAGTCTGCCTGGTGCTCGCACTGATTCTGGCGCTCAGCGGCGTGATTCCGCTGTCCACATCGGGGCAGGCGGTGGCCTCGGCACCCACCCGCGCGCAGCACCAGCTGAATGACGCGACGCTGCCGATGGCCGATGCACCGGCCGCCCAGTACTCCGGCGAGATGGCCGTGGACGGCCGCACCCTCGCGGTGCAGGATCTGACGGTCACCGCGGCGGGTGACGTGTCCGGCAAGATTGCCGTCAACCAGCAGCCCGCCGAGGTGCTCGAGCTCGACGGCACCACCTACGTGAAGGCCGGTGCCGGGTTCTGGGAGGCGTGGAACTCCGACGGACCCGACAACATCCGCCGCGATTCGACCGGGGCCGCGGGCAATTGGGCGATGGTGCCCCCGGGCTTCTTCGGCGTCGACCTCGGCACCTTGCTGCGACCGTCGTCGTTCGCCCTCACCTCGCAGGATCAGGACGATCGCATCCAACCGGATGCCCCGACCACGCCTGTCGCGGCAGGCGACCAGACACCGGACCGGCGTGGTACCCCCACCGGCGACCCGGCGGATATCCGAATCGGTCCGATGCAGGACGATGGCCAGACCATTGTGGCCGGACAGAATCCGGTGCGGCTCAACCCCGATGGCACGATCTACGGCATCGCCGGACCGGTCCGTACCGCGCCTGCGGATCGGCCGACCACCAGCAAACTGAAGGTGACCCTGCTCAGCAACGACGGCGTCACCGAGTTCTACGCCACCGTGCAGGGACTCAAGGATCCGCTGTCCAAGGTGGCCGCACCCGAGGTGAACGTCCCCAAACCTGTCGGCAACCTGGACAATTGCACCAACACCTACTGTCTGCTGGTCTACAACTTCAGCAACTCGATGCCCGGCGCCGACCGCGGCACGGTGACCATCGTGCAGACGTCGTCGCTGACGGTGAACGGCGCTCCGGCCGGAACCTGCACCCGCACAACGACGATGAAGATGAACGGCACCGGGATGTCGCAGTGCGTGTTCACCTTCGCCGACCCGCGCACTCGCACCATCAACTACCATGCCGACAGCAACTTCACCATCTCGGCGACCGCAGAGAAGGACGTCACGGTGATCGTGCAATCCGCGGAGCGGGGGCGTGACGTCGCGACCAAGCAGCCGGGCCACTGGTTCCCTGTCGGCTACAAGCTGGACCCCAACGCTCGCCGATTCAATCAGCAGATCACCGGCAACCCTTCGGGTTTCGCCTATCTGGTGGGTGACGTCCCGTTCGACGGCCGGGAAACCGACGGCACCTTGCTGATGACCGCGGCACCCGGCTACGACTCCCACGTGTCCGCGGGCGGTGTCTTCGACCCGGCGTGGCCGGGCACCGCTCAGCTGCTGGATCAGGCGAAGAAGGCCGCCGCGGCCGGCGAGGGTCAGCCGGTACGCTGGGTGTTCGCCGAGCAGCGGTCCGCGGGAGCAGCATCGAAGCTGTTGGCGGACAACGGCATCAGCGGGATCCAGGTGGTCACGGTGCCGTTGGCCGGGGCGTGATCCTCAGCCCCGCTGCAACATCCCCAGCACGGTGTCGAGTGCGGCGTTGATGTCGGCCGACTCGATCCGCATGAGTGCTTGCTCGTCGAGTTCGTCGATGCCGACATCGCCGGTACTCAACCGATATTCGCGTTCTTCCTCCGCTGCCTCGAGCACGTTGCGGATGAACCGGCCGTTACCGGCGAGGTCGATGCTGCGACGCACTTCGCCGCTCTGATCCATCCGGGTCGTCTCGTAGAGCGGCGCCACCCGTGCGATGAGTACGTCGAAGGCGTCGTCGGAGATGATCGAATCCCGTTTGTGTGCCATGAGTTTCCCGATCCGGGCGAGCTCTTCGGGGGCGTAGGAATCGAATCGGATCCGGCGGGCGAAGCGGGAGGCGAGGCCGTCATTGGATGCGAGGAATCGGTCGATCTCGCCGTCATAGCCGGCGATGATCACGACGAGACGGTCGCGATCGTTCTCCATGCGGGCGAGTAGCGTGTCGACGGCTTCGCGGCCGAACGCGTCGCCGCCTGACAAGCCGGTCTGGATGAGTGTGTAGGCCTCGTCGATGAACAGCACGCCGTCGAGCGCACGGTCGACGAGGGCGCCGGTCTTGATGGCGGTCGAACCCAGGTGCTCGCCGACGAAGTCCCGGCGGCTGGCCTCGACCACCGTGTCAGTCTTCAAAATGCCCAGCGCACAATAGATCTTGGCCACGATACGAGCGATGGTGGTCTTGCCGGTACCGGGCGGTCCGGTGAATGCGAGGTGCTGCGAGCGGGCGCCGCTGGCCAGTCCGCGCTCGGCCCGCACCTTCGCCAGCGACGCCGCCGACTCGAGTTTCGCGACCTGGGCCTTGACCGATTCCAGACCGATCTGTTCGTCCAGTTCGCGCTGGGCCTCGGCGAGCAGATCGGGCTTACCCTCGCTGGGTGCATCCGGCTCGGCGGGCACCGAGTCCGGGTCCCAGCGGTCGGTGCGCTTGTCGATCTCCTCCTTGGAGGTCACGACGATGCGGAACTTGGGGTCCGCCAACGCCTTTCCGTTGTCGGTGAAGTCGGGTCGGCGCGAGTAGACGGTCTCGAACACGGCGCGCGCCTCGGGCTCCTTGCCCATGTCGCGCAGACACAGTCCGCGGGTGAACATCGCCATGGGTGCGATGTTCTCGATCGGGCCGGCCTCGGCGGCCTCGAGTCGCTTGACCGCTTCGCCGAACAATCCCAGCTGGGCGCAAGCGGTGCCGACCATGAGGTGACCGGCCGCTGCCATGTACTCGTCGGTCCAATTCGCCGAGCCGGCAAGCGCGGTCAGCACGTCCGGCCACCGCTGGGTGGTGAAATGCAGGCGGCCGCGGGCGAAGTCGACGATCGGCGGCTTGCTCGCGGGGTCAACCGAATCGAGGGCTTGCTCGGCCTCGTCGTAGTCACCCTCGGTGATCATCGCGAAGGCGTAGGCAGCGGCGGCCTCGGCGGGGTCCGACACCGGATAGTCGATGTGGAAACCGGTGGACACGCGACCGAACAGCGTACGCGGCGTCAAACCCAGACGACGCTGCTCGACGAACAGCGACTCGCGGTGCTTGAAGATGTTGAACAGCACCTCGGTCGACGCATCGCCGGTCGCGAGGCGCCCGAGCCACGCGTCGGCCATGATCGGTGCATACTCGGTGGCCCGCTTGAACGCGAGCGACGCGTATCGCTCATCACGTTGCGTCTCTTGGCCATCGACGGGAATGCCCCAGGCCAACACACCCGCGTCGAACACCCGGCGGGCCTGCATCAGATCTGCCATTTACATTGGCCTTACTACTGGTAGTGCTGTTCGGGCGTGGATTCGGCAACCGCGAAGTCCTCGGCCACCGTGGCGGCCAGTTCGACGAAAGATCGTCGGGTCGTCTTGTCCAGCAGGGACAGGTCGACTTCGGCGCCTTCGGCGAGGTGGTCATCGTACGGGATGATCTGTACGGCCCGGGTGCGTGCCAGGAAGTGCTGCGCCAGACGATCGACGTCGATCTTGGTGGAATCCTTGCGGGGTCCGCTGAGCACCACCACCGCGCGCGACACGAGATGTCCGTAGCCGTGGGCCTCGAGCCAGTCCAGGGTGGCGCTCGCGCTGCGCGCGCCGTCGAGCGCAGGCGTCGACACCAGGATCAGCGCCTGCGCGAGGTCGAGGACGCCGTTCATCGCCGAATGCGACAGCCCGGTCCCGCAGTCGGTGAGGATGATGTTGTAGTACCGCTGCAGGACGCGCATGACACTGCGGTAGTCCTGCTCGTTGAAGGTCTCGGCGGTGGCCGGATCACGCTCGGATGCAAGCACTTCCAGGCGACTGCTGGACTGCGAGGTGTGCCGTCGGATATCGGAGTAGCGGAAGATCGAATCGTCGAGTAACACGTCGCGGACGGTGGACGCGGTCTGCAATCGAACCCGCTGCGAGAGCGTGCCCAGGTCGGGGTTCGCGTCGACCGCGATGACCCGATCGCCCCGCAGGTTGGCGAAGGTGGAGCCGAGGCCCACTGTGGTGGTGGTCTTTCCGACGCCGCCCTTGAGGGACAGCACCGCGATCCGGAAGTCACCGCGTACCGGCGCATTCACCTGGCGGACGAGATGGTCGTAGTAGACGGTCTGTTGCGATTCACCGGGATTCACCATGCCGCCGGTGATCCGGTGCACGGTGCGCCGCCAGCCGGAGCGGGGCGCACGCCGTGCTTTACGGAGCAGCGCCGCGGATTCCAGTCCGTCACCGGAGTTCCCGGCTCCGTAGCCCGGTCCCGCATGGCCCGGGCCACCGAAACCCGGTGCGCCGAAACCCTGCGGTGCGTAGTGCGGTGCCGGTGCGTGTTGCTGCGGTGGGTGGAACTGCTGCTGTTGCGGTGGTGGGCCGTCCGGCCGTCCGGCGGGAGGGCCGGCAGGTGGGCGCAAGTGCCGGTCCGGTGCTGCCGGTGGCGCAGGCTGGGCCGACCGCGGCATCGGCTGGGGTGCCAGGGGCTGCTGCGGCCTGGGTTCCTGGGGGATCGGCGGCTGCGGCATCGGTGGCTGGGGCATCGGTTGTTGCGGCATCGGGAACTGGGGCACCGGGGGTTGCCCCTGCGGAGCCATCGGTGCCTGGGGCATGGGTGACTGCGGTTCCAGAGGTGCCTGGGGCGGTGCCACGGGTGCCTGCGGCATGGGTGGCTGCGAAATGGGTGGCTGCGACATGGCCGACGCTGACGGCTCGTCGGTCACCACCCGCAGCGGCGGTCGCGGCGTGTCGACCGAGGGCTGCTGAGAAGGCGCGTCGTACGATGAGCCGTCCGCGTAGTCGTCATCGAAATCTCGGTCGTCGGTGAGCGGCGGTGGCGGTGGTACGTTTGCCCCGCCACCGGCCAGCCACGGTGGCACCGCAGGCATCCGGCTATTGTCAAACGTCACGATTGTCCTCGCATCCCCCATATCGACACCCCAGGTCCAACCCCCCACTATAGGGCCGAGGGTTGCCCATAGCGGAATCGTCATTCACGGGAATGGATTCGCCGCAGGCGTTATGCGACCATCGGGAGCACGACAACAGGGGGAACGATGACGACCGCAGCCAGCAGGGACGGTGCGTTGCGGGTGGTGACCACCGAACAGGGCCTACCCACCGCGCTCACCATCGACAACGCGCAATTGCGCCGGGATCCACGGGCACTCGCGAAGGATGTGCTGCGGCTGTGCCGTCAGGCCGCGCAGCGGGCGGGTCTCGAACGGCGCGCACAGATGGTCGAAGAAGGCTATCCGGCGCACGTCATCGAACTGTTCAACCTGCCCAAACCCGAGGACGTGGCGCGCGAAGAGATCGTCACCGAATGGGAAGACGGCTACGACACGTCGAGCTGGATGAGGTCGGTATGAGCTGGGCCATGGACGAATTGGAGGCGCGGGCGCGACGCCAGCTGGACAGCCTCAACTCCGTGAGTGAGCGCATGGCGAGTGTGCGGGTCAGCGAACGCTCGCCCGACGGTGAAGTACTCGCCGTCGTCGACGGCAATGGTGCGCTGATCGACCTCGAGTTCTCCGATCGCATCTCCATGCTGACGGGCAAGCAGCTCGAACAATTGGTCGTTGCCACCGCAAACGTGGCCTGCCAGAAAGCATTTGCCTCGCGGGCGCAGATCATCGAAGAGTTCAACGCGGAGTTCGCGGATCTCGTTGCGCCCCCAGAGGCTGCAGGTAGCGCGTCGACCGAGTAGACCCACGTCACTCGATAGCGTAAACTACGGATTCGCTACAGCAATGTCGGGGAGCATTCACAGCGTCTGTCGATCGTTCAGATGACGCGTGTCGGTCACGCGACCCACAGGGTAAGCACGCACTATCGAAGGTGCGATACGGTGGTCCACGCGACGGACAAAACGGGGATTGGGGGACAGTCGTGAGTGATGTGCTAGCAGATCCACTGGGGATTTCGGCGTACGGGGATGCCGAGGCCGCCATCGCGGCCGAGATCGCCAGCGCCGGACTTGTCGATGTCGCGGCGATTGCCGGAATCCTGACGCCGACCTTCGGGCTCCTCGGGGCCGAGCACGTGGCCGCCACCATCGTCGCGATGACCACGAATCTCTTTGAAACCGGCCAACTTGCGGCGGTGCATGCAGGCCAGGCCGCCGCCGCCTTCGGGTCTGCGGCCGCCTACACCGCCACGGATACCAGCCACGCGGAGTCCCTCAACGGCATCGCGGCGCTGAACCTCTGACGGCGGGGTCGCATCTTCCCATGACGCACTCGGGCAAAACGCCGTTCGAGAGCACCAACTCACTGGTGCCGGCACCCATCGACCAGTCCTTGATCGAGATGGTCAATCACAGTCCGCTCGGGCCGATTCTGAACACGCCGGTCAGCAAGGTGCTCGCCGATCTCGGACTGCCGCCATTGCCGGTGGCGCCGCCGCCGGTCCCGGCGATGCCCGGCCTGCCACCGTTTCCGGCTATCAACATCGACGATCTCTTCAAACCGGTGACCGATCTGTCCCAGTCGATCGGCTCAGGCAACCTGGGCGACAGCGGTTTTGATCCGACCATGATCTTCACCGGACTCTCGACAATGATGCAGAGCACCATCGGGCTGTCCAGCGGTGCGCTCAAAGCAGCGGACGCCGTCTGGAAGGGTAACGCGGCCACCGCCAACGCCGGCAAGTCGGCCTCGGCCGCCACCGACGCCGCAGCCGTCAGCACCAAGTCGTCCGATGTCGCCGTCAACACAACCAACGGTGCGGGCACCGTTGCCACCGGGCGAGCCTCGATGGATGCGGTGCTCGCCGAGTTCTCCGCCGAGGCCGCCGCCGCATTGGCAACCGGACCGACTTGTCCGCCCCTGCTCATCGCCGCCGCGATCAAGGCGTTGAACAGTGCGATCGCGGTCATCACCGGCACGAAATCGGCTCTCGCGCCGCAAACGGCCCAGCAGCTCGCCAACGGGACCCAGATCCCCATCACCGGCGCGCCGAACAGCCCGTCGCCGTTCGGCATCGCCGCGACCGTGCTCGAGAGCGTGGGACAGCCGCTGTCCAGCTTCAGCAGCACAGGGTCGCAGTTAATGGGCTCCATGACCAAGCAACTCACCTCCGCGGCGGTGAAAACCACCGGGGCCAAAGACAAGAAGGACGGCAAGGGTACAACGCCTGCCTCCCTTGCCCACGGTGGCGGCGCCCTGGGCGGCGGTGGCGGAGCCGGCGGCGCCGGAGCGAAGAAGGCCGGCGGTGGCGGCGGCGGAGTTGGTGGTGTCGGCGGGATCGCCACACCGCTGTCCGCCCGCCCCGGCGTGCCGAATCTCAGCACTGCGGCGGTGGGAGAAGCCGCGGCACCGACTACACCGGGCGCACGCGCATCCGGGATCGCTTCCACCACAACTTCGTCCAACGGCGGCATGATGCCGATGGGCGCCGGTGCGGCGGGCGCGGCCGGCGCCGCACGCGGTGCCGGAAGCGACGACGGGCACGGCTCACCGGACTTCCTCGTCACCGCCGAACACGGGTCAGAGGTGGTCGGCGACATGCCGAAGGCGGCGCCCGCGGTTCTCGGTGGTGAACACGAGACCGAGGTCGAGTCGCCGGATATCGATCTGCGGCTCTAGGCCGACGGCACCGCTTCACAAACTGCACCACGTACACAACCAGGGAGGGACACCGAAATGAGCGACAACCAACTTTCCGTCGATCCGCAGCAATTGCACTCGGCGGCAGCCAAACTCGACGCACTCGCGGATCGGCTGGACAAGACGCTGACCGCGCAGGTACCGGGTCTGAAGGTGCCTGCGGCCGGCTCGGACGAGGTGTCGGTGCGCGCGGCATCGAGCTTCAACAAGGTCGCCGACGAGTTCGCCTCCGACGGCGACAACTCCGCCCTCGAACTGCGAAAGATCGCCGCCGTACTGCGCCTGCAGGCCAACAGCTTTGGGCGTGCCGAAGACTCGAATATGCAGACCTTCCTCTCCTGAGGCCGGTTACGTCGACACACCGTTCTACTGATACATCGTTGGGGATGAAGCCATGATCGTTGGATTCACCGGAGTGATCTGGGAGGCGCGGCCGGCCGATCGGCTCGCGCACGACCTGCACGACGGGCTCGGTCCGGTGCATCTGGCCGAAAGCGGTGCTGCCTGGGCCAAACTCGGCGCCGAACTCGTCGACATCGGAGTGGAGTACGGAAAGATCCTGGCCGACCTCGGCCTGCATTGGGAATCGTCGTCGTACAACCATGCCTTCACCAAACTCACCCAAATGGTGCCGTGGTTCGCCGACGCCGCGAGTCATGCCGCTTTCACCGCGGGCAAGGCGGAGGAGCAGGCGGTGGCCACCACCGTCGCACTGACCGCGATGCCCAATCCGGTGGAGATCGCGGCGACCGAGGCGATCCAGGATGCGTTGTCCCACGTGCATATGGCGGCCGGCTCACCGCTGCACGCGGTGGCCGCGGATACCGAACGGGCGCATCAGGATCAGAAGCAACGCGCCTCACGCGTCATGGAGAGCTACGAGCGCGCCACCACGCAGGTGTCCGCGCCGTGGCAGCAGCCCAATCCGCCCAAGATCGTCGCGGCCGACGCGTTGAACGCTGAGGTGGCTGCGGCGCGCGAAGCGGCCGAAAACGCCAAGGCTGCAGTACCTTCCGGAATTCATGCGGGCCTCGCTGCGGCACCGGCCATCGGTGGCATCCGCGGTGGCGTCGCAGCCGGCTCCTATCAGCGGGAGAAGACCAAGTACACCGCGGTCGATCTGGCTGCCGAGGTGTCGCCCGCGCCGGCGGCCGCCCAGTCCGGTACCGGCATGTCAGCCGAGCCCACTCGGTCGGCGATGCCCATGGCGCCGATGAGTGCGGCTGCGGCACAGGGCAATCGCGACGAGGACGTGCACCACGCAGAAAGCTACGGTGTCACCGCTGCGGCCACCGGTGCGACGGCGTCCGAGGTGAACCTGCCCGCCGGATGGGTGCAGGCCGATCAGCACGACTCCGCCGTCACCTGGTCCGACATCGCCAACCGGTACGAGACGCCCAAACCGACACTGCCCGAAGGGGTTTTGAACCTCGGCAACACGGTCGCCCCCGCGGTGCTCGGTGCACCCGACGGAGGTGGGCCATGATGATGTGGGACACCACGTCTGACACCCGGGTCACGGTGTCCGCAGACGCGTTGTGGCGGGTGGGTGAACTGATCGACGTGCAGATCTGGCCCAGCGTGCTGAACATGTCCCTGGCCTACGACACCATCGAGGCCTACCAGGACGGAATGCGCCGCGCGGAGGACGAACTGCGCGGCGCCGGCCTCCTGGGGCCCGAAGGCGTCGACGACGGACTGCACCTCGCACTGCAGGTTCTCACCCGCAGCGAATGTGGTTTGCAAGCACGGATTTTCGGCACCGACGGCGTGCGCCGCGTGGCGTTGGCGCGCCGTGGCCGCGACCACGTGCTGGCCCTGCGATTCGGCGACTCCATCACCATCGAGACGGTGGCGGTCGACGGCGTGCAGACCGCAGCCCAACGGATCATCGCCTGTCTGGGTGACGCCACTGCCGCCGACGTGGGATCCATCAGTGCGCCCACCGGTGACGTCGTGCGTCGACTCGATGAGGCGACCACTCCCGCCGGGTACACCGATGCGCTGTACGCGCTCGGTGCCGACGAGCGCGAAGCAATGAAACTTGGTACTGCCCTTGCCGATTGCCACGGCTACACGGAGATCGTGGCCGTCGAATCCTGGGAGGGCCGTACCCAACAGTCGTCTGGAGCTGTCGTTGTCTACGAGACCGTCCGCGGTCGCGTGGTCGGCAGTCCCAGCGTGTCACCGGACGGTCAGATGTGGACGACACTGTCCGCTGGTTCGGGACATCGCATCAAGCAGGCCATCGGCCTGCTGGTGGAAACCTTGCCGAGTGGGCAGTGGATGCCATGACCGTGGGGCGGGGGAGGAACATCGGACACCGATCCGGTGACCGACATCAACAAGAGAGAATGAGGTGACCACATGTCCAACAATTTCGAGCTCGATCTCGATGCTGGATTCAAGCACACAGACACCGTCAACGAGATCATCGACTCGTTGCGCAACACTCTGAAGACCATCAGCAATGAGGTCGACACCGCCCGTTCGTCGTGGAAGGGTGGCGCGTTCGACGCCTTCCAGAACACTTCGGTCGAGTGGGATGCCGAGGCGACGCGTCTCAACCAGAAGCTCAACGACCTGGCGGAAACGCTGGGCGGCACCGTGTTCAAGGGTTCGGATACCGCGAACGAGAGCATCGCGCAGAGCTTCAAGGGTATTCACGCCGGCGGACTCAACCTCTGATCCGGCACATCACCACTACTTCATAGACGAAAGGAACGATCATGAGTTCGATGCTGTACAACTTCGGCGCGATCGAGGGCCTGGCTTCCGCACTGGAGCAGAACGGCCGCAACCTCATCAGCCAGACCGAGACCCTGGATTCGGCTGTCAAGCAGCTGAGCAACACCTTCACCGGTGGCGCCCAGGAGGCCTACGACGCGAAGATGGCGTCGTGGCGCTCGGAGATGAGCGACACCCAGGACATCCTGCACCGGATCGCCAACGCGGTGCGTGAGGGTGGCCAGCACATGGCTCAGACCGACGCGAAGAACGCTGCCGCCGTGCACAATGCCGGCTAGGATCGCATACCAACTGTGCCCGCACCGAAAAACGGTGCGGGCACAGTCATTTGTGGAGACTATTGGTCAGTGTCGAGCGTGCGTGCGACGGCGAGGTCGACGGTCCGGCGCGTTGAGTGACGCCCCGATGTACCGCATTTCGTCGTCGGTGGCGACCATGATCACCTGATCGGTGACACCGCCGCTACGCACGGTCACCCACGGCCCGGCGTCGGCGCTTTGCATGAGTGCGACGTCCGCGGTCGGATCGGCGACCACGCCACTGGCGGTCACCGTGATGATGGTGACCTCCGCGTTGATCGATTCCGGTGGCACACCGTCGAATACGAGTACCGAGTAACCCTGCCGCTGGCCGGCTACCTGCGTGCCGGCGGCGGCACCGGCCACCGCAAGCGTGCGCGGATCGCCGACGGCGTGCGCCATCGGCATCCAATGCGCCGGACGATCGGTGCTCACCATGACTCTCGCGCCGAGCGCAATCGCGCGCAGCACCACCTGCTGGCACAGGTTGAGCGTGCCCGCGACCTCCACGGTGCGGACCGCTGAGCCCACCAAGGACAGCGCGACCGCGCGACCTTCCGGGTCCGCGCCGACGAGTTGGCCACAGCCGGCAGCGGGGAGATCCAGCGCAGCAAGCGAATCCAACGTCGTCAGATACTCCATCGAACTGCGGTCAGAGAAGGGGTCGGCCAGCGGTAGGCATGCGACGAAGGCGTCGCGCTGATGCCCGGTACACGGATGGAAGCCGGCGGGCACGGGCATCGGCTCGGGGCTCGTCGAGCTGAAGCGTGCGATCGCCGACAGGCGCACCTCGTTGTCGTCGGCGGGCTCGAGATGGAGTGCCAGAACGGTACTCAAGCTCGGGACCGTCCACGCCGCACCCAGACCCGGTTCGGAGAGCGCCTCCTGGTCGAGATGGAACGACTGGTTGGACAGGGCACCGAGTTGGACGTGATCCCACGCCTCGGTCAGCGAATCCGGCGACGCTCCTTCGAGCAGTGAGGAGAACACCGCGTTGATCTCGGCGGCGGTGAGGATGGTCGCGTCATGTCCCTTGCCGGACAGCTTGTTCGCGACCCGTCGGGTCGCCACCAGCGCGGTCTTGAGGACACCCGTCGAGCCGCCGCCTCGACGCTCGACGGCGTCTGCGTTGTCGAGCGGGTTCATCCGTAGGACCACGGTCACGGTGCGAAATGCGGTGGCGGGCAACGGCCCGAGGATGCTGCCGTAGATCCGGGCGATAGGGCCGTCGCCGTAGGCGCGGGAACCGTGGCTGACGATGTCGGCGGATTCGAGTTGGATGTCGAACTGGTGCAGGCATTCGGCGATCAGGTCGAGCGGCACCACGTCGTCGGTGATGATGCGGCCGGGCGCGAATCGGGTCAGGGCACGGGGATTGGACTCGATGCGCACCATGGTGATGACACGGTCACCGTCCCAACGCATACCGCAACTGCCGCCCTCGGCGAGCGGCACGTCGAAGGGTGCCTCGTACCAGAAATCGGGTGTGCGACTGCGTCGTCCGAGAAAACCCAACCGGTCGGACAACGTGCGGGCGACCGAGGTACCGCCGGGGCGCAGGAACACCGGTATCGCCAGCACGACACCCACGATCACCCCGATCCACCAGGGCAGACCGACGATCGCGGCGACGATCGTCACCACCATGACGATCGCCTCGGCGATCAACAGCACCGATGTCGGCAACCAGCGTTTGGCCCAGAACGAGTCGGCCGTGTGGACGCGAAACGTCGTTTGATCGAACACCTCGCGCAGCCTCCCCCGTGCTCGTTTACCAGCGCCAAGCCCTTGTACGGTACCCTGCACGACGGATACCGGGGGAATCAGGGAGGGTGCATGCCCGCACAGTTGACGACGCGACAGCAGGTCAACGGGTATCGTTTCCTGCTCCGTCGCCTCGAACACGCACTCATGCGCCGCGATGTCCGCATGCTGCACGATCCGATGCGATCGCATTTCCGGGCGGTGGCCGTCGGACTGGGTCTTGCTCTTCTGGTGACCGGTGCCTGTGCCGTCTACGGACTGATCAAGCCGGCCGGCTCGGTTGGGGACAGCAAGGTCATCGTCAGCAAAGAATCCGGCGGCCTGTTCGTGATGATCGACGACACACTGCACCCGGTACTGAATCTCGCGTCGGCGCGACTGATCATCGGCAGTCCGGAGAAGCCGAAGTCGGTGTCGGAATCCAAGCTGGCCGGCTACAAGCGCGGACCGCTCGTCGGCATTCCCGGTGCGCCACAAACCCTTCCGGGCCCAGCCGATCCGGACCACTCTTACTGGACCGTCTGCGACACCGTCCTGGTGCCCACCGGCTCGGGTTCGATGGGCGGCGGCGTCAGCACCACCGTGCTGGCCAGCGCACCCGAGAACTCTGGAGCCGCACACGCACTGTCGGCCAAGGAGGGGTTGCTGGTGCAGAGCGGTGGCAAGACCTACTTGCTCACTGACGGCAAGCGCTACCTCGTCGACACCGACGACCCGGCCGTGCAGCGAGCCTTCGGACTCGACGGTGTCTCGCCGCGACCGGTCAGTGCGAGCATGCTGAACGCATTTCCCGATGCCGACGAACTGGCCACTCCCGACATCCCGGATCGGGGCAAGTCGTCGACGACCGGTCTCGGGTCGGTCGGCACCGTCGTGCAGGTCTCCGGTGTCGGCAACTCGGCACCGACCCTGTATGTGGTGCTCGAGGACGGCATCCAGCGCATCGGACAGGCGGCCGCCGACGTCATCCGCTACTCCGACACTGCCGCCGGTGGACAGGTCAAGACCGTTGCCCCGGCGGCCATCACCAACGCCACACAGAGCCATGACCTGCCGCTCGACGACTTCCCGGCGACCGCGCCGACCATCGTCGGCCAGGAGCAGGCGCCCGTCGGATGCCTCGCCTGGGATCGCGCCAACACCGACAATGCGACCGCCACACTGCGGGTTCTTGCCGGCACCGGACTCCCCCTCGACGAGGGCAAAGAGCCTGTCGCGCTGGCCAGTAGCGACGGCTCGGGCCCCGGGCTCGACGCGGCCTATGTCCCCCCGAGCACCGGCGCCTACGTCGCGACCACCGGCAGCGACCCGGACTCGCCGCGGCGGGAGTCTCTCATTTACGTGAATGACGCAGGTGTCAGCTTCGAAGTGGCCGACGACGCCGCCGGCAAGGCGCTCGGACTGGGTGACAAGCCACAGGTTGCGCCGTGGCCCATCGTCGGATTGTTGCCGCCCGGCCCGCGACTTTCCCAGCATGACGCGTTGGTGGAACGGGATTCGATGAGTGCTGAGGGGCAGGATGTGGCGTCGGGCGATTCGGCGCAGTCGGGTTCGGGCGGGTAGAAATCGGCGGTGCGGCGAGACTCGCGCACCGTCACGATTTCGCTGACATCACTGGTGCGATCTACCCTCAACGCGGTAGGTGTTCACATATCTCATCGGGGGACGATGATGCGTAAGTTCGGGGCGCTCTTTGGGGCATTCGTTGTTGGCAGCATGGCGTGGATGGGCGCCGGCAGTGCCGCCGCCGAGCCGCAATTGCCGCGGGTGATGCTGTACAGCGAGAATCTGGGATCGTTTGGTGATCACGCTTTCTGCCACGGGGCATACAACATCGGGCTGGTGGCGCCGAAAGGGAAACGTGGGACGGTGCGACTGACCCTGACCTCCTTCGGGTTCACGGGATCAGGTTCGGCCTGGGCGCGGGATCCGCACTGTCGGTTCAAGGTTCAGGTCAGCTATAACGCTTCGAGTGGACTTGGCAAGTACTTCTACGTTCCGGTTTCGTTTGGACCTCGTCCCGGACAGCGCGTTGTTCGCGACGTCTATACCGGTTCTGGCCCAGCTCATATTGGCGTCGGGTCGGTCTCGTCCAACAACGTTGCAGCGCTCCAGAGTTATGGCACGTCCATCATCACCGTAGTGCCCTGACGGCAAGCGGTGGAACTGATCACACTCGAGTTGCTCGATTTCGCGAAGTGTGAGTTTATGCACTATTCTTAATTGGTTGTTTGCTTTAATAACTCATCGGGGGGCGATGATGCGTAGGGTCGGAACTTTCTTTGTGGTCGTGCTTGTTGGCGCGATGGCGTGGTTTGGGTTTGGTGCGGGGAGTGCCAGCGCCGAGCCGCAGTTGCCGCGGGTGACTTTGTACAGCGAGAACTTAGGCACTGTGGGTGACCACGCTTCTTGTCATGGAGCGTTCAACATTGGAGTTGTCGCGCCTAAAGGGAAGCGTGGGGTTGTTCGAATCACGCTGACCTCGTTTGGGTTCGCGGGCAACGGGCCCGGGTGGATGCGGGACCCGCACTGCCGGTTCTTGGCCCGGATCGGCGTGATTGGCGCTATCGGCTACAAGATCAGTTACTTTCCGGTGACTTTCGGCTCACGGCCCGGCGAAAAGGTTGTGCGAGAAGTCACCACAGGATCGGGGCCGATCAGCCTCGGAGTGCTGGCGGTTCAGCTACCCAATCGGGCGCCGGCACCGAGCGTCGGTGCGGACATCATCACAGTGGTTCCCTGACTCGGGGTACCTCGGGCTCTAGGTGTGAATCGTGTGAAGCGCACGGTCTTGCAACTCCTCGCCCTTTGATCCAGTCATGCGGATGACTACTTGACCACACGGCCTTCTGTCGGGGGCTCAGAGAAAGGAAGTGTTTCAACATGTCTCATTCGAGCAGGCGGAAGCCGCTGCTGACGGGGGTAACCTCGGCGGCACTGGTGGCTTCGATTGCGATGGGAGCCGGCGCGGGCCTCGCGCAAGCCGCACCCGAGCAGGGCGGGACGAACCCGAATGACACTGCGCCACAACAGGGTGGCACCAGCCCCGATTCGGAGGCGCCCCCGGTTCTGGAGCAGGGCGGCACGACGCCGACCCCGGAGCCCGCTCCGGTGGAACCCGCTTACAACTACAACCCCGGGCCGGGCACGCTGCCCTCGCCTCCGCAGGAAGCCCCGTACCAGCCGTACGTCGAGCAGAGCACCTACAGCGGCAACAGCGGTCCGAGCTATGAGACCACCTACACGCCAATCCCCGAAGCTCCGTTGACCGCGCCGAAGCCGACCGCGCCGGTGCGTCCGATCGCGCCGCCGCCGGAGAAGATCCGCGTCGGAAACTACATCACCGACATCCCGAAGGGCATGTCGAAGCGTGACGTCACCTCGATCAACGAATGGGCGGCGTACGGCGAAGCCAAGATCGCCCAGAACCTGATCGCCGTGGGTGTGCCCAAGGACGAGGCGTCGCGTCGCGCTGCAGCAACGATTATTGGTGTGGCGCTTGGTGGTACGACCGGTGCGGCAGTGGGCTCGTCGGCTGCTTTGCTCGGCGTCGTGCCAGGTGCGGTGGTCGGGACCGGCGTTGGAGCAATCGCGGGCGGCATCTACAACGCAGTCACATTCTCAGCATCTGCACTTGCCGGGCCGGAAGTCTATGGTCCCATCATTGGTCTCGGTGCCGCTGCAGGCGCAGGCATCGGCCTCGTCGGCGGTGCAGCTGCGGGCGCTGCCGCAGCCGGCGCTGCCGGTGCTGCCACGGGCGCCGTCATCGGCGGAACCATCGGCGGCGTAACCGCTTACACGCTTGGTGCGGGCGACCCGGGTGCGCATCCCGTCGAGCCGTGGAAACAGGGCGACAAGCCGGGCACCCCGAAGGCGCCCGAGGCGAAGCCGCTGCCGAATCCGAAGGCCAACCAGTTCGAGCTGCACCTCCCGGCCGAGAAGGCCGCGCAGGCTGGTCTACCGCGCGTCGACTACGTGGTCAATCAGCGCGGCGACGTGAACGTTCAGGTCGGCACCGCCCAGACCGGCTGGTCGGCGGAGCAGGCGAATGCGCCGTATCAGGCCATGGGCGCCAACGGTTCTGCGCAGAAAGAAAACGCGAAGCGGTACACCAAGCAGAATGCACCGCAGATCAAGCAGGTGCTGCCGGGCGTCAACATCTCCTGGCCGCAGGAGATCGCTCCGGCTGCTCGCTGATCAGCGACCGCGCATAGCAAATCGTCCCGCAACCTCCGTCCGAGGGTGCGGGACGATTTCTGTTGCCGGGGTGGCCATCAGGGCTCAGGCCGCATCAGCATCACCACAGCGGAGCGTCACGACGATTATCGTCGTAGCGTGCGTGTCTGGTGACGTTGATGCCAACTCTCAGTAGTCGTCCTCACCCAACCGCCGCAATCGGCGACGAGGGATGGACACGGCCCACCAGATGAGCGCGGTCAGCAGGCACAATCCGGTGCCGACGAGCGCGACGTTTCGCGCGGTGTTGTCCGGTGGGTGGCTGCCGGGTGCGGCGACCGCGCGGGTGGCGCCTGGATCGGTGCTCGTCGTGACAACGGTGTCGCTCAGTGCGGCAACGGGATCCGCGACGCCATAGCCGATGACCTGGTTGCGTCCGGAACCGGCACCGTGCGCGGTGGCGGTGATCCGACGGATCACGTCGGCCGCGCTGATACCCGGGAAGCGGGCCTTGATCAGCGCGGCGAGGCCGGCGACGTAGGGGCTGGCGAAGCTGGTGCCGTCGAGCGTCGTCGCACCGTTCTCGCCTTCCTGGCGGTTGACGGCTTGTCCTCGCAGTCCGACGCTGACGATCTCGGTGGCGGGCGCAGCGACCGAGACCCACGGTCCGTTCACGCTCAGGGGCCAGGGGCTACCGGTGGCCGATTGCACGCCGCCGACAGTCAGCACGTACTGCTCGTACCAGCTCGGGCTGACGATCGTGTTGAGCGAATCCCAGCCTCGGGCAGCAGGATTGGCCGGATTGACGCCGGTATTCTGCGGCTTGCACGGCTCGACGAGGTTGCCGGCGGCCGCGACCACCACCACGTTCCGGCGATACGCGTACTGCAGGGCAGCACCGAGCGCCTTGTCGTGCATGTCGGTTCCGGCCGGCGCGCAGGCGACTTCGGAGATGTTGATGACATCGGCGCCCTTCTGCACGGCCGCCACCACCGCGTACGCGAGGGTCTGCACGCTGCCGACGCTGCTCGACGCCATGTCGCCGGGATTGTTCGAGTTGTTGTTGTCCTTGGTGCCGTAGCTCAACGAGGTCTGCCGGATCGCAATGATCTCCGCGTCGGGTGCGACCCCGGCGAATCCATCACTCGAACTGGGCTGTGCGGCAATGATTCCGGCGACCATCGTGCCATGGCCGTCGCAGTCGTCGGTGCCGTTGCCGCTGCTGACGAAGTCGCCGCCGCCGGTGATCCTCTTGAACCGCTTCGACGGTTCCACGCCGGTGTCGATGACGGCGACCTTGACGCCCTTGCCGGTGCTGTAGCGCCAGGCGGCCTGCACCTCCATCAACTGCTGGGCGGGCGACGGATCCCGGACGTCGGCGCTACTCGAGGCGAACGGACGTCCGCAGATGGCCTTCTGCTCGGTCGGCTGCGGCGGGCCGGAGGGCACCTGCAACACCAGGTTCGACGGGGAGGCGGTGGGCGGTGTGACGGCTGCCGCCGGTCCGGCCGACGTCCACATCGCAGCGCACACGCCGGCGAGCGCCCCGGCCTGGAGCAGCCGCATCCGGGCGCGCATCAGAGGTTGCGGACCGCGCTGTAGACGCCCATCACCCAGAACGCCAGCGGTGCTATGACCCCGACGAGGGTGTACTCGAGGATCTCGCCGGTGCGCTTCATCACCGGGGAGAACTCCTGCTGCGGCGCGACCACTCCGGTCAGCAGCGCCAGGATGCCCAGGGCGAGGATGAGGCCGAACGCGATGTAGATCCACGACGTCCCACCGCCGACGGCGAGTCCGGCCATCAGCAGGGTGAAGACGATGGCGCCGGCGGCCACCAGCACGGCGGTCTGTGCCACATCGGTGTGGGCGCGACCCCGTAACGCCAGCACGACCGCCACGATCACCGCGAGCAGGGTGGTCCGCCAGTCGAATCCGTGCAGCGGGTCGGCGGCGAGGAGCGCCCCGACCCCGGCGAGGACCGCAATCCCCAGCACGGTGCCGGTCAGATATTGGTTGGCGGTGTAGGCGCGGCGTTCGAGCGCGGCAGCCGACGGCAGGGCCATGGCGCCGATCGCGCCGATGCCCTCGATGGTCGGGCGTACCTCCGCGTCGATCGGGTCGATGGGGCCGCCGGAGGTGGGTACCGGCGGCAGCGGTAGCCGCGCCATCCCGATGGTGAACCGCGGGGCGAGCAGCACGCACAGCACCGCGACGGCGGCGAGTCCGGCACCCACCGACACCGTGCTGGTACCGAAGATCACGACCACGCCGGCGGCGATGAGACCGCCGAGCGAGGCGAACAATACGGCGCTGTGCAGCATCGGGCCGACCGCGGTGACGCGGTAGACGATGACGGCCATGAGTAGCGACGCGGCGCAGGCGAACGTCAGATGCGGCGCACCGAAGGCGTGCGGGGTGAGCAGCAGAGCTCCGGCGAACACGAGCGGTTGCGCACACGCCGACAGAACGGTCGCGGTGCCAGTGTCCTTGTAGTAGCGCACCACGATCACCGCGGCGGCCACGAAACCGATCCCCAGCAGCGCACTGACGAGTCCCGGCAGCCAACTGTCGACGTGCAGTCGGGACGTGCAGAGGACGATCGCCGCGGCCACGCTGGTCACCAGCGCGACGACGTAGGCCATGATCCGCGCGGACCGTGCTGTCCACATGGTGAAACGAGATTCGTTCAATCGACCGACAGCGTCGATGACGTCGTCGAACAGTGCCGGCGTCTCTCGGGAGACCACGGATTTGAGGATCAGGAGGTCGCCGTCGAGGATGCCGGCCTCGTTGAGTGTGCGGTGCGAGTCGATCGGGTCCTGCCCGACCCTGCTCAGCGTCCAGTGTTCGCGCTTGTCGTCGCGGGACGGGTCGTCGTTGCGACGCGGCGGATTCCGCGATTCGATCAGGGCGACCAGGTCCGGTAGCAGCGCTGCGACCGGCAGCGACGACGGTAACGCGACATCGACCTGGGTGTTGCCCCCCAACACCGAGATACGCGTCAGATCCGGTTCGCCGGCCCCCGCCTCTTGATCGAGATCGGCGAGCGGGTCCTCGATCGTCATGTCAGCTATTCCCCCAGTTCACTGCCCTCGGGCCATTCCTGGATATCCCCGGTCGTTTAGGCAATCTAGTCAAGATCTGGCTAGCATCCAACTCGCAACCTGCGGTACCTGTGCAGGCGTAGACGCATATGGAGGGGGCCATGGCGACCACGGGCTTTGTGCGACGGCCGAGAATCTCGCCGCCGCGCACACCGGGCGGCGAGGTCGCGGTTCAGCCGCCGCCGGACGTGCCGCGGGTGATTCCCGGCAGCATCCTGATGAAGATGCTGCCGATCATCATGATCCTGGCCATCGTCGGCATGATCGCGATGATGTTCACCGTCGGCGGGCGGTCGATGCTGACCAACCCGATGATGCTCATGTTCCCGATGATCATGATCATGTCGACACTGGGCATGTTCATGGGCGGCGGGCGTTCGGGCGGCAAGAAGGCCGCCGAGCTCAACGAGGAACGCAAGGACTACTTCCGCTACCTCGCACAACTGCGCGACGACGTCAACGCGACCGGCGACGCGCAACGGCAGGCCCTCGAGTGGAGCCACCCCGAACCCAAGGCGCTGCAGGGCGTGGTCGGCAGTCGCCGCATGTGGGAACGACGACCCGGTGACCACGACTTCGGCAACGTCCGCGTCGGCGTCGGCAACCAGCGTCTCGCCTCCCGGCTGATGCCACCGGAAACCGGCCCGCTCGAAGACCTCGAACCGGTGTCGACCGTGGCGCTGCGCCGCTTCGTGCGCACCTACTCCGTGGTGCACCGACTGCCCACTGCCGTCTCGCTGCGCGGCTTCCCGGCCATCAGCATCGACGGCCGCCGCCAGGAGACCCGCGCCCTCGTGCGGTCCATGGTCATGGAACTCTGCGCCTTCCACGGCCCCGACCACCTCCGCATCGGCATCGTGTGTGCCGACGCCGAGGCCGAATCGTGGTCGTGGACCAAGTGGTTGCCCCAACTGCATCACCCCAGCAAGCGGGACGCGGTCGGTGCCGAACGCATGCTCTACGGGTCGGTCGCCGAACTCGAAGAGGCCATCGCCCCCGATCTGCTCGACCGCGGCCGCTTCTCCCGCACCGCGCCGCCCACACCCGGGCGGCTGCACTACGTGGTCATCGTCGACGACGGGTACGTCAACGGCGACGAACGGCTGATCAGCGACGCCGGCATGGACGGTGTGACCGTGCTGGATCTGACCGCGGCCCCTGACGGACTGGCCGCGCGGCGTGGGCTGCGGTTGGTGGTCGACGACGGCACCATCGCCGCGATCGGCGCCAACGGTCCCGAAACCTTCGCCGACATCGACACCATCTCGGTCGCCGACGCCGAGGTGTTCGCGCGCGCCATGTCGCGCTACCGCATCGCGACGGCCGCGCAGATCGTCAGCCTCGAAAGTGACAGTTCTCCGGTCGATCCCGGGTTGATGGCGTTGCTCAAGATCCCGGATGCCAACTTGATCGACCCGAACGTGGTGTGGCGGCCGCGTACCCCGCGCGAGCGTCTGCGGGTGCCGATCGGTGTGTCGCAGAACGGCACTCCGGTCGAGCTCGACATCAAGGAAGCTGCCGAGAACGGCATGGGTCCCCATGGATTGTGTATTGGCGCAACGGGCTCAGGAAAATCGGAATTTCTTCGGACACTTGTACTTTCGATGATCACCACGCATTCGCCGGATGCGTTGAACCTGGTGCTGGTCGACTTCAAGGGTGGCGCAACGTTTCTCGGGTTGGATTCGGCACCGCACGTCGCCGCGGTCATCACCAACCTCGAAGAAGAACTGTCGATGGTCGACCGCATGAAGGACGCGCTGGCGGGTGAGATGAACCGCCGGCAGGAATTGCTGCGCGCCTCCGGCAATTTCGCGAACGTCGGCGACTACGAACGTGCCCGTGCGGCCGGACAACCTCTGGACCCGCTGCCTGCGTTGTTCATCGTCGTCGACGAGTTCTCCGAACTCCTCTCCCAGAAGCCGGATTTCGCGGAACTGTTCGTCGCGATCGGCCGACTCGGCCGCTCGCTGCACATGCATCTGCTGCTCGCCTCGCAGCGACTCGAAGAGGGCAAGCTCCGTGGCCTGGACAGTCACCTGTCCTACCGCATCGGCCTGAAGACGTTTTCCGCCAACGAATCCCGCACAGTTCTCGGTGTACCGGACGCCTACCACCTGCCCAGCATCCCGGGTTCCGGCTACCTCAAATGCGATTCGGCCGACCTCATCCGGTTCAACGGCTGCTACGTGTCGGGGGCCTACACCACACCGGATTCCATGCCGGAGACCATCGCCGAGGGCCGCCAGAGCCGGATGAAGATGTTCACCGCCGGGCGCGTGCCGATCGACTGGGACGACGAACCCGGTACCGCCACACCGGCGTTGCCATCCGGTTTGCCCTCTCTCGAGGAACTCGAAGCGCCGATCCCGACGAAATCGGCTGTCGGACCGACGCTTCTCGACGTCGTGGTGTCTCGCCTGGCGGGTCACGGCCGCGCCGCCCACGAGGTCTGGCTGCCGCCGCTCAACGAGTCGCCGACCGTGGACATGCTTGTCCCGTCGGCTGATTGGCGCGAAGGTACCAATCAGCTCGGCAATCTGGCATTCCAGATCGGCGTCGTGGATCGGCCCTACGATCAGCGTCGCGACCTGCTGGTGCTCGACGTCAGTGGTGCCGCGGGCAACGTCGCCGTGGTCGGCGGCCCGCAGTCCGGTAAGTCGACGTCGCTGCGCACGATGATCATGTCCGCGGCCGCGACCCACACCCCGGAGCAGGTTCAGTTCTACTGCCTCGACCTCGGTGGCGGCACGTTGTCGGGTCTCTCGGAGCTACCGCATGTCGGTGTCGTGGCAACACGTTCGGACGCCGACGGGGTGCGTCGCACGGTTGCCGAACTGGCGACCCTGCTGCGCGAACGCGAGGAGCGATTCCGGGAGATCGGTATCGAGAGCATGCGGGACTTCCGAAAGCGCAAGTCCGCGTTGCTCACCGGTGTCGCCGGCGCCGATCGTGATCCGGTCGCCGCCGACGGGTTCGGCGACGTTTTCCTGGTGATCGACAACTGGGCGGCGTTCCGCACCGACTTCGAGCCGCTCGAGGGCACCGTCACCACGCTCATCAACCAGGGCCTCACCTACGGCATCCACGTCGTGCTCACCGCCTCCCGGTGGGGCGAAATCCGGCCGGCCGTCAAGGATCTCATCGGATCGCGCTTGGAGCTGCGGCTCGGTGACCCGATGGAGTCCGACATGGCGCGTAAGGTCGCGGCGCTGGTGCCGCAGGGCCGTCCCGGCCGCGGTATTTCCCCGGAGGCACTGCATCTGCTCGTCGGCCTGCCGCGACTCGACGGCGACAGCGATCCCGATTCACTCACCGATGCCGTCGCCTGGTCGGTGGATCAGGTGCGCCAGGTCTATCCGGGTCGTTCCGCACGGCGTATCCGCAAGCTGAGTCTGCATCTGTCGCGGGCCGAGATGTATGCGCAGGCACAGGAAATGGGGATGCGGTTCGGGCCGTCGCAGATCCCGGTCGGACTCGGCGAGAACGAACTCGCGCCGCTGGTGCTCGACTTCGACTCCCAGCCGCTGCTGATCGCGTTCGCCGACAACGAGTCCGGAAAGACGACCCTCCTTCGCAACGTCGCCATGGGACTGATGGAGCAAGGCGATCCGACACGCAACAAGATCGTGCTCATCGACTACCGCCGCACTATGCTCGGCGTCGTCGAAGGCGATCATCTGGCCGGCTACGCGACCTCGGGTCAGGCGGCCGGGCCGATGATGCAGCAGCTGCATCAGGTGCTCAGCGGTCGTCTGCCCGGTCCCGACCTCACCCAGCAGCAACTACGCGACCAGAGCTGGTGGGAGGGACCGAACGTGCACGTCCTCGTCGACGACTACGACATGGTCGCCTCGGCATCGAGCGGAAACCCGTTGGCGGCGTTGAGTGAGCTGCTGCCGTCGGCGCGGGACATCGGCCTGCGGCTGGTCGTCTGTCGCCGCTCCGGTGGTGCGAGCCGTGCGCTGTTCGACCCGGTGATGGGCAAGATCAAGGACCTCTCGGGCGACCTGTTGCTGATGAGCGGCGACCGCGACGAGGGGAACATCGTGGGCCGCACCAAGATGCAGAAACTACCGCCGGGCCGCGGCGAGTTCATCTCGCGGGCACGTGGCCACGAGATGGTGCAGATCTGCGAGTTGCCGCCGCTCTAACCGATTGCGCCGCCCGCGTTCGACAGCAGGTCCTCGGGCACCGGCGTGCCCTTGCTGATGTGGTCGAAGAACTGTGTGGTGGAGTCGTCGGGGATGAGGGCGTCACCGTCGTCGGTGTATTCGTCACCGCCGGTGGGGGTTGTCGTGGTGATCGGGTTGCCGCGCAACGTCCATGCGAGCCCCATCAGGTTCCAGAGGTGATCGCCCTCGTCGACGGTGACCGCGTCGACCGCGCCATTGACGAACGGGATCACCCGGAACGGGTTGGCCAGTACCGATGGGCTGGTCGCCTTGGACATCAACGCACTCAGGAACTTTCGCTGATTGACGACCCGCTCGAGGTCGGCGTTCGGGAAGGCGCGGGTGCGGACCAGACCCAGCGCCTGTTGCCCGTTGAGATTCTGGCAGCCCTTGGGCAGGTTGAGGCCCGCCTTGGGGTCGCGAAGTGGTTGGTCGAGGCAGATGCGCACGCCGCCGACCGCATCGACGACACTGTCGAATCCGCCGAAACCGATCTCGGCGTAATGGTCGATGTGGACGCCGGTGAATCCTTCGATGGTCTGCACCAGCAGCTGCGGCCCGCCGAAGTTGAACGCGGCGTTGACCTTATGTGATCCCATGCCGGGGATCGGCACGTACAGATCGCGCGGGATGCTGGTGATCATCGCCTTTCCGCCCGGCGGCTTGGACACCATCATGATGGTGTCGGTGCGGGATCCGTCGCTGTCGCCGGTGGACAGTTCCTTTTTCTGTTCGGCCGACAGATCCGATCGGGAGTCGGTACCGACGATCAGCCAGTTGGTGCCCGGCGTGTTCGACGGCCGGCCGGCGTAGGCGGCGAGAGCGTCGGTGCGATGCAGTTGGGAGTCGTAGTAGAAGAGCAGGCCGAGTGATCCGACGACGAACACCAGCAACACGGTCAGGATGATCCGGCCGATGCGCAGTTTGCGGCGACGTCGCGGCTTCGGGCTGCTCGGGGCCGGGGAACTCGATCCCGGCTTGCGCGGCGGGGTGCCGGATGAGCCACCCGACGGCTTCGGTGGTCGCGGCGGAGGCGGCGACGATCGGCGGGGGGCAGCCGGGATCGGTTCGGGTCGCTGGGTGGGGGCGTACCCGGCGTTCGATCGGTTGGCCTGCTGATCGGGAGTGTTCGACCAGGCCAGGGGCGGTTGGTAGCGAGAATCTGCCGGCGCGACCCGCTGCGTCGGCCGATTGTCGGACGGTGCCGGGTTGCGGGTCGGCTGGGCCTGGCGGGGCGGTGAAGGATTGCGCGGGGGTGGACTGCCTGGTGGCGGATTGCGCGGGGGCGGGTTGCGGGCAGGCGGGTTGCCCCGGGGTGGATTGCGGGGTGGCATGCCACCGGGTTGGGCTCCGGGTGGAGGCGGCGCGGGATTGCGATGGTTACGGATGTTCGGGTTGGGTCCGGCGCCGGGGTCGCCTGGGCGAGGTGCGGGTCCCTGAGGAGCACCCCGTCGCATCATCGGCGGCTCTGGCTGGTTCATCCCAACCAATGTACGCAGGTGGGATGTGCGGGAGGCCCAACTGAATGACAGCAATCGGACCCCTGTGACGGCTGCGTTGGGCTCCATTCGAAAATGTCACAGTGAGTATTGACACGATTCTGGCGTGTGCCTAGTGTCGGAAGTCACAGCTATATCGCTCTCAGGGAGGTTCGCCATGAGCATGACCGTCGAGCGCGAGGCGATTGCCCGCCGGCTCATCAAGGGATCGGTCAAGCGGTCCTACGCACCGGTCGTCGATCTCGATTGGGACTCTCCACCGAAGCCTGACCACTACTTCCTGCCGCCGACAGTGCTGAGCCTGGTGGGCACCGACATCTGGGCGGGACTGTCGGAGGAACAGCGGATCGAGGTCTCCCGACAGGAGCTCGCGAACATCCTGTCGGTGGGCATCTGGTTCGAGAACCTGCTCAATCGCACTCTGCTGGCGCGCTTGATGACCGCGGATCCGGCTGCCGCGTCCACCCACTACGCGCTGACGGAGATGGGTGACGAGTGCCGGCACATGGTGATGTTCGGACGCGCCATCGAATGGTCGGGGGCGCGACCGTTCCGCATGCGACTCGACGAACGTCTGGGTATGGCGCTGCTGCCGTACGCGCTGCGAGGGAGTCTGCTGTGGGTGGCGGCGCTGGTCGGTGAGGAGATCTTCGACGCCCTGCAGCGCGAGATGCTCGACCATCCCCAGTTGCAACCCCTGGTCTCGCGCCTGATGCAGGTGCATGTGGCCGAGGAAGCGCGCCACATCGGGTTTGCGCGGGACGGCATCATGCGACGCAAGCCGACACGAAGCCGGTGGGAGACCTTCGTGGCGTCCAACGGTCACGCCGTCGCCGGCGTGCTGTTCCGGCGACTGTTCACCAATCCCGCGATGTACCGCCGGGCCGGACTCGATGGCCGGGCGGCTGCCCGTGCCGCCCGCGCGAATCCGCACTTCCACGAGGTGCAGATTCGCGGATTCGCCTCGCTGGCCTCCTTTCTGGAGGAGGCCGGGCTGATGTCGCGGGCGTCGCGATACGGCTGGCGGCGGGGTGGGTTCCTGCCGTGACTGTGATGATCGACGGCCACGGTCCGCTCGCCGAACGATTGCGGGCACGGATTGCCAAGACGCCCTTGCCGATTCCGCGGGTCGCGGTGCGGATTCAACCTCCGCCGGTGCCCAACTATCTGGGTGTGGCGTCGGCCGACCATCGCGGCGAACTGTTTCTTGACGATCCGCGTGCCCTCGATCATGTGATGGCCGTGCTCGAACACCTGGCGACTTCCGGCGCCTCGTCGATGGTGGTGCGACGTTCGGTGCAGAGCCAGTGGATGACGATCGCCTCATCACGAAAGTTGCGCAAGCGTTTACGCAGATTCGAGCCCGACGACTACGACTGGATCGGCACCGAGTCCATCGACGACGACGTCTTCGACGGCCCACTCGTCCTCTCCACCGACGACACCGAGACGGTGGCTCGCGCCAGGATCGCCGGCTATCTCGATCCGCTCGACGGCCAATACCACTGGTCCGGAACAATTTTCGGCACCGAGGTGCGCTCGTGGAAGGAAGCGCGGGTCACCGCGGTGTCCGTGGCGGTGGCCGGTGAGTCGGCGGTGGATGCTCGGCTGACCGAGATCACGCCGTCTGGCGATGTGCGGGTGGTGGGCGTGGGTACGCCGCCGTATGTGTTGGAGTCATTGGTCGTCTGAGTCCTCCTGTTCTCGCCTGCGGCGGTTGCGTTCGCGTTCTTGTTGTCTGCGGACATGTTTGGCCGCCACCCGACTCTGCGAACGAGTCGGTGGTGTCTCCGATCCCTGAGGAGCCCGCGAGGCGCCAGCCGAGCGAGCGTCTCGAAGGGCCTCGGGCACCTTGAACCGAATCCGCCGCAACCCCGGTAGCAACTGCTCCAAGTTCTCCGGATCGCCCG
>NZ_JBCLVJ010000027.1:0-56525 GCF_048537925.1 Gordonia sp. CPCC 205515 | reverse complement strand
CAGTGTATCGCGGGCCTCCGACAAGTTCGGATGGCTCCGATCGGGCACCTGTGGGCGATCGGAATTGTCGGTGGCGAGCGTTATGGTTTGTTTCGGGTCAAGGAGGAAGGCCTGACGGAGAGACGGCTCAGCGCAGCACATTTGACGCGTACCCGATGAAAGTCGGGACCGCGCATGATCTTTGAGAACTTCATAGTGACGCCCGACCGGAGGGTGCCTGCTCAACCATGTGCGGTCAGATGGTGCCAAAATCGGTTGCGGCCCTGCGTATCGTCAGAACATGGACGTGTGGACGGAGCGACTGAGGCTACGGCAGCCCGACGAATCGGATGTCGAGCCGATCTTCCGTGCCTGTCAGGACCCGGACATCCAACGGTTCACCCTGGTTCCGGTGCCCTACACTCGCGCTGACGCAACGGGATTCGTGTGGATGACCGCTGAGCGCGCGCAGTCGCACACCTGGACCATCCGCACCCGCGCGGGTGACGAGTTCGTCGGCGTCGTCGGCATCATGGAGCGCGAGGACCGCGTCGCGATCGGCTACTGGTGTGCGCCCGGTCAACGGGGGCGCGGTTACCTCGGCGAGGCGGTGGCCGGGGTCGTCGACCATGGCTTCGGGACCCTGGGTCTGCCCGAGATCAACTGGAGTGCGCTTGTCGGCAACATCGCGTCCGCCCGGTTGGCCGCTGGGCTCGGGTTCCGCTACGTCGGGCGGCGCACCGAATCGGTCCGCGGTGATGATGCGGAGCTACATACCGCTGTGCTGCAGCGCACCGATCGTCGCGACCGCCAGACCTGGCCGGTCGAGGTGTACGCCACCCGCTGAGGAAGCCGTTGCGGCGACGGTCTACTAGGGTTGTTCCTTGTGTCTCCAGCCTCGCTGTCGGTGGTGTCCGACGCGGTCACGGTGCGAGTGCCGGCCAAGGTCAACCTGTACCTCGGCGTCGGACCGCTCCGCGATGACGGCTACCACGACCTGGTGACCGTCTTCCAGGCGCTGTCGCTGTGCGACGACGTGCGCGTCAGCCCCAGCACCGACCTGCACGTGACCACCACCGGGGAGGGTGCCGCCGAGGTGCCCTCCGACGGCGACAACCTCGCGGCCCGAGCGGTCACTGCGGTGGGTACCCGCGTCGGCCGCACGCCCAAGGTGGCCATCGACGTCACCAAACGCATCCCGGTCGCCGGTGGCATGGCCGGCGGCAGTGCCGACGCCGCAGGAGCGCTCGTCGGGGTGTCCGCGTTGTGGGATCTCGACCTGGACCGCACCGACCTCGCCGACATCGCGGCCGACCTGGGCAGCGACGTGCCCTTCGCGCTGCACGGCGGCACCGCGCTGGGCACCGGTCGAGGCGAGCAACTGATGTCGATCCTGGCGCGCGGCGAATTCCATTGGGTGCTGGCGCTTTCCCGCGTCGGACTGTCTACGCCCGCGGTATACCGCGAGCTGGATCGGTTGCGTGAGAACCGTTCTCAGTACGACATCGAGGTGGAGCGACCCGACGAGCTGATGGCTGCGCTCACCTCGGGTGACCCGCACAAGGTTGCGCCCCTGCTGCGCAACGATCTTCAACCCGCCGCGCTGAGCTTGCAGCCCACTCTGCGTCGTACCTTGCGTGCGGGCATCGACGCCGGCGCGCTCAATGGCATCGTCTCCGGATCGGGTCCGACGTGTGCCTTCCTGTGCGCCGATGAGGCCGCAGCGGTCAACGTGGCCGCGGAACTATCCGGCGCGGGGGTCGCGCGGGCCGTACGCACGGCAAGTGGACCGGTGCCGGGCGCGCGCATCCTCATCAACTGAGGCTGAGGTCCCGTCAACTCCCGAACACGTTGATCGCGTTGCCGTAGGCGCGCAGTCCGGCGATCGACCCGTTGTAGCGGTTGAGGTCAACGCGGGTCGGCACGCCGGGTAGCCATCCGGAGTCGGTGAACTGCCAGAAGGTCCAGGTGTTCCATCCGCCGCGCGGCATTTGCGGTCCGCTGCCGCCGCGGTACGACGCGATCCACAGCGGATGGTCGGCGAACTCGCGGGTGCCGGCCATCGCGGAGTTCCAGAAGTTGGGATAGGTGTAGATGATCGTCTTGCGTCCGGTCAGCGGCTCGAGAACGGCGAAGAACTCGCGCAACCAGGCGGCCAGTGCGCGGGGTCCGAGCCCTCCGCTGTGTTCGAAGTCCAGCACCGGCGGTAGATCCAGGATGCCGTTCTGGCCGAGCACCATGGTCGCGTAGAAGATCGCCTGCGGTGCGGCCGGCCGACTGGGGTCGGCGTAGTGGTAGGTGCCGCGGATCAGTCCGGCCGCCCGCATCGCGAGGCTGTCGGAAATGAAGTACGGATTGACGTACCAGGTGGATTCGGTGGCCTTGACCATCGCCAACTGCTGTCCGGAGGCACGCACCGCGAACCAGTTGATCGACGCGCCGCCCGGATGCTGATGACTCGAGACGTCGGGTCCGACCTGCGGCGCGGCGTTCGCGGTGGCGCCCACCGCCGCCGACATCCCGATCGTGGCCGCGACGGCGGTGGTGGTGATCATTCGTCGGCAGAACACGTTTGCCACGGTAGGGGATCGGTGCGGGTCATGCAGTCCATTCCGCTGACCACGACCCGATAGTTCAGTACGGTTCGAGCCATGCGAGTCACGGCACGCCTGGGCGGACTGATCACCTCGACAGTGACGGTGATGATCGTCGTCGCCGGCTTACTCACGGGTTCGGCGACCGCCGCGCCCGCGCCACCGACAGCACGGGTCGGCACGGTGCTCCAGCAGACCGCGCTGGCGCCCTCGCAGCTGCCCACCGGCGCCGCACGTGGCTATCGGCTGCTCTACGTCACCCGTGATCAGCGCGGTCGTCCGGTCACCAGTACCGGTGCTCTCTACCTGCCCCGCGGGCAGGCTCCCGCCGGTGGCTGGCCGGTGTTCTCGTGGGCGCACGGGACCAGTGGGATCTCCGACCAGTGCTCGCCCAGCGCGGAGCCGGGGGCGCGTCGCGACGCGTTGGAGCCGTCGATCTCGCGGGCGCTGCGCTCGGGATATGCGGTGACGGCGACCGACTACCCGGGCCTGGGCAGCGGAGGGGTCGCCGAGTACCTGGGCGGTCGGGCCGAGGGCTACGCGGTCATCGACATGATTCGTGCGGGGCGACGCGTCGACCCGCAGCTCTCGCGACGATGGGTGTCCAGCGGTCACTCGCAGGGCGGCCATGCGGCGATCTGGGCGGCCCACCTGGCGCCGCGCTACGCTCCCGAGCTCCCGCTCAAGGGCACGGTCGCGTTTGCCCCCGCCTCCCAGATCGAGCGGATCTTCCCGGTGCTCGCACCCGGCGCACCCGACCTGGGCCGTTTCAACGGCGCCGCCGGACTCCTGCTCTACGTGATCTCCGGTCTCGACCACGCGCGCCCCGAGCTGCATGTGCAGGATCACCTCACGCCGCTGGGTCGCGACTGGGTGGCCCGCGCCCGCACCCTGTGCGTTTTCCAACTCGCCACGGCCCTGCGCAACGTCGCCCCCGGGACGCTGGTGGCCCGTCCGTTCACCGATCCGGCCACCACCGCGGCACTCATCGACTACCTTGCAGTTCCCGCCGGCGGTTATCGCACACCCGTACGCATCGAACACGGCACCTCCGACACCACGGTTCCGTTTCCGCTCAGCGTGGCGCTGACCGCGCAAATGCGGGCCGCGGGTACCGATGTCACCCTCATCCCGTATCCCGGCGTCGACCATAGGGGGGTGACCCGGGCCGCCGAGGCCGACGCGTTCGCCACCGTGGCGGCGGACTTCGCCCGCCGATGAGCACCCGCTGCGGTGCATAGCAGCGGCCGGCATGGGTGTTGCTAGGGTCGTCCGGTGGCACCCTCGACCCCATCTGCGCTGATCAACGCTGACCGCATCAGCAAGAGTTTCGGTATCAAACCGCTGCTCGAATCGGTCTCGCTGGGCGTCCACGAAGGCCAACGCATCGGCGTCGTCGGCCTCAACGGCGGCGGTAAGACGACGCTGCTGGAGATCCTCGGCGGCATCACCGAACCCGACAGCGGACGCATCTCCCGCGCCGGCGACATCAAGGTCGCGACCGTCACCCAGCGCGGGGAACTCCCGGTCGGTGCCACCGTCGCCGAGGTCGTCGTCGGGGGTCCGGAAGTCGCGGTGCACGAGTGGGCGGGCGACCCGCGCGTCCGCGGCATCCTCGCCGGTATCGGGGTCGACGGTCTGCTCGATTCCCGCGTCGACGAACTCTCCGGCGGACAACGCCGTCGGGTGGGCCTGGCCGCCGCGCTGGTCTCCGACGCCGACCTGCTGATCCTCGACGAGCCGACCAACCACCTCGACGTCGAAGGCGTGCAATGGCTCGCCGATCATCTGGTCGGCCGGCGCAGCGCGCTCATCGTCGTCACTCACGACCGCTGGTTCCTCGACACCGTCGCCCAACGCACCTGGGAGGTCCACTCCGGGCGGGTCGACGAGTACGAGGGCGGCTACAACGACTGGATCTTCGCCCGCGCCGAACGCGCTCGGCTCTCCGACGCCGCCGAGGAACGACGACGCAACCTGGCCCGCAAAGAACTCGCGTGGTTGCGCCGCGGACCACCGGCCCGTACGTCCAAGCCGCGCTACCGGATCGAGGCCGCGGAGAAGCTGATCGCCGACGTCCCGCCGCCGCGCGACTCCGTCACCCTGTCCGCGTTCGCCAAGCGCCGCCTCGGTCGGGTGGCCATCGAACTCGAGGACGCGCGGATCGCCACGCCAACCGACGACGTCTTGCTCGACGACCTGACCTGGCGGCTCGCGCCTGGCGAACGCGTCGGTCTGGTCGGGGTGAACGGATCCGGCAAGACGACGCTGCTGCGGGCATTGGCCGGCGAGGTCGACGTGTCGCCGGGACGCCGGATCGAGGGCACCACCGTCACCATCGGGTGGCTGCGCCAGGAACTCGACGACCTCGATCCCGATCAGCGGCTACTCGACGCCGTCGAGTCGGTGGCCGGTCGAATCATGGTGGGGGACAAGGAACTCTCGGCGAGTCAGCTGGCCGAGCGGCTCGGGTTCACGCCTGCACGGCAGCGGACACCGGTGCGCGACCTGTCCGGTGGCGAACGCCGTCGACTGCAGATGACGCGGGTCCTGATGTCCGAACCCAACGTGCTCCTGCTCGACGAGCCCACCAACGACCTCGACATCGACACGCTGCAGCAACTCGAGGATCTCCTCGACAACTGGGCCGGCACTCTCGTGGTGATCAGCCACGACCGCTACCTCATCGAGCGCATCTGTGACAGCACGTGGGCGCTGTTCGGCGACGGCACGCTGACCAACCTGCCCGGTGGAATCGAGCAGTACCTCACACGTCGCCGTGAACTGGCGAGCGCCCCACCGCGCCGGGCCGCCACATCGCCGACCGCCGCGGCGACCCCCACGCAGGCCGCTCCGGCGGAGACGGGATTGAGTCCGGCCGAGCATCGCGAGGCACGCAAGACGATGAATCGGCTGGAACGACAGATCCAGCAGCTGGATAAACGCGAGGATCAGCTGCATGACGACTTGGTCGCGGCGGCAACCGATCCCGACCGGCTGATGACGCTGAACGCCGAACTCAAAGAGGTCGTCGACGCCAAGGAGACCGCCGAGGCGGAGTGGCTCGAGGTCGCCGAGCGGGTCGAGTGAATCGCTGGTTGAGCAGGCCCGAGGAACGAGGGCCGTGTCGAAACCTCAGCGACGAATCGCCGCGTTCACCATGCCGGCGATGGCGATCGCACCGGCCTGATTGATGTGATACGGGTACGCGATGCTGCCGTTGGACAGTGAACTCTCGTACCACGGATTGATCAGATTGCACGGATCGTGGCCTGCGGACAGGCGATTGGCGTCGACGAACGTCCCGTCGACCTTGTTCGTCGCCCGACGCAGCGCGTTGTTGGCGCGGTCGAAGACGCCGTTCATCCAGCGCACGTCGGGGTCGCTGACCGGGACCATCGGCCAGCACCCATGGTTACCCATGAATCCGCCGATGCCCACGACAATGATCTGGGCGCGCGGGGCCTTCCGTCGGATGGCACGCAACGCCGGCGTCACCCGACCCTCCATCAGATTGATCCGCCAGTTGGTCTCCGCGGCGAGTTGGCGGTTCGAACGGCAGAAGCGATCGGCGAACGGGGTCGCGGTGCAGCGGCCCAGTATTGCGCCCCAGCGCATGTCATTGCCGCCGATGCTGACGGTCACGACCTGGGCGTCACGGGGCACCAACCACACCTGCGGGGGTTTCCTGCCGAACCGGGTGGGCTGACCGGCCGAGTACAGGTTCGCCGACACCGCCCCGGCGCAGGACGTGTCGATGAACTGCCGCGGCAGGGTCATCACCGCCACCAACGACGGATAGTTGATGGCCGACCGTTTGCAGCCGAGGAAATAGTCGGGCGTGGGGGTGAAAAAGCCGCCGGAGGCGCGTGAATCGCCCATTGCCACGTAGGGACCGTTCGAATAGCGGACCGGGGTCGCCGGACCGGGCGCGGCCTGCGCAAATGGCGTCGACGCCGCACCGAACGCGGTGGCGATCACCACTGCCAGCGCCAGCATCATCGAGTACCCGAACCGACGTCGACCCACCACACACCTCACGTAGCCCACCAGACAAGTCACCTGCGGCCGTGACCGCAGGTTCTCAGGGGATTGTAAGGGAGAGCCGATCGGGTGACCTCAGGTCGTCGATTGTCGCTGCGCGGCGACGTCGCAGCGCCGGGCGAACGCCGTGATCGCTTCGGCTGTCCGCACCGGCTGGATCAGCGGGAACAGGTGGGTGGCGCGGGGAAGGATCTGCAGTCGCGCATCTGCGGCCGCGACGAAACGAGCCTCGTGGATTCGGAACTGGTCCCAGCCGCCGTTGAGGAACTCCACCGGCCCCCGATAGCGGGAGACCGCGTCCAGCGCATCGAACGCGGCGAGTTCGTCGACGACGTCCCGGATGGAGTGCAGCGCCAACCCGCCCGCCTCCATGTCGGTGGCCACCCGTCGGCCCACCGCCAGCCGGGTCAACCCCATGCTGACCCACGCCGCCTGCCGCGGTAGCACGCTGGTCGCCACGCCGAACGCCTGGAATGGGGCGGCGAGCAGCCGGCTGGGCTGCGCCGTCGCGCCCATCGCGACGACACCGTCGACGACCGCGGGATGTCGCGCGGCGGTGGCCATCGCGACGTATCCGCCCAACGACATCCCGGCCACCACCGCGTGCCCGCCGAGCGACTCCACCGCGTCGCGCACCGCCGCGACCGCCGCGCCCATGGAGAACGTCTCGGTGCTGCGGGTGCCGTGGCCGGGCAGATCGGGGGTCAGCACCGGTCGGTCGGTGATCGCCTGGGCGATCCGGTGCAACGACGCACCACCGACGCGAAGACCATGAACCAGAACGATCGGCGTGGGCACGTCCACCGAGTATGCCGGTGTCTGCTCCGCACGTCGCGGCGTTCACCCCGCCGTCACCGTCCGTTCGATCCCGATCCGCTCGAGAAACCCTCTGTCGTGCGAGATCACGAGCAACGCCCCCGACCAGTCGGTCAGCGCGTCGGCGAGTTCCTCGGTGGTGTCGATGTCGAGGTTGTTGGTCGGTTCGTCGAGGATCAGCAACCGCGGGGTGGGGGAGCCGAGCACCGCCGAGGCCAACGCAACCCGCAGGCGTTCCCCGCCGGAGAGCACCTCGAGTCGGCGTTCGGCCCGCGCCCCGCGGAACAGGAACCGGGCGAGGTGCGCGCGCACCTGCGACACCGGGACGTCGGGATGGGTGACCTGCAGTTCCTCAGCGATGGTGCGCTGCTCGTCGTCGAACCGGATGAGTTGTGGCACAAGACCATACGGTCCGACGATGCCGTTGGCGTCGATGATCGACCGGATCAGGGTGGTCTTTCCGGAGCCGTTCGCGCCGACGAGCGCCACCCGCTCCGGGCCGTCGATCCGTAGCCGCTCGTCGACGATGATCTGTGCTCGCGGCGATACCTCCATGTCCGGCATGGTGATTCGTGCGGTCAGGTCGTCCCGGATGTCATCGCGGGCGTCGTCGAGCCGCTGCGACGCCTGCACCACGTCGTCGCGATGCGCGGTACGCAGCTTGCCCGCCGACACCTCGGCGGCGTTGCGTCGCAGACCCGCAATGATCTTCGGGACCCGTTTGGTCTCCTCGGCATGCCGCGCGGTGCGGGCCCGGCGGTCGAGTTTGATCTGCGCCTCGGTCAGCTCGCGCCGTTGTCGGCGCAGATCGTTGGCCGCGGTCGCGACCACCGCCTCGGCCGCGGCCTGCTCGGCCGCCACCGACTCGCGGTAGTGCGAGTACGGACCACCGAACAAGCGCACCACACCGTGATAGAGCTCGAGCGTGGCGTCGACGCGTTCGAGGAGTTCCAGGTCGTGACTGATGACGATCACGGTGCCGGAGAACTCGTCGATCAACCGAAAGAGGCGTTGCCGCGCAGCCTGATCGAGGTTGTTGGTCGGCTCGTCGAGCAGTAGGACCGACGGTCGGCGCAGCAACACGGAGGCGATGGCCAGCAGTGTGGCCTCCCCGCCGGACAGCGCCCCGAGCGTGCGGTCCAGGTCGGTGGGCAGCCCCAGCGCCGACAATTGCGCGACCGCGCGTTCGGCGATGTCCCAGTCGTCGCCGACGGCGTCGAAGTCGGCCTCGGCGATCGAACCGGCCTCGATCCGGCCGATGGCCGCGACGGTCCCGTCGATGCCG
Source organism: Gordonia sp. CPCC 205515 (assembly GCF_048537925.1). Lineage (NCBI taxonomy): Bacteria > Bacillati > Actinomycetota > Actinomycetes > Mycobacteriales > Gordoniaceae > Gordonia > Gordonia sp. CPCC 205515. The sequence goes on along the minus strand of NZ_JBCLVJ010000027.1, from coordinate 47,807 downwards.
AGCACCCCGGCGATGGTTGTCTCCGGGCGCGCCTGTGGCTGTTGGGTCACCAGGCCGACGTCGCCGCTGGTGGTGACACTGCCGGTCGATGGCGCGAGGACCCCCGCCAGGAGCGCGAACAGCGTGGACTTGCCGGCACCGTTGGCGCCCACGAGCGAATGGGTGCCGTCGCCGACGGTGAAGGAGACGCCGCGCAGGACCGGGGTGCCGTCGGGCCACGCGAACCCGAGGTCGGACACGGCGACAGAGGAATGCGGAAAGGACACAGACGAACTCCAGAGATGGTCGGGCATCATCGATCGCGGATGCGGTCGACGGCGGAGCATCTCAGCTGTTCATCGCGGTGCGGTCCTCCAAGGTTCGGTGATGTCGCCACCACGATACCGGTCCTGTCCGGTTGGTCCAACCGATTTCTTGTTCACCCGGCGCGCTAACGTGACCTGCATGTCGTTCATTCGCACCTCGATCGCCAACGGTGTCGGCGAGATCGTCCTCGACCGCCCGAAAGCCCTGAACGCGCTCGATCAGACCATGATCGACGACCTGCACGACGTGCTCGCCGCCTGGGGCGACGACGATGCCATCGAGACCGTCCTGGTCACCTCGGCCAGTGATCGGGCGTTCTGCGCCGGCGGCGACATCCGCGCCATCCGTGAGCATGCCCTCGCCGGTGACCACGACGCCGTCACCCACTACTTCAGCAGCGAGTACCGACTCGACCAGATGGTCGCCAATTACCCGAAACCCTATGTGGCACTGGTCGACGGTGCTGCGATGGGCGGCGGACTCGGCATCAGCGTGCACGGCGAGATCCGCGTGGTGACCGAGAAGACGCTGATCGCCATGCCGGAGACCGCCATCGGGTTCCTCCCCGACATCGGTTCGACCTACTTCCTGCCGCGGCTACCCGACGGGGTCGGCATGTGGATGGGCCTGACCGGCGCGCGGATTCGCGGGGTCAACGCGGTGGAGATCGGATTGGCAACACATTTCGTGCCGTCGGCCGAACTGTCCCGGGTGGCCGAACTGATCCGCGGCGGGGCGCCGCTCGGCGAGGCACTCGGTGACTACCGCGACCGTCCGCCGGCCGATGTGCCGCTACGCCAGATCGGTGAGTACTTCGCCGACGACAACGTGGTCGCCATCGAGGGCGGCCTGCGGGGTGCGGTCGGCGACGAGTGGGCCGCCGAGATGGTCGACCTCATCGATCACGCCTCACCGACCAGCCTGTGGGTGACCGCCGCAATGCTCACCGCGGGTGCGCGATCGACCCTCGACGAATGCTTCGATCGGGAACTCCACGCAGCCGGGCAGATCACCCGCACCCCCGACTTCGCCGAAGGGGTGCGGGCCGTGCTCGTCGACAAGGACCGCACACCCCGGTTCGAGCCGGCATCCATCGCCGAGGTCGACCCGGCGGTGGTGGCGCGCATCGTCGGCGACCGCTGAGAACGCCGCTGCCGGTCAGGGTTTCAGCTCGAACCAGCCCGACAGCGCCACCGTCGATGGCGCGCCGATCATCGGCGGCGCCGGCGATGCCAGAGTCGCCGACGACTCATCGGTGTCGTAGGAGACATCATCCTGCGGGGCAAGAGGATTGGTGTCTGATCGGACGGCGACCGGACAACTGAAATGCGCCGCGGCTCGCTTTGACGACAGTGCGGTCACGGTCAGTGGGCACGCGGTCGCATGGTAGTACGTGTCGCCCACCGACACCCCGACCTGCGCGGCGATCGGACCGGTCAGCGGGCCGACGGACGGGCGGTTGGACCCGATCGGTGGCAGCACGCCACCGGTCAGATCGCTTGCCAGGAACTCGATCTGCGCGCCGTCGGCGCCGTCGCCCTTGAAGACGAACAGCAGTGAATCCGGTGGCACCGCCGGATCGGCCGGACCCCACCGGTTGAAGCCGAAGCAGGTGCTGACACCGGCGGTGGTGCTGGTGGGTGACGGTGCGGTGGGCTGCGTGGCTGTGTTCACCGCGATCCGGATGCCGCCGCGATCGAACCGTAGATCGTGGCCGGACCGGTCGGTGGTGCCGGAGTCGGGGGTCTCCCGGCAGGTCTGCGCATCGAATCGGGTGGACACCGCGGGTGCCGCCGTCGAGGACGCGACGGTACTGAGGGTGCCCGGCGTGCTGTTCGGGGTACCGCAGGCCGAGACGCCGACCAGCGCTGCCACCGTGACGCCCAGGAGTACGGCACGTGGGGGTCGAGCCACGAAGACCCTCAATCCGCCGTTGCGACAAGTGGTTCCAGCATCAGGTCGGGATGTTCTTTCTCCACGTACTGCAGCCGCCACTTGTCGCTGAACAGTGCCAGCAGCGCGCCGTCGGTGCGGGTGAACACCTCGACGCCGCGTTGCCGGGTGAGTTCGGTGGCACTCTGTTCATCGGTGCGTCGGGCCAGCGAGTAGCCGAGCGGCTCGATGGTGGTGTCGACGTTGAACTCGGATTTCATCCGCGCGGTGACGACCTCGAACTGCATCGGTCCGACCGCCGCGAGGACCGGCGACGCATCACCGCGCAGGTCGTTGCGCAGCACCTGCACCACACCTTCGCTGTCGAGCTGGTCCATCGCCTTGCGGAACTGCTTGTACTTGTCGGCGGTGTTCACGCGCAGCGCCGAAAAATGTTCCGGCGCAAAGGACGGGATCGGCGGGTACTGCACCTTGGGGTCGATGTAGAGCGTGTCGCCGGGGGCCAGCGCCATCGCGTTCACCAGGCCCACCACGTCGCCCGGGTAGGCGAGGTCCACGGTGGAGCGATCGCGTCCGAACACCGCTTGGGCGTACTTGGTGGCGAACGGTTTTCCGGTCTGGGCGTGCGTGACGACCATGCCGCGCTCGAACTCCCCGGAGACGATCCGCATGTACGCCAACCGATCTCGGTGACTGGTGTCCATGCCGGCCTGCACCTTGAACACCACCGCGCTGAACGGATCGGTGACCTCGCGCATCGTACCGTCCACATCGGCGCGGCCGGCCGGCGCCGGCGCCAGCGCCACCAGGGTCTCGAGGAGTTGGCGCACACCGAAATTCAGCATCGCAGACGCAAAGATCATCGGCGAGGTCTGGCCCGCCAGGAACATCTCCTGGTCGTGGTCCTGACCCATCTCGGTGAGCAACTCGCTCTCCTCGAGGGCCGTAGTCCACTCGTCGCCCTCACGGTCGAGTGCCGCATCGGCACTCATGATCTCCTCGGGGGCGACCTTGGCGCCGCCCGCGGTTCGGGTGAAGTGGATGTACTCGCCGGTCTGCCGGTCGAGCAGCCCGCGGAAATCGCCGGCGATGCCCACCGGGAAGAAGAGCGGCGTGGGGATCAGACCGATCCGTTCGGTGATCTCGTCGATCAATTCCAGCGGCGTCTGACCCGGGCGGTCCCACTTGTTGATCACCGTGATCACCGGGATGCCGCGATGGCGGCACACCTGGAACAGCTTGAGCGTCTGCGGTTCCAGGCCTTTCGCGGCGTCGATCAGCATGACCGCGGCGTCGACCGCGGTCAGCACGCGGTAGGTGTCCTCGGAGAAGTCGGCGTGGCCCGGGGTGTCGACGAGGTTGATGACGTGCGGTGTGTCGTCATCGCCGTCGGCGGTGTAGTTGAACTGCAGCGCCGTCGAACTGACGGAGATGCCACGGGCCTTCTCCATCTCCATCCAGTCCGACACCGTGGACTTGCGGCCGGCTTTGCCGTGGATCGCGCCGGCCTCGCTGATCATCCGCGCATGCAGCGCCAAGGCCTCGGTCATCGTCGACTTACCCGCGTCGGGGTGGGAGATGATCGCGAACGTTCGACGACGTTGTACTTCTTGGGCCAGCGCAGAACTCACCCGTCGAGGCTACCGGTCACGTCGTTGACGTGGCAAAAGCGCCGGGATGTTGCGATCTGGCCCGCTCACCGGGCCAGACCGCAACATCGGTGCAGCGGGGAACCGGGTGATTCGCGACGGCGTCCAATTCGCATGACCATCGCGCGCATTCTGGCCGAACACGACGGGGTGATCACGATGCCGCAGGCGCTGGCGTCGGGGCTGAGCCGTTCGTCGGTGCAGCGCAAGATCGCGCGCGGCGAGTGGATCGCGCAGGCGAGAAGTGTCTATCGTGCCGCCGACCATCCGATGAGCCTTCGTGTGCGGGTGCGAGTGGCAGTCGCCTCGGTGGGTCCCGGAGCGGTGCTGTGCGGCGAGGCCGCGGCATGGTGGCACGGCCTGACCCAGGCGGTGCCGACGTCGTTCACCGTCGTGGCACCCAGACGGGGTCGGCATGCCGGGGCGGTGCGGTGGGCGTCGGTGTGCCACCGGCAGATCGGTGATGTCGACATCGTCGAGCGAGATGGTCTGTGTCTGAACGCGATTCCGTTCACCGTACTCGACTCGGCGATCGAGCTCGGGGCGCAGGTGCTCGACAATGCACTCTTGCTCGACCGGGTCACGCTGCAGGAACTGGCGGAGGTGCACGCACGCTATCCGCGGCGGGCCGGGGTCGGACGCGCGCGGACGCTCCTGGCGTCACTCGAATCCGGAGCGCGATCAGCAGCCGAACGACTCGCGGTGCAGGTGTTCGACCACGGTGGCATCAGTGGGTGGCGGGCGAACCAGGAAGTGTGCGGGTATTTGGCCGACTTCGTGTTCGACGAGAAGAAGGTCATCGTCGAGATCGACGGATTCGCCTTTCACCGGGACGCGAAGACGTTCCAGCGTGACCGCACCAAGCGCAACGCCTGGACCGCAGCAGGTTACACGACGCTCAATTTCACCTGGGACGACCTCGACGCGCGACCGGACCAGGTTGTGGAGACGGTGGAGCGCGCCTTTTCGGCATAGATTTTGCGGTCTGGCCCGCTCACCGGGCAAGACCGCAACATCGGTGAGCCGTAGCCCCCTACTCGAACGGCACCGGCGGCATCTTGATGACCTGGGCCGCATAGCTCAGACCCGCACCGTAACCGAGGAGCAGGGCGGTGTCGCCGGGCTTGGCCTTGCCGGTCGAGAGCAAATCCTCGATGGCCAGCGGAATCGAGGCGGCACTGGTGTTACCGGTGTGCTCGATGTCGTTGGCGACGACGGTGCCCTCACGCAGTTTCAGGTTCTTCGCCAGCAGTTCGTTGATCCGCGAGTTCGCCTGATGCGGAACGAAGACGTCGAGATCCTCGGAGCCGATCTTCGCGGCGTCGAGGGCCCGTTGCGCGACCTTGCCCATCTCGAAGGCTGCCCAGCGGAACACCGCGGTGCCCTGCATCCGCAGGTACGGCCGCTGCACGCGGTCGCCGTCGAGGAAGGTGATCCAATCGATGTCCTGGCGGATCGCGTCGAACTGAGATCCGTCGCTGCCCCAGATGACGGGTCCGAGCTGCTGATCCTCGGTCGGTCCGACGACAACCGCGCCGGCGCCGTCGCCGAAGATGAAGCAGTTGGTGCGGTCGGTCATGTCCATGGTCACCGAGAGCTGCTCGGCGCCGATGACCAGCACGTGCGTGGCGCTGCCGCCGCGGATCATGTCCGACGCAATGGCCATGGCGTATCCGAAGCCGGCGCAGCCGACGGTCACGTCGAACGCCGGAACACCGTTGGCGCCGAGTTCGGTGGCGACCTTGACCGCGCCCGCGGGGGTCAGCAGCAGGTGGGTGTTGGTGGCGAGGATCACGGCGTCGATGTCCGAGCCGGAGAGCAGGGCATTGGCGATCGCGGTGCGGCCGGCGTTCACCGACATCTCGACGACGGTCTCGTCGCGGCGGGCGAACCGGCGGGTCTTGATGCCCGTGCGGGTGTAGATCCATTCGTCCGAGGAATCGATGTGCTGGCAGATCTCGTCGTTGGTGACGACGCGCTCGGGCCGGTAGGCGCCGATGCCCAACATGCCGATGTTGTTGATCCCGGCAGTGTCCGCGATGACAGCCATGAGGGTTCCTTTCGCTATGCGATTCGACATAGACCGTCTCACACGATGACGCTCCCCGGAAGAGCGCCCTGGGTATGACGTCGGACGCTCGAATGGTCGCGATGCTGATGACGTGCGATCTGATCGCTAGAGTTGTCCCGGCTCACATGGAGCCACGACGACTTCAGGGGGCAGCAATGGTCTATCAGGACCCGTACAACAATCAGCCTGGCGGCCACGGTCAGCCGACTCCGTCTCCCTACGGAGGGACCCCGCAGCCCTATGGTCAGCAGCCTTATGGGCAACAGCCCTACGGTCAGCAGCACTATGGGCAGCAACCGTACGGCCAGCAGCCTTACGGCCAGCCGTATGGCCAACCGATGTACGGCCAGCAGCCGTTCATGCCGCAGCCGCTCGGTGCCCAGCATCCCGACGATCTGTCGCTGCCGCTCTACCGCGCCAATATGAGTCAGGCCGTCAAACGGTACTTCCGCAATTACGTGAACTTCTCCGGTCGCGCCTCGCAGAGCGAGTTCTGGTTTGCCTACCTCTTCAACGTGCTGTCGATCCTCGTGCTGACGGTTGTGTCGGTCCTCATTGCCGGCGTTTCCGGCGGCAACTCTGTGGGTGGCGTGCTGGCCAGCATCCTCATGATCCTGGCCATGCTGTTCTCGCTCGCGGTGATCCTGCCGGGTATCTCGGTCGCGGTGCGCCGCCTGCACGACGCCAACCAGAGCGGCGCCTGGCTCTTCTGCGTGTTCATCCCGGTCGTCGGTGGCTTCACCACCCTCGTCGTCGGGCTGCTCCCGTCCGATCCGGCGGGTGTGCACTACGACCGACGCTGACCCTCGGCGTGAATTGCCTTCTCCTCGATCATCGTTCGGTACCGCGCGCGGTCGGCGACCATCTGCCGACCCGGATCATCCGACGGCGGTGTCCACACCTCCGGTGAGGGTGTGAAGCGTAGGCGCCCGGCTGCCAGATCCGCCAAGACCGTGGTGAGCCACTCGAGTTCGGCCCGGGCCTCGGCCGCCCACAGTTCGCTGCTGCGCAATGCGTGCGGTGGCACCGCGGGGTTGGTGGCCGGGTCGGTGGCGGCCGGGAAATCGGCGACGATCTCGGTCAGCGACGCGTGCCGGGCGGTGAGCCACTCGGCCGCGCGGGCGTCGCCGGGGATCGGTAGGAGTCCGAACGCGGCATGCAGATCTCGCCGGTCGAAGATGTCCACGGTGAGGATCGCCGTCTCGATCAGTCGATCGAGTTCGGCGCGGCCGACGTCGGTCAGTTCGTAGACCGCGACGTCGCGGGCGCCGTCGGGCAGGTCGTGGCGGCGCAGCAGGCCGTCCGTGGCCAGCCGCGTGAGTCCGTGATAGATCGAGCCCGGGTTGACGTGCGCCCACCGGTCGACCTGCCACGACAACAGTTCGCGTCGGATCTGGTAGCCGTTCACCGGTTCGAAGATCCCCACCGCCCCCAGTAACAGCAGGCGAGTGGTGGTGGCTCCCATGACTTCGGAGGGTAGTCGACAAGTGCGGCACTCCGGAGGACAGTCGTTGACCGCAATTCGATGAATCCTGGGTGTCAGGCCGGTCATTCCTCTTGTGGCCGCCGTCGGATTCGGTCGTTGACATCCGATATAAGCCTTGAGATGGTTGACATGTATTCAAACTTGAATAGTGGGAGATGCACATGATCCACGCACGCGGGCTGGTACAAACCTTTTCCACCGGCCGAGGAAAGAACAAACGAGAGGTACGCGCCGTCGACGGCGTCGACCTCGACATCGCCGAGGGCGAGGTGGTCGGCTTTCTCGGTCCGAACGGCGCCGGGAAGACCACCACCCTGCGCATGCTGACCACGCTGCTGCGGCCCACCGCGGGCACGGCCACGGTCAACGGCTATGACGTCGTCGAGGACTCGGTGATGGTGCGGCGCAGCATCGGCTACGTGTCGCAGGCCGGTGGCGCCTTCAGTCAGGCTCGGGCCGGCGACGAGGTCGTCGACCACGGCATGCTCTATGGCCTCTCGCGGGCCGAGGCGACCGCCACCGGACAAGCGCTGTTCGAACAGCTGCAACTCGAGGGACTCTGGGAACGCATGCCCAAGAACATGTCCGGCGGCCAGAAGCGGCGCCTCGACATCGTGATGGGCCTCGTGCACAACCCGACCCTGGTGTTCCTCGACGAACCCACCACCGGCCTCGACCCGCAGGCCCGCGCCAACCTCTGGGAACACATCCGGAAGCTGCGCACCGAGCGTGGCGCCACGGTCTTCCTCACCACGCATTACCTCGACGAGGCCGATGAGCTGTCCGACCGGATCCTCATCATCGACAACGGGAAGATCGTCGCCGCCGACACCCCGGACAATCTCAAGGCGCAGGTCTCCGGTGATCTCGTCGACATCGAGGTCGCCGACGGCGCGTGGGTGACCAGTGCCGCAGAGAAGTTGGCGTCGGTCGCCGCCGAGGTGGAAACCGACGGACGCCACGTACGGGGCCGCGTCCGCCGAGCGGGCCGCGAAGTGCCCGGTCTACTGCGGGAACTCGACACCATCGGTGTCGCACTCGACTCGATCGAGGTCATCCGCCCGACCCTCGACGACGTCTTCCTCACCCTCACCGGCCGATCCCTGCGCGACGCGCAGGACGAACAACCATCCGACGACACCGCGGTCGCCGACGACGCGTCGCCCGCCGCCGTCCCGGCTCAAGGAGCGCAGCAGTGATGACCATGGTCCGCGAGAGCAACATCGTGTTCCGCCGGCAGATCCGGATGAACCTCCGCAATCCCGCCTGGGTGCTGATCGGCATCATGCAGCCGGTGATGTACCTGGTGCTGTTCGGGCCGCTGCTCAAACCGCTGGTGAGCCAGTTCCCGGGCGGCTCCGACAACGCCTACACGTTTCTGGTGCCCGGACTTCTGGTGCAGCTGGGCATGTTCGGTGCCTTCTTCGCCGGCTTCGGGCTGATCGGGGAGTGGCGTGAGGGCGTGATCGAGGCCGAACGCGTCACCCCCGCCAGCCGCACCGCGCTGCTCACCGGTCGCCTGACGCGTGACGTCGCGCAGCTGTTCGTGCAGGCGGTGATCCTCGTCGTGCTCGGCCTGCTGATGGGTATGCGTGGGTCGTTCGTCGGGATCGTCGTCGGCATCCTGATCACCCTGCTCGTCGGCGGCGCCTGTGCCGCGGCGTCAAATGCGTTGGCGCTCACCACCAAGAGTGAAGACGTCATGGCGCCGGTGATCAACATGGTGATGATGCCGGTGTTGCTGCTGTCGGGCATCCTGCTGCCGATGACCCTGGGCCCGGAGTGGCTGCAGAAGCTCAGCGACTTCATGCCGTTCCGCTGGATCGTCGACGCGGTCCGTGCTTCCTTCGCCGGGGATGTCATGTCGTCCACCACGTTCTGGGGCTTACTCACCGCGCTGATTTTGTCGGCCCTCGGAACCTGGTGGGGGACATCGGTTTTCCGCAAGGAGAATGCCTGACTACCCGGTGCTGGTCTCCGCCGGCGCCGGGGGCAACGTGACGACCGCCCCGGCGTAGCTGAGCCCGGCCCCGAATCCGAGGAGTAGGGCGGTCTGGCCGCCGCGCGCCTTGCCGGTGGCCAGCATCTCCTCCATGGCCAACGGGATCGACGCCGCCGACGTATTGCCGGTGTTCTCGATGTCGTTGGCCATCGGGATGTCATCGGCGAGGCCGAGGTTCTTCTTCATCAGCTCGTTGATGCGGGCGTTCGCCTGATGTGGCACGAAGACCTCGATGTCCTCGATCGCTACGCCGGAGGTCTCGATCACCGAACCCAGCGCCTTGGGCAAGGTGATTGCCGCCCACCGGAATACGCGCGGACCCTGCATCGTGACGACCATCCGCCCGACGGGATCGGTGTCGGGATCCTTGTGCTGATACTCCTGCGCGCGGTCCATGTACTCGGGGATGTCGTAGTTCTGGCCGATCGCTTCGGCGTTCTCGCCGTCGCTGCCCCACACCGTCGGCGAGATCCCGTTCTCCTCGCTCGGCCCGACGACGACCGCGCCGGCGCCGTCGCCGAAGATGAACGCGGTGTTGCGGTCGGTCGGGTCCATCACCACCGACATCGTCTCGACCCCGACGACGAGCACGTAGTCGGCCGAGCCGGCGCGGATCGTGTCGGCGGCGACACCGAGGGCGTAGCCGAAGCCGCCGCATCCGGCGGCGACGTCGTAGGCGGGGATGCCGTTGATCCCGATGTCGTAGGCCACGATCGGACCACCGTGCGGGATCTTCGTCTTCCAGCTGTTGGTGGCCAGGATCAGCGCGCCGATCCGCTCCTTCGGCACCCCGGCGTTGCGGATCGCGCGTTCGGCTGCGGCGGCCGCCATCGAGCGTGCCGATTCGTCGCCGCTGATCCACCGCCGATTGCGGATACCGCTGCGCTCGAAGATCCACTCATCGGTCGAGTCGAGCACCTCGCAGACCTCGTCGTTGCTGACAAGTCGGGTGGGTCGGTAGGCGCCGATGCCCAACATCGCGACGTCTCGGTGACCGGTTCGCACCGCTATTCCCACGGCAGGCTCCATTCCTCGTCGAGTGGCCTTTTCGCGAGTCTAAGTGTCGATCCGTTCAACCCGACAGCGGCCACACCGTGGGGATCACGATCAGCGCCACGACCAGCCACGCGGCCATGATCGGCACGCCGAGCCGCCAGTAATCCCCGAATCGGTATCCGCCGGGGTTCATCACGATCATGTTGGCGGGCGTCGCGATGGGGGTCAGCACCGCGGCGGCCGCGGCGGTACACACCAGCATCAGGATCGGCTGCGCGCTCACCCCGACGTCGGCGGCCGCCGCCAGCGCGATCGGGATCACGATCAGCGTCGTCGCCGCATTGCTGATGAATTGCCCCAGAATCGCTGTGAGCAGGAACAACACCACGAGCAGCAGGTAGGGGCTGCGGTCAGCGACGAGATCGACAATGGGTCGCGCGATCATCTCGGCGGCGCCGCTGTCGGTGACGGCCGTCGACATCGGGATCAGCGCGGCGATCAGCACGATCGTCTGCCAGGAGATCGCCCGATACGCCTGCGCCGGAGTGACGACCGCAGTCGCGACCATCGCGCAGGCCCCGAGCAGACCCGCCACCACCGCCGGCACCAGTCCCGTCGCCAACAGCGCGATCATCACCACGACGATCGCCCCGGCCCGCGGTGCGCTCCGGCCGAGCGCGACCGTCTGTCGTCGTAGCTCCTCCGACGACGCCACCACCAGCACCTGCTGATCCTCGGCGAGGGCGTCGATCGCCCGCCATGGGCCATGTACCAGCAGGGTGTCGCCTTCGGTCAGGTTCACCACGCGGGTGCCGATGTCGCGGTTACGTCGCCGGATCGACAAAACGAGCAGGCCGTCGTCGGCCCGGATCATGCCCGGGAAGGCTGAAGTGGTGATCCACGACGACCGCGGCGGGATCACCACTTCGCTGATCCCCATGTCGCGGTCGACGAGCCGGCCACTGGCGCTGTGCCGGCCGGTCACGTCCTCGATCGTGAGGGAGTTCTCCCGGGCGAGTTGCTCCACCGCGGAGCCCGGCCCGGACACCACGAGCACGTCACCGTCCTCGAGCAGGTCGCCGTCGCGAAGCACGGCCGAGGAGCGGCCACCCTGCACGGCGATCGCGTCCACATCGGTGTCGTCGCTGATCGGGTGCTGCACCCGGCGACCGAGACAGGCCGAGTCGGGTCCGACGTGCAGTCGGTAGATGCGGTCCTCCAGCCCGTAGTGATCCACAACGGTGCCCAGATAGTTGCTGAAGTCAGTGGGCAGGGCGGTGGATTCGCGGGTGGGGAGCAGGCGGTCGCCGAGCAGGGCGATGATCCCGAAGGTGAACAGCACCAGCGGAATACCGACGACCGCGAACTCGAAGTAGCCGAAGTCGTTGCCGGTGGCATCGCGCGCGGCGTCGTTGATGATGACGTTGACCGGGCTGCCGGAGAGCGTGAGCATCGACCCGGCGCTGCACGCGTAGGCCAGCGGGATCAGGACCTTCGACGGCAGCAGCCCTGCATGTCGGGCGACCGACACGGTGACCGGTACCAGTGCGGCAGCCGCCCCGTTGATGGTGATCAGCGCGGCCAGGACGGCGGCGAGTGCGCAGATGGCGGCGAGCGCCCGGATACGGGTGTCACCGGCGACCCGGGTCAGCAGTCGCCCCGCCCATGCGGTGATCCCGGACGCCTCGAGACCTTCACTGACCACGAACAAGGCCGCGATGAAAGCGATGACGTTCTCGCCGAGACCGCCGGTCAGCCCGGCGAGGTCGATGAGTCCGCAGAAGTAGAGGGCCAACGCCGACGCGATGGCGACGACCCCCACCGACAGTCGATTCCAGACGAACAGGGCGACGGTGACCGCGAGGATGAGCAGGGTCAGCGTGGCGTCAGACACCGCATCATCGTTGCACCGCAATCCCCGGCCCGCAGGCGATGGGCGCGGATGGTCACCAGGCGTGGACGACGTTCTGGGCGGCTTCGAGACCGTAGGCGACGAGTTGTTCGGTGGCGTCGACGCCGTTGCCGATCAACAGATCGACCTCGGCGCGCGCCGACGACGGGAAAGGTTTGAGCACGAAGTCGGCGGGGTCCTGGCGGCCGGGCGGGCGGCCGATGCCCAGGCGCACCCGCAGGTAGTCGCGGGTGCCGATGACCTGGCTGATCGATCGCAGCCCGTTGTGGCCGCCTTCGCCGCCGCCCTGCTTGAGGCGCACCAGACCGAAGTCGATGTCGAGTTCGTCGTGCAGGACGATGAGATCGGCGGGCGCGACCGAATAGAACTTCGCCAGCGGTCCCACCTGTCGGCCCGATTCGTTCATGTAGACACGAGGTTTGGCGACGAGCACCTGCTGGCCGGCGAGGGTGATCGGTGCGGCGTCGGCACCCGACTTCTTGTGCACCTTCCACCGCTCGCCGGCCGAGGCGACGAGGGCATCGGCGACCATCGCGCCGATGTTGTGCCTCGTCTTCTCGTATTTCGGACCGGGATTACCCAGTCCGACAATCAATTTCACCTGATCGAGGGGGAATTACTCGGCGGCTTCGTCGGCCGACTCGTCACCCTCGGTGGGCACCTCGGCGCCGGCCTCAACGGCCTCTTCCTCGAGGTCGGCAGCGGTCGGGGCCTCGTTGACCGCGACGACGAGCGCCTCGGGATCGGTGATCAGGGTGACGCCCTCGGGCAGCTCGACGTCGCCGGCGTGCACGGACAGCCCGGCTTCCTTGCCCTCCACGCTGACGGTGATCTGCTCGGGGATCGACAACGCGTCGGCCTCGATCTCGATGGTGTTGGCGTCCTGGACGACCAGGGTGCCCGGTGCGGCGTCGCCCTCGACGACGACGTTGACCTCGACGGTCACCTTCTCGCCGCGGCGGATGACGAGCAGGTCGACATGCTCGATGTAGCTGCGGATCGGGTGGACGTCGACCTGCTTGGTCAGCGCGAGCTGGCTGGTGCCCTCGATGTCGAGGTCGATGACGGCGTTGGTGCCGTTGTTACGCAGAATGGTGGCGAGGTCGCGCGCCGGGAGGGTGAGGTGCTGCGGGTCGGTGCCGTGGCCGTAGAGCACGGCGGGGACGTTGCCCTCGCGGCGGGTGCGGCGGGCGGCGCCCTTACCCTTGTCGGTGCGGACCTGGACTGCGAGCTTCGGCGTCTGAGTTGCCATCGTGTTCTCCTCGTCGGGGCAGCCCCGGATGGACTGCGACTGTCGGTGGTTCGGTCGCGGCACACGGCGTCAACCAGCAGAAACCACCACATGGCAGGTGATGCGAACACCCGCGGAGGAGATCGTCGTTTGGTCGCGCCGATAACGGTGATAGCTCACCCTCGCCGAGACAACGGCAACCAGGCTAGCATACTGACCTCATGACCTCCCAGACGCCCATCGAGATCGTCACCAGGACCCTCGACGAGTTCGCCCGCGGAAACATCGACGCCGCCATGGCCGACATCGATGACGACATCGCCTACACCAACGTCTCGTTGCCCACCGTTCGGGGAAAACGGAAGGTGGCCAAGGTGTTCGCGCGTATGGACGGCGGGCGCTACGGCTTCAACTACCGGATGCTCAACGTCTCCGCCGACGGCCCGGTGGTGCTCACCGAACGTATCGACGAACTGCGCATCGGGCGGGTCGCGATCCAGTTCTGGGTATGCGGTCGCTTCGAGATCGTCGAGGGCCGAATCGCCGTGTGGCGGGACTACTTCGACTACTTCGACTTCACCAAGGGAATGGTCCGGGGACTTGCCGCGGCGGCGGTGCCGTCCATCCAACGCCGGCTACCCGCGCCGAGCCCGGTGTAACCCCGGGACTCAGAGGATCTCGTCGAGCTTCTCGAGTGGACGGGCGAGTCGGGTTCCCTTGTCGGTCACCACGAATGGTCGTTCCACGAGGACCGGATGCGCCACCATCTCGGTGAGCAGCTCGTCTTCGCTCGCGGACGCGAGGTCGTGGTCCTTGTAGCGGGCCTCGCGTTTGCGGGCCGCCTCGTGGGCGGTGAGTCCCGCGTCGGCGAACAGTTGCGTCAGCTGCTCCCGCGAGTACGGCTCGTCGAGATATCTGACGATGGTCGGTTCGATGCCGGCCTCGCGGAGCTTCTCGAGCGCCTTGCGTGAGGTCGAGCACTTCGGATTGTGATAGATCGTCGCATCCACGAGACATCACAGTACTCGCGCCAATGTCACCGTCCGGCACGTCTTGTCGCATTACGGTTGGCCGCATGACACTGGTGCGTGTGGTCGTCGTGTTGCTCGCGATGGGTGGACTCTTCTTGATTGCGCCCGGCACTGCGTGCGCGTGCACGTGTGTGCCGCGTCCCGCCGCGGCGGTGGTCAAGGATGCGTCGGCGATCGTGGTGGGCACGCCGGTGTCCCGAGAGGTCGACGGCACTGCGGTGCGCTATCGGTTCGAGGTGCGTGACAGCTATAAAGCGCGTGTGCCGCAGACGATCACGGTCCTCACGTCGTCGAACTCGGCGGCCTGTGGACTCGAGCTCGAACTCGACAAGGAGCGGATGCTGGTGCTCGGGCACACTCCTGGCGGCCTGGCCGCGGCGGACGGAGAGTGGGGAGCGTCGTTGTGCGACAACACCGCAATCGGCCTCGACGACGCCGTGGAGTACGCGGGCGCGAACATTCCGCCGTACACCGCCGAATCCGAACGCAGCCCGGCGCCGACGGTGATCGCGGTGTTCGTCGCGATCGCCGCGCTGATCGCGATTCCCGGCGGCATCGTGTGGTGGCGGGTCCGTGCGCGGGCCCGCCACCCCCATCCGCTGGACTAGTTACGCGATTCCGTCGAAAAGGCTTGTCACCGAACCATTCTCGAAGACCTCGCGGATGGTCTGCGCCAGCAGCGGAGCGATCGAGAGCACGGTGAGGTTGTCGAAGCGCTTCTCCGGGGGGATCGGCAGCGTGTCCGTGGCGATGACCTCTTTGGCGCCACAGTTGGCGAGGCGTTCGGTGGCCGGATCGGAGAACACGGCGTGGGTGGTGGCGATGACGACGTCACCGGCACCGGCGTCCTTGAGCTTGGAGACCGCGCCGGCGATGGTGCCGCCGGTGTCGATCATGTCGTCGATCAGCACGCAGGTGCGGCCCTCGACCTCACCCACAACACGATGAGCGACAACCTGATTGGCGACCATCGGGTCACGGGTCTTGTGGATGAACGCGACCGGCGCGCCATCGAGGGCATCGGCCCACTTCTCCGCGACCCGCACACGACCGGAGTCGGGGGAGACGATCGCGATGTTGTCGGTGCCGTAACTCTGGCGGACGTAGTCGGAGAGCTGTCCGAGGGCGTGCATGTGGTCGACCGGGCCGTCGAAGAAACCCTGGATCTGATCGGTGTGCAGGTCGACGGTGATGATGCGGTCGGCGCCCGCGGTCTGCAGCAGGTCGGCGATCAGACGCGCGGAGATCGGCTCGCGGCCGCGGTGCTTCTTGTCCTGACGGGCGTACGGGTAGAACGGCAGGATCACGCTGATGCGCTTGGCCGATCCGCGCTTGAGCGCGTCGATCATGATGAGCGCTTCCATCACCCACTGATTGAGCGGGAATGGGCAACTCTGGAGGACGAACGCATCCGATCCGCGCACCGACTCCTCGTAACGCACGAAGGTCTCGCCGTTGGCGAAGTCACGTGCGGTCTGCGGGGTCACCTTGATGCCGAGTTCGTCGGCGACCGCCTCGGCGAGTTCCGGGTGCGCGCGCCCCGAGAACAGCATCAGGGCCTTCTGATTGTCCGTGGTCCAGGTCATGAATCTCTACTTCTCCGATGTATGCGGTCCGTCGGCGGGCTGTTCGTTCGTACGGTGATCGGAGTCGAGGGCCTCGAGTGCGGCGCGAGCCGACTCGGTGTCCGGGCGCTTCCGTGTCACCCAGTTCTCGATATTTCGTTGTTGCCCCGCCGACACCGCAAGTGCACCGGGCGGAACGTTGTCGCGCAAAACCGTACCCGCACCTGTGTAGGCGCCGTCGCCGACCTGCACGGGTGCGACAAACATGTTGTCAGAACCGGTGCGGCAGTGGGACCCGATCACGGTACGGTGCTTCGCCACGCCGTCATAATTGACGAACACGCTGGACGCGCCGATGTTGGAGTGCTCGCCGATGGTCGCGTCGCCGACGTACGTGAGGTGCGGCACCTTGGAGCCCGCGCCGATGTCGGCCTTCTTGGTCTCGACGAACGTGCCGATCTTGCCGCCGACGCCGAGTCGGGTGCCCGGCCGTAGATAGGCGAACGGTCCGACGGTGGCGCGGGCCCCGATCTCCGACTCGCTGCCGTGGGTACGGATCACCGAGGCGCCTTCGCCGACGATGATGTCGCGCAGCGTCGAGTCGGGTCCGATGACGGCGTCGTCGGCGATGCTGGTGGCTCCCTGCAGTTGGGTGCCCGGCTCGATGCGGACGTCGGTGCCGAACGTCACGTCGACATCGATCCAGGTGGTGGCCGGATCCACCACGGTGACCCCGGCCAGCTGATGGCGTCGGATGATCCGCCGATTGAGTTCGGCGGCGAGCTCGGAGAGCTGGGCACGGTCATTGCACCCGGCGACCAGATACGGGTCGTCGACGGTGTGGGCGCGCACGGTCCGGCCTGCTGCGCGGGCGATCGCGACCACATCGGTGAGGTAGTACTCACCCTGCGCGTTGTTCGTCGACAGCTGTGACAGCGACGACCGCAAGGTGTCGGAGTCGAAGGCGTAGACGCCGGCATTCACCTCGGCGATCGCGCGCTGCTCAAAGGTCGCGTCGCGTTCCTCGACGATCGCGCGCACGCCGAGCCCGTCGGCGGTGCGCAGGATGCGCCCGTAGCCGGTGGGATCGGCCGAGACGAACGTGGTCAACGTCACCGCTGCGCCGCCGCCCGCCCGGTGGGTCGCCAGCACTGCGGCCAGTGTGTCGCCGTCGAGCAGCGGGACGTCGCCGGGGGTGACGAGGATGGTGCCGGTGAAATCGTCGGGTACGGCGAGCAGGCCGGCACGGACGGCGTCGCCGGTGCCGAGTTGCTGCTCCTGCTCGGCGGTGAGGATGGTGCGGCCGATGTTGGCCGCGATCTCGTCGACGGGGCCGCGGATGCGGTCGCGCTCGTGGCCGAGGACGGCGATGACATGGTCGGGCTCAAGGGCCGAGGCGCCGCGCAGCGCGTGGCAGACCAGCGAGTGACCACCGATTTCATGCAGGATCTTCGGGGTCGCGGACTTCATTCGCGTACCGGCGCCGGCGGCGAGGACGATCACCGCGGTATGCGCTGTGGACGTTTCCGTCATGGGGTCCGATGTTAGCGCCACGCGCCGACCGAGCGAATGATCGGGCCTGATAGAAAGCATGGGAACACCTCGACACTGTCCCGGACCTATGGAGGTACCGCCCATGACCACACAGAAGACCGCCATCGTCACCGGATCGGCGCGGGGCATCGGTGCCGCCGTCGCCAAGCGCTTGGCGTCGGACGGACTGGCCGTCGCCGTGCTCGACCTCGACGCGGACGCCTGCGCCGACACCGTCAAGGCCATCACCGACGCGGGTGGCAAGGCCATCGCCGTCGGCGCCGACGTGTCCAAGGAAGAGTCGGTGGCCGCCGCGATCGAGAAGATCGTCGCCGAACTCGGCGAGCCGACCGTCGTCGTCAACAACGCCGGCATCATCCGCGACAACATGCTGTTCAAGATGACCGTCGACGACTGGGACTCGGTCATGGCCGTGCACCTGCGTGGCGCTTTCAACGTCACCAAGGCCGCCCAGAAGTACATGGTCGACGCCGGCTGGGGCCGTATCGTGAACCTGTCGAGCACCTCGGCGCTGGGCAACCGTGGCCAGGCCAACTACTCCGCCGCCAAGGCCGGTATGCAGGGCTTCACCAAGACCCTCGCCATCGAACTCGGCCGCTTCGGTGTCACCGCCAACGCGATCGCCCCCGGCTTCATCGAGACCGAGATGACCGCCGCCACCGCCGAGCGCATCGGCGTGCCGTTCGAGGACTTCAAGAAGGCTGCCGCGTCGCAGATCCCGGTCAACCGCACCGGCGTCCCCGAGGACATCGCCCACACCGCATCGTTCTTCATCAGCGAGGGCGCGGGCTTCGTGTCCGGACAGGTCGTCTACGTCGCCGGCGGTCCGAAGGACTGATTTCGTGCGTGCGCAGACGGTTGTGGCACAATCGTCTGCGCAGTAATCCCCCATGGTGTAATCGGCAACACTTCTGATTTTGGTTCAGGCATTCTAGGTTCGAGTCCTGGTGGGGGAGCTTCTTCATTCGTGTTAGCGCGGCAGGGTCAGGCCGGCAGATCGATCTCGTAGACGACGAATCCGGTGGTGGCCACCTTGTCGTACAGGCCCCGCGCCGTGGAGTTGTCGACGGCGGTCTGCCAATACACCTTGGGAATGCCCTGCGTGCTCGCCCAATTCGTCACATGTTCGATCAGCGCCCGCCCAGTGCCGGAGGTTCGGGCGTCGGGGGCGACGAACAGATCTTCGAGGTAGCAGTACGGTGCTTCACTCCACGTCGACGAGTGGGTCAGCCAGTGGACGAAGCCGACAGCGCGTCCGGCATCGTCGCGCGCGATGGCACCCCACATGGCAAACCCGGGATCGAGAATACGGTTGAACGTCAGCGCGGTCTGCTCGTCGGACAGCGAGTGTCGGTAGAACTCGAGGTACCCCCGCCAGAGGGGGAGCCATTCGTCTCGGTCGGCGGTGGTGAGCGGTTCGATGGTCAATTCAGTAGCTCCTGCCAGTTCGCCGGAATCCGGTCCGCCGGGGCGGGAATCGGCTGATCGGCGGGATGGCTTGTCGGCGCGGACAACTCGGGTCCCTGCGCGAACTCGTTGGACGAGTAGTCCCAGAACCAGTCCTCGCCCGGTTCGAAACTCTGGACGTAGGGGTGTCCGGTTGCGGCGGCGTGGCCGGACGCGTGCTGGGCGGGTGAGCTGTCGCAGCAGCCGACGTGTCCGCAAGCGGCGCAACGTCGCAGGTGCACCCACCAACCGTTGTCGGTCGCGAGGCAGTCGGCGCAGCCGGTTCCGGACGGCGGGATGGTCGGATCGAGCGGGTTGTCGGTGGCCATGTTCTCAGGCTACCGGCGGTGGTCAAGAAAAGACGTTGACGTGATGTAGCGGTCGGCCTACTCTCCTGAGAGTTCCAAAAGCAAAGGGGCATGGCCCGATAACCCGGGGAGACTCAGGGAAAGGCAGGGTGACAACCTGCCGCCACCGCACGGCGGTACCACCATGCACGGTTCTCGCGAACGGGTATCGGGATCAGATCCGGTGCCACAGCGGGCCGAGTACGTTCGGGAGGGGACGGCAAGTGCTCACCCTCACGTCGACGCGACGCGGCGCGGCGTCGGCACCGAACACCAAGTATGAGGCACGCCAGCGGGTTTCGAGGAAGGATGGTCCGAGTCCGCCAGGCTAGGGCACTTTCCACGACTCCGGGAGATCGGTCGGCGGATCGGTGAACGGACGAGAGCGCATAAGTTGTGGCAGCCACGCGCGACGGTGTGGAGCATTCTGACGGTCAAAAGCCGTCGGAACTCTTCGGGAAAGCACATCGTCAGTCGAGTGCAACAAGCTCAACGGTAGAGCACATTGCTGATAACAATGAGGTAGCGGGTTCGACTCCTGCGTTGTTCCTTCAAGCAAAAGCCTTTCCTCGCTGCGATCCGACAGCACCGCAATCCCCGGCGGAGTGATCTGAACCGGGGCACCGCGCAGCCCGCAAGGCGGCCGGTGTTCGTGCGGCAGTAGGACCCACCAGGGGGTAGCTCCCGTTGTTGGTTCCGACCCCCGCGGAGTAGGGCGCAGCGTTACGAGTGGTTGCCGTAAGCAACCCGGTGTGACCGGATACGGGGGCGACTCCGTGGACACGTCGGGAATCCATGATCCGACAAAAGGCCGGTCGTCGAGCGGGGGTGGTCTCACCCCGCTCAACATTCAATCTTGCTGAGGTCCAGCACATTTGGTACACTCGAACATACATTCGATAACCATTTGGGGGTGGTTCCGATACTGGCAACCGACGACGATCTGCGCGGTCTGATCACGGATCTGGTGGCGATGCCCGCGGCCGACACCGAATCGCAGGCGGCGCAACGATTGACCGTTCTCGAGGAGATCAAGTCCGCGGCGACCGCGGCGCAGGCTCGTGAGGCCGGTCGCCTCGACGACCTGCGCAACGCCGACGAGGTCGCCCGCAAGGTCCCCAAGGCTCGGCAGGGGCGTGGACTCTCGGCGGAGATTGGCCTGGCACGCAAGGCTTCTCCGCAGAAGGGGGCGCAGTACCTCGGGTTCGCCCGAGCCATGACCGAGATGCCACACACGATGTCCGCGTTGGAGACCGGTGTGCTCACCGAATGGCGGGCGACCATTCTTGTGCGCGAAACCGGGTATCTCACCCGCGAGGCCCGCGGGGAGATCGACCGTCGGATGTGCGCCGACCCCGGATCGCTGATCGGCAAGAGCGACAAGCAGATCGAGGCCGAAGCGAAGAAACATGCCTACGAGCTCGATCCGCACGCGGTGGTTGGACGTGCGGCCAAGGCCGAGAAGCATCGTCGCGTCACCAGTCGCCCCGCTCCTGACCTGATGGCCAATGTGACCGCACTACTACCGATGAAGCAGGGTGTCGCGGTGTACGCGGCGTTGAAACAGCACGCGGACAGTGTGGTCGGTGGCGATGAGCGCACTCGAGACCAGATCATGGCCGACACGCTCGTCGAACGAATCACCGGACAGGCTGCCGCGCAGGCGGTTCCGGTGGCCGTGGACCTCGTCGTCTCCACCGATGCGCTGCTGGGCCTCAGTGATGAGGTCGCCGAGATCCCGGGCCACGGTCCGATCCCGGCTGCCATGGCGCGGCAGATGATCGTCGACGGTCTCGATTTCGCGGAGACCGAGACGACGCTGCGGCGACTGTTTACCCGACCCGACGACGGCGCACTCGTCTCCATGGAATCACGGGCCAGAGCCTTCCCGAAGGCGTTGGCGCACCTGGTCCGAGTGCGTGACAAGTGGTGTCGCACCGCATACTGCGGCAACGCGATCGCGGAGATCGACCACGCCCGTGCGCACGCCGAAGGCGGTGCGACGAGTGCAGACAACGCCGACGGGTGCTGTCGAGTGCACAACCGCGCCAAGGAGATGCCCGGGTGGAGCTACTACGTCGTCGAGTCGGGTGGGCGGCACACGATGGAGGTGACCACGCCGACCGGCGGTAGTCACACGACGACGGCGCCGGCTGCGATTGGTCACCGACCGGCTACCATCAGCCGCGCCGAGATTCGATTCCATCAATGGCTCGCGGTCGCCTGATAACGCAAACGCTCGGGCTCCCACCCAACGCTCACCGTGCAAAGTGAGCGGTTGGGAGGAACCCGAGCGTTTACTCAGATCCGGTTATTGCCTAGTGCGCCATGGCAACCGCGTCGGGTGCCGCCGCCGGCAGTTTCCCGCCGCGGACCACGACCGCCGCGATCACGCTGCCGAGCGCGAACACTGCTGCCGCGACCCAGAATGCGGTCGTGTAGGAGTGCACCGCCGCCAGCTGGGCGAGTTCGGCCGGGTTGATCACGTGCATCGCGTGGGTGGTGGCGTACGACGACGCCGCACTCGCTGCGATGGTGCTCAGCAGCGCCGTGCCCACCGAACCGCCGACCTGCTGCATGGTGTTGACGGTGGCCGAGGCGACACCGGCGTCGTCGGACGACACTCCGGAGATCGCGCCCTGCATGGCCGGGGCCATCGACGCGCCGATACCCACGCCCAGCACCAACAGTGCGGGCAACACATGCGTTGCATACGAGCTGGTTTCGGTGATCTGGGTAAGCAGCACCATGCCGCCCGCGGCGATCATCATGCCCGAGGCCATCAGCCAGCGCGGACCGAACCGCGGCAGCAGCACACCGGTCGCGGTGGTCGCGGTAACCACCAGCATGCCGATCATCGGGAGGAACGCGAGACCCGTACGGATCGGGCTGAACCCGAGGTTCTGCTGCAGGTAGTAGGTCAGGAACAGGAAGATGCCGAACATGCCGATCCCGGCGATGAACACCACCAGATAGGAGCCGGCCCGAGTGCGGTCGGCGATGACGCGCAACGGGAGCAGCGGATGCTCGGCCCGCGACTGCCACCAAACGAATGCTGCCAGCAGGACCGCGCCGGAGACGAGCCAGGTGATGGTCGCCCAGTCGGCCCAGCCGTTGGTCTCCGCATTGGAGAAGCCGTAGACGATCGAGAACAATGCGGTGGACACCAGGACGACGCCGGGGATGTCCAGCTTCGGACGATGCTCGGACCGCTGGGCACCGATGAACAGCACCGCACCGACCAGCGCGATGATGGCGATCGGGACGTTCACGTAAAGGCACCAGCGCCAGCTGGCCCACTCGGTCAGCATGCCGCCGAGCAGCAGGCCGAGCGCGCCACCGCCACCGGCGATGGCACCGAAGATGCCGAATGCGCGACCGCGTTCGGCGGGGTCGGTGAAGGTCGTCGTCAACAATGACAGCGCGGCAGGCGCGAGGAGAGCGCCGAAGACACCCTGGCCGGCGCGAGCGGCCACCAACATCTCGAAGCTCACCGCGGCACCACCGATCGCCGACATCGCGGCGAAACCGACGAGGCCGATGATGAACGTGATTTTGCGGCCCCAGAGATCAGACAGCCGGCCGCCAAGCAGCAGCAAACTGCCGAAGGCCAGCGCATATGCGGTGACGATCCACTGGCGGTCGGCGTTGTCGAACCCGAGCGCGGCCTGCGCGTGCGGGAGCGAGATGTTCACGATGGTCGCGTCGAGCACGACCATCAGCTGCGCGAGGGCGAGAACGCCCAGCACAACCCAGCGCAGGCGATGATGCCGCGCCGATTCCGATTCCTTCTCGACGGCGCCGCCGTCGAGTTCGGAGAGAGCAGTGCTCATGCGAGCCTCCGATCAGTCTTAGTCGGAGGTATTTCCTCCGGTTACTGGTGGCCAACGTAGACCAACCGGAGTTTGTTCCTCCACTTGATAGGCTGTGATCATGGTTACCTCTCCGCCCGCCGCCGATGCCGGGCGCCCGAAGCTGCGTGCCGACGCCGAACGCAATCGGCTACGCATCCTCGAGGCCGCCCGCGAGCTGTTCGCCGAGCGCGGACTCGACGTCACGCTCGACGACGTCGCTTCGCACGCCGGCGTGGGTGTCGGCACCGTCTACCGACGATTCGCCAATCGCGACGAGCTCATCGTCGGCGTGCTGACCGAGCATCTCGCGCGGGTGGCCGAGGCCGCGCGCGGCGCATTGGACAGCCCGGACCCATGGCAGGCGGTGGTCGATCTGCTGACGCTGATGGCGTCGTCGATGGCCACCGATCGAGGCCTGGCGGCGGTCATCATGCAGATCGACCACTCGCATCCCGACATCGAGGCGACCAAGGCGGTATTGACCACACAGCTGACGCAGGTCTACGAGCGGGCCAAGGCCGCGGGCGTGCTACGGCCGGAGCTGGCGTCGACGGACTTCTTCGGCGTGCTGACAATGCTCGCGGCGATCGGCGAGAAGACCGAGCCGATAGTGCCCGGCGCGTGGCAGCGCTATCTGGAACTGATCCTCGACGGCATCCGCGCGGACGGGCGAGTGGAGTTCACCGTCCCCGCGCTCACCGACGACCAGATCCGAGAGATTCAGCGGCGCAAAAAATCTCAGCGCTGACTTGCCACCGACTCGGCACGACGACCCCGCTGGATCACCGGGTCCGGGTAGGGGACCGCGTCGATCAGCGTCTTGGTGTAGGCGTCGGTCGGTGCGGTCAGTACGGTCCGTGCGTCGCCGCTCTCCACCACACGACCCTCGCGCAGCACGATGACCCGGTCCGCGACCTGCTCCACCACCGCGAGGTCATGACTGATGAACACGGCGGCGAACCCGAACTCGCGCTGGAGTTCCTCGAACAACTCGAGCACGCGCGCCTGGACCGACACGTCGAGCGCACTGGTCGGTTCGTCGGCGATCAACAGGCCGGGCTCGGCCGAGAGGGCGCGGGCGAGCGCCACACGTTGCCGCTGTCCGCCGGAGAGTTCGTGGGGGAGTCGGGCGGCAAATGACGTCGGCAGGTGCACCGCGGTCAAGAGTTCGGCGACCCGGCGGTCGCGAGATGCACGGTCGCCGATGTCTTGGATCTCCAACGGTTCTCGGATGGATTCGCGGACGGTGAATCGCGGATCGAGCGACGCGGCCGGATCCTGCGGCACGAAGGCGACCTTGCGTCGGACCGCACGCAGCTGAGACCGCGGGATGGTCGAGATGTCCTGGCCGTCGATACGGATCCGGCCGGCCGACAACGGCAGCAAACCACCGATGGTGCGGCCCAATGTGGTTTTGCCGGAACCGGATTCACCAACCACGCCGACGACCTCACCAGGCGCCACGGTCAACGACACGCCGGACAGCGCGACAAGGGGCTTGGTGCCGAGGCGACCCGGATGGGTCACCGTCACCGACTCGACCTCCAGGATCGGTCCGGTGATGGTTTCCGCGGCTTGCGCCGACGCTGCGTCGTCGGCTGCCTCGGGCAACTTCGGCACCGCGGCAAGCAATTGCCGCGTGTAGGGCTGGGTGGGATTGGCGAACAGTTCATGCACCTCGGCCTGCTCGACGACCTCACCGAGCTGGACGACCACCACCTGGTCGGCGATATCGGCGACCACCCCGAGATTGTGGGTGATCAACAGGATTCCGGCTTGCGTACGGTCCCGCAGGCGGACCAGGAGGTCGAGAATGTCGCGCTGGACCGACACGTCGAGGGCGGTGGTCGGTTCGTCGGCGAGCAGCAACACCGGATCGTTGGCCAGCGCCAGTGCGATGACGACGCGCTGCTTCTGGCCACCGGACAGCTGATGCGGGTAGTAGTTCACGCGCACTTCGGGTTCCGGTATCTCGACGAGCGTGAGAAGTTCGACGGCGCGTCGTTTCGCCTCCGCCTTCGTCACCTGCTGATGGGTGCGGATCGCCTGCTGCAGTTGCCAACCCACCGTACGGACCGGGTTCAGCGCGGTCTGGGGCTCCTGGAAGACCATCGCGACCTGGTCGCCGCGGATCGAATTCAGTTCCCGCTCGGGTCGATTGAGTACCTCGAGTCCGCCCACGCGGACCGATCCGGTGGCCACCGCGGTGTCCGGGAGCAGGCCGATGGCGGCCCGGGCCGTCATGGTCTTGCCGGAGCCGGATTCGCCGACGAGGGCGACGATCTGGCCGCGGTCGACGCGCAAGCTGATGCCGGCCACGGCGGGGCGCGGGTAGTCGAAGGTCACGCGCAGATCGGTGACCTCGAGCGCAGGGTTGGTGGTCACGGTGTCAGATCCTTCGGTCGCTGGAGATGGATTGGGCGATCAGGTAGAACCCGAGCACCAACGCGGAGATCACGATCAACGGTGCCAGGGAAAACCACGGGTTGGTCTCGAGGTAGCCGTTGCCTGCGGCCAGCACCGACCCCAACGACGGGGTGGGGGCGCTGACGCCGACCCCGAGGAAGCCGAGTGCACCCTCGATGAAGACCGCCAGGGACAGCGACAGCGCGAACTGGACACCCAGCGTCTCAACCGAATTGGGTAGAACGTGACGGAGCAGAATCCGCGACTGGGTGGCGCCACTGACCCGCGCCGCCTCGACATAGGGCATCTCACGCACCCGCAAGACGGCCGTCCGGGTGAGTCGGCCGAAGATCGGGATCTCGGCCAGACCGATCACCAGACCGACGGTGACCGCTCCCGGTCCGAGGATCGCGGTGAGTGCGATACCGAGGATCAATGCGGGGAACGCGAGGATCACGTCGAAGATACGTTGGGCCACCACATCGGACACCGGATTGGTGACGGTCAGCAGGCCGGCCAGGGTGCCGGCGAGCGCACCGACCGGAACGGCGATGAACACGATCAGCAAGTCGATGCGGATGCCGTAGAGCACCCGCGACCACACGTCACGGCTGACGTCGTCGGTACCGAACCAGTGACTTCCGCTCGGCGGCAACAGGTAGGCGCCGTCGATCTGTTGTTGCGGTCCGTACGGAGCCAGCAACGGAGCCGCCAGCCCCAGCACGATCACCACGAGCACCAGGATGGTGCCGACCAGTCCGGTTCCACGGGTCAGGCTGCGCCACAGTGGCACCCGGGTCGCGGTTCGCTCCCGGTCGTCAGGACTCTCCGGCAGCAGGCCGGGTTCGATGTCGGCTAGGGCGCCGACCGCATCAGTGGTGCGTGTCGGGGTGGCAGGGGTTGTCATTGTGCTGCTCCCAATCGGATTCGAGGATCAAGCCAGGCGTGCAGGACGTCGGCGCAGAGTTGGATCACGACGAACACCGTG
Organism: Gordonia sp. CPCC 205515; assembly: GCF_048537925.1. Classification (NCBI taxonomy): domain Bacteria; kingdom Bacillati; phylum Actinomycetota; class Actinomycetes; order Mycobacteriales; family Gordoniaceae; genus Gordonia; species Gordonia sp. CPCC 205515. The sequence continues at coordinate 21,070 of NZ_JBCLVJ010000027.1, read as the reverse complement.
ACCGACAACAGCACCAGGACCTGCACGAGCGGATAGTCGCGGGTGAAAATACCTTCCTCGGTGAGCAATCCGAGGCCCGGCCAGCCGAAGATGGCCTCCACCAGCACCGCACCGCCGAGGAGTCCGCCGACCGTGATACCCAACGCGGTGAGCGTCGACGGCAGGGCATTGCGTAATGCGTACCGCAGGACGATGGTGTGGTGCGGCACACCGAGGGATCGCGCGGTGGTCGCATACGGTTGGCGCAACTCGGTCCGCAGCGCTTCGGTGAGGAAGCGGGCGAGCAGCGCCCCGGCCGGCAGGCCGAGAGTCAGTGCGGGCAGCAGGATGTACTGCGAGCTGATCTGCAGGCTGTCGGTGAATCCGTGCGGCGGAGTGCCACCGGCGGGTAGCCAGCGCAGGCGTACCCCGAACACCAGGATCAGCAGCGTGCCGACCACGAAGGTGGGCAGCGGGATCGCGAGCGCATTGATACCCGTGACAACGGCATTGAGGTAACGGTTGTCGAAGATCGTCGCCGCCAGGCTCAACGCCAGCGCCAGCACGACCGCCACCACAAGCGCCGAGATGGTCAGGATCAGCGTATTGCCGAGCCCGTAGGCGATCAGTCCGCCGATGCTGCCGCCGACCTGGTAGCTCTTGCCGAAGTCGAGGGTGACGACTCCGCCGATCCACGAGAAGTATTGGGCCACAAAACTTCGATCCAGACCGAGGTCATGGCGGATGGCGGCGAGATCGGCCGGGGTCGCATCCGGGCCGGCCAACGCCGATTCGGGGCCACCTGGGATCAGCCGCAGGATCGAGAAGATCAACAGGGAGGCGATCACCAACACGATCAGGGCTGTGGGGATTCGCCGGACGAGGTAACCGGTCATCGTAGTTATTGCTTTCCTTGTGTGGACAGATAGGTTCCGGCCAAATGCATCTGGGCGCGACGATCCCAGTCGATGCCGCCGACCGACGGGGCGGCGGCGAACTTCGGGAAGACCACCCCGATCTCCACCAGGAACAGGTCGTCGAGCATCGAGCGGTCGAGTTGTCGGTAGGCGGCGAGCGCGGCCGGCGACGTCGGATCCGCCGTCTGCCATGCCGCATTCGCCGCTTGTGCATAGGTCGGATTCTGGTAGTTCGACGAGTTCTTCGCGCCGTTGAACGGATAGGCCGAGACGGCCAGAGTCGACGGGGTGAACTGGGCAAACGCATGCTGCAGCAGCCACAGCGACTCGAACTTGCCGCCGATCAGCTTCGACGACTGCTGGGTCTGATCATTGGGCACCAACTTCACGGTGATCCCGATGTCGGCCAGGTTCGACTGGACGATCTCGCCGACCACCCGATCGACGCCCTGCGTCGAGTAGTCCAGGGTCAGCGGCGGTACCGGGCCGTGCGCGGCCACCAACTGACGAGCCTTGTCCAGATCCCGCGTGTAGGTCGAATTGGCCTCGGGCACATAGGCCGGAGACCACTTCGGCCACGGCAGATTGACCACATATCCGCTCTTGCGGAAGACGTCGTTGATGATGCGCGGCCGGTCGAGGGCGTAGGCGATCGCCTTGCGGATGCGAACATCCGACAGTGCCGGATTGGTCACGTTGATACCAACATATTCTTGGGCCTCGGCTCCGGTGCAGGTGATCTCACTGAATCCGTAACGGCCGGTGGCCAACTCCTGATCGTGATAGTTCAGTCCTGACACGACGTCGAGCTGTCCGGTGCGCAGCCGCGTGTAGAGCGACTGCTGGTCGGAGGCGACGGTGAAGGTCACCGACTGCAGTGGCGGTGCACCGCCCCAATACTTTTCGTTGCGGACCAACTTCACTGACGAACTCGGTTGCCAGGATTCGAAGGTGAACGGCCCGGTCCCGTTGAACTCGGTGCCCGCCTTGAGTTCCGGCAGCGTCCGCTGGTCGATAATCGGCGCCGAGTCGAGGAGATCGAAGATATTGCTCAGTGGATGGGCGAAACTCAGCACGATCCGATGCGGATCCCGGGTATCGAATCCGGTGATCGCCGCGGCGGTCCGCTTGAACTGCGGGGTCCATGGCCCGCCGAGATAGGCCTTGATCGAGTTCTCCACATCGGCGGAGACAAACGGCCGACCGTCGTGGTAGGTGACGTCGGAGCGCAGGCCCAGGGCGAGTGAGCGGCCGTCGGGTGCGAGTTGCCACGTGGTGGCCAGCGCGGGCCGCACGGTGAGGTCGTCGCGGGAATAGCGGATCAGGGTGTCGAAGACATTCGCCACGACCTGCCCGTTCATCGAACCGGTGCCGATCTGCAGGAAGGCCTTGGGTGACAGGTCGCCCAGCAATCCCACCCGGAGATTTCCGCCCTGCGGGACGGGTTGTCCGGCAGCAAGTTTCGATGTCGTCGAAGTGTCTTGCTGAGATACTGCGGATTCACAGCCGGCGGCCAGCACCGTGACTGTGACGGCCAAGGCGAAGGCGCGGCATGCGGCGAGCACGCGTCGTCGGGACATCTGTTGCATCGACCTTCCTCGTCTGACGGCGCGGTGCACCGAGAATCGAGGAACATCGTCGGGCACACGGCGGCCTACCTCCAACTGTTTGATTTTGTTGTCGCGGAATCCTTGACATGAGCTCATATCTCCGGCAGCGTCCCCGCTCGCACCCCAGAGGAGAATGAATGACGAACACGCACAACGGCATCCCAGCCCACGCCCGCGGCTACGACGACTTCGGCGGTGACATCGCCCGCACGACGTCACAGTCGACGCCCTGGTGGCCGGCGGAGCAGTCGGCACAAACGAACGCCCCGAACATCGTCGTGGTGCTGATCGACGACATGGGGTATTCCGACATTTCGCCCTTCGGCGCCGAAATCGACACGCCGAACCTCGATCGGCTGGCGCAGAGCGGCTTTCGGTTGAGCAACTATCACACGACTCCGGTCTGCTCGCCGGCCCGCGCCGCGCTCCTCACCGGTCTGAATCCGCACCGGGCCGGCTACGGCAGCGTCGCGAACTCGGATCCCGGTTTCCCGGGCCTGCGTCTCGAGCTCGCCGACGACGTGCTGACCCTGCCCGAGATCCTGCGGGAGGGTGGTTATGCGACATACGCCATCGGCAAGTGGCACCTGGTCCGGGACGCCAACATGGGCCCGGGACGACCGCGAGATTCCTGGCCGCTGCAGCGGGGATTCGACAGCTACTACGGGTCGCTGGAGGGCCTCAACTCGTTCTTCTACCCTAATCAGCTCATCGCCGACAACTCCGTCGTCGACGTCGACGAGTATCCCGAGGACTACTACGTCACCGACGACCTGACCGATCGCGCCATCGGCCAGATCAAGGCCTTGCGCGCCCAGGACGCCGACAAGCCGTTCTTCCTGTATTTTGCCCATATCGCCATGCACGGCCCCCATCAGGTCAAGGACAGTGACCTGCAGCGCTACCGCGGCCGCTACGCCCAAGGCTGGGATGAGGTGCGGGAGAAGCGCTTCGAACGGCAGATCGCCGAAGGACTATTCGACGAGAACACACCGATCGCGCCCCGCAACACCGAACCCGGATACGACGCACCGCCGTGGGCCGACCTGACGGCGGAGGAACAGCAGCGCTATCAGCGCTACCAGGAGGTGTACGCAGCGATGGTCGACAGCGTCGACCAGAGCGTCGGGCGGATCATCGACACCCTCGAGGAGTTGGGGGAGTTGGACAACACGATCATCGTGTTCACCTCCGACAACGGGGCGACCGCCGAAGGCGGTCCGGTCGGAACACGGTCGTACTTCAGCCAATTCGTGCACGGTCCGGTCCCGCCGGACTGGGAACGTGACGTGCCGCACGACGAGGAGCTGATCGGCTCCGCGGCGCTCGGCGTACACTACCCACGCGGCTGGGGGCAGGCGTCGAACACCCCGTTCCGGTTCTACAAGGGCCAGACCTTCGCCGGTGGCGTGCGAGTCCCGTTCCTCCTCTCGTGGCCCGCCGGACTGCAGCGCGCGGCCGGCGATACCGGTGTCCGCCGCCAGTTCTCCTACGTCACCGACCTCGCGCCCACCCTTCTCGAGCTCGCCGGAGTACCCACGCCCAGCGAGCGCCACGGCCGACCCGCGCAGGACCGCGACGGCGTGAGCATCGCCGACATACTCCGCGACCCGAGGGCGGAATCCCCGCACACCGAGCAGTACGCCGAGTTCGGTGGCCACCGCGGCTTCTATCGCGACGGCTGGAAACTCCTGTCGCTGCACACCGATCCGCAGTCCGTCGACGATCCGCGATGGCAACTCTTCGACGTCACCCTCGACCCGGCCGAAACCCACGACCTGGCCGACGCCTACCCGGAGAAGGTCGCCGAGCTCGCCGCGGCCTGGGACCATGCGGCCTGGCACAACACCGTGTTCCCGCTCGTCGACAACCCCGCCGCACTGGCACGACGACGACCGGCCGAGGACAGCTACGGACAACCGGTCCGCCTCCTGTCCGGCACCCCTACCCTCGAGCGGTACCGGTCGAGCCGGCTCATCGCCTACCGGGACTTCGATGTCGAGGCGGAACTGAGTGGCTGGACTGCGGCCGATGAGGGAGTGCTCGTCGCGCACGGCGACCAGCAGGGCGGGTATCTGCTCTACATCGAGGGCGGCAGTGCGCATTTCGTCTTCAACAGCTACGGGCGGATCAGCCGGGTGGCGGGCCGGCTGCCGGCAGGCACCACCCGGGTGACGTTGCGGGCCGGCGCAACTCCGCAGGTGCGGTGGGATTTCACCATCGAGGCAACCAGTGGCGATGACACCATCGTTGTGGCGACGCTCGCCGACCAGTTCCAGCTCGTCGGCATGGCGCCGTGGACCGGCATCTCGGTCGGGCTCGACGCCCGCGGCCCCGTCGACGTCGAATTGCGCCGTCGCCGTGGAGTTTTCCGGTTTGGTGCGACGCTCCGGTCGGTCACCTATCGCCCCGGCGCCGTCCGGGTACCGGCACCGGTGCGGCGCGAGATCGCCGAAGCGGCGGAGCTTGCCGCTGACTGATCCGTATTCAAATCACCGTGAGTCAATGCCTCGGCCTGCGGGCCGGGCGGTGATGAAATCGGCTGGGAGACACGCCCTAGGCAGTCCACGACATCCGTCGAACGAAAAGTAAGGAAATCTCATGACATTGGCGCAAATCGACGATCGTACCGACCGGGAGCAGGCAGCACAGCGCGTGTACGCCGACGCCGGTATCAGCGTCGAGAAGCTCGGTGAACACATCGGTGCGCGCATCTCCGGGGTCACGCTGTCCGGTGACCTGGCACCTGAACAGGTCGAGGCCATCCGCACTGCACTCGCCGTCAACAAGGCGATCGCGTTCACCAGCCAGCAACACCTCGACGACGACGCGCAGTACGCGTTCGCGCACCTGCTCGGTGAGCCGACCGCCCCGCATCCGACCGTCACCTCCCGCGGATCGCAGCTGCTCACCATCGAAGGTGCGGCCAACAGTTGGCACAGCGACGTCACCTTCGTCGACCGCATCCCGAAGGCATCGATCCTGCGGGCGGTGACCCTGCCGGCCTACGGTGGCGCGACCACCTTCGCGTCGACGGTCGCCGCCTACGAGCAGCTGCCGAAGCCGTTGCGTGCGTTGGCCGAAGAACTGTGGGCCACCCACACCAACCTGTACGACTATGTGTCGCAGAAGGAACCGTCCGGCGGTGTGGACGTGGCGAGCAAGACCGAGCATTACAAGGAGTTCACCAGCACCGAGTACCAGACCCTGCATCCCGTGGTGCGGGTCCACCCGGAGACGGGGGAGCGCAGCCTGTTGCTCGGTCATTTCACCAAGGAATTCCGCGGACTCAAGTCATCCGAGTTCGAGTCGCTCTACCAGCTGTTCCAGGCGCGGATCACCAAGCTGGAAAACACCTTCCGCTGGAACTGGAGCCTGGGCGACGTGGTCATCTGGGACAATCGGGCAACCCAGCACTACGGCATCGCCGACTACGGCAACCAGAAGCGTGAACTGCACCGGATCACCCTCGCCGGCGACGTTCCCGTCGACGTGAACGGCTCGTCGAGCCAGGTTCTCCTCGGTGACGCCTCGCACTACTCAGGAGTCGAGGATTCCCGGCGGCTGGCGGTCTACGCGGCCTGACCCGACGAGCATTTTCCGCTGGTCGAGTAAGTGAGGAGCTTGCGACGAGCGCATCGAGGCCACGTTCACGTCGATCTCGATGCGCTCGCTCGCAAGCTCGCGGGCTTACTCGATCAGCGAAAACAAAAGTGTCGCTACGTGACAAACCCCTCGCTCTTCAGCCATTCGTAGGCGACATCGGACGGATCCTCGCCGTCGATGTCCACCCGCCCGTTGAGTTCCTGCATCACCTCGTCGGTCAGTTTCTCGGAGATCGGCGCCATCAGCGGGGCGATCTCCGGATGCGCGTCGAGTGTTTCCTTGCGCACCACCACAGTTCCGCTGTAGGGCAGGAAGTACTTCTTGTCGTCCTCGAGGACGACAAGATTGAGATTCTTGATACGTCCGTCAGTCGTGTAGACCATGCCGAAGTTGCACGGCTCCCCCTTGGCGGTGGCGGTGTAGACGACACCGGAATCCATCTGCGTCACGTTGTCGGCCGGCACTCCGTTCGGCGTGTTGTAAGGCATGCCGTAGGTCTGCAGCATCGGCAGGAAACCGTCGGGGCGGCTGAAGAACTCGTCATTGATGCAGAAGGTCCGCTCGTTCACCGGCAGCTTGGCGATCTCCGACATCGTCGTGATCTTCAGCCGATCCGAGGTCGGTGTCGACATCGCGAAGGCATAGGTGTCGTTGAAGTTGGCGGGCGGCAGCCAGACCAGATTGTTCTGCTCCAACTCGACGTCGTGGACCTTCTGCCAGAGTTCCTGCGGATTCGCGATGACCTCTTTCTCATGCAGATACGTCACCCATGCCGTTCCCGTGTACTCCCAGGTCAGATCGGCGGTGCCGTTGAGCATGGCCTGGCGCGAGGAAGCAGAACCGGGCGCGTTGGTCATGTCGGTGATGTCCGCGCCTGCCGCAGCCAGATAAGTCGCCGCGATCTTGCCCAGCAACACACTCTCGGTGAAGTTCTTGGATGTCACCGTGATCTCGGCGCCCTCGAGCGGCTTCTTCCCGTCCGGCAACGACGTCGCGCGGAACGTGCCCGATGAACTGACCAGACCGCACCCGGCCAGCGCGACCATGGCCACCGCCAGCCAGATCAGCCATCCACGCCTTCTCATGAGATGCCCTTCGGTGTGGCGAAGAGTTCGAAGAGTCTGCCCAGCCAGTCGATCGTCAGGGCCAGCAGCGCGACGAGAATGGCGCCGGAGACAAGGAGTTTCGGCAGGAACAAGGTGACGCCGGTGGTGATGAGCGTGCCGAGGCTGTTGGCGCCGATGAAGGTGCTCAGGGTCGCGGTGCCGACCAGGATAACCAGGGCGGTGCGCACACCGTTGAGGATCACCGGTACCGCCAGCGGCAATTCCACCTGCACCAGGGTGCGCATGCCGGAGTATCCGATACCGCGGGACGCCTCAACCGTGCGCTGATCCACTTGGCGCAGACCGACAATGGTGTTCTGCAGGATCGGCAGGATGGCATACACGACCAGGCCGACGACGGCGGTCTTGAAGCCGGTACCGAGCCAGAAGGTGAACAGCACCAGCAGGCCGACCGCCGGTGCGGCCTGACCGACGTTGGCGATGTTGACCGCAATCGGGTTGAGCCGCCGCAGCGACGGACGAGTGAGTGCGATACCTGCCGGGATCGCGATCACCACCACGATCACCGTGGACACGACAGTCAGCTGGATGTGGTCGTAGATGGTGAGCCGCAGGCTGCTCCACTGCAGGGCGGCCTGTTCGGTCTCGGTCAGCGTGGTGTGCGTGTACCACACGATGTATCCGACCAAGCCCACGACGATGAGCAACGGTTCCATCCACACATCGATCGGTAGGCTGCGAAACCGTTTCATGACTGCTCGTCGGGTTCGTCGGCCGCGACGATCACGGGCATCTCGTCGGTGTGCGTGCCCTCCGGATGCTCGATGTAGGACTGCTCCTCGTGCTCGGGGCGGACCTCGGCGCGTTGGGCGCGAATGATTTCCATGACCGCGTCGATACCGAGCGAACCGACCACGGCGCCGCGGCCGTCGGTGATCAGGGCGCCGCCCTGGCTGGTGTCGAGCATCGAGTCGAGTGCGTCGTTGAGGGTCGACGACCGCGCGACCACCGGCAGCCGGCGATCGAGGTAATCGGAGATCTGCGGTTTGGCGGCCACCTCGTCGAGCGACGGCCATGCCCGCGGATGGCCTTGGTTGTCCACCACGACCACCCAGTCGTGGCGGGCCTGATGGGCGCGGGCGAGCACATCCTGCGAGTTCTCGCCCACCGTTGCGGTGGTGATCTTCTTCAGGTCGACGTCCCGGACGCGGGTAAGGGTCAGGTGCGCCAATGTCGCTCCGCGCCCGACGAAACGTTCGACGAACTCCGACGCCGGATTCGCCAGGATCTCCTCCGGGGAGGCGTATTGCTCGATGTGGCCGCCCTCGGACAGGATCAATACCTTGTCGCCGAGCTTGGTGGCCTCATCGAAGTCGTGGGTGACCACGACGATCGTCTTGCCGAGTTCGTGCTGAATGTTGATCAGGCTGTCCTGCAGCCGGACTCGAGTGATCGGGTCAACGGCGCCGAACGGTTCGTCCATCAGCAGGATCGGCGGATCGGCGGCCAGCGCCCGAGCCACACCGACACGCTGCTGCTGACCGCCGGACATGTCTTTCGGGAGCCGGTGGGCGAAGGTGGCGGCGTCGAGACCGACGAGATCGAGCAGATATTCGGTGCGTTCGGCGATGCGCTTCTTGTCCCACCCGAGGACTCGGGGGATGGCGCCGATGTTCTTGGATACCGACCAGTGGGGGAAGAGACCGCCGGATTGGATGACGTAGCCGATGCCCTGACGTAGCTTGTCCGGATTCTCGTGTGTGACATCGCGACCGCCGATCAGAATTCTGCCCTCACTGGGCTCGATCAGGCGGTTGATCATCTTCAGCGTCGTCGTCTTACCGCAGCCCGACGGTCCGACGAAGGTCACGATGTGTCCGGCGTCGATGTCCAGATCGAGGCGCTCGACGGCTGGCTTGTCTTGTCCGCGATAGCGTTTGACCACACCATCGAGCTGAATCGGCACGCCGGTGACGGTGCGGTCGGGGGAGGCGGCGTCATTCGACAGTGTGGTCATTGCAGTCCTTTGGAGATGGTGAGTCGGCCGAGGAGGACGAGCAGGCCGTCGAAGATCAAGGCGATGATGACGATGAGAATGGTTCCGGTCAGCGCCATTTCGAGGGCGTTGGCGCCGCCGAGACGGGACAGTCCGCTGAAGATCAGTGATCCCAGACCCGGGCCGAGGACGTAGGCGACGATGGCCGCGATGCCGATGATCATCTGCGTGGACACCCGTATCCCGGTGAGGATGACCGGCCACGCAATCGGCAACTCGACCGAGAGCAGAATCCGCCATCGCGACAAGCCGATTCCCTGCGCGGCCTCGACGACCGACGGCGGGACCGAGCGCAAACCGACGATGGCGTTGCCGATAACCGGCATGGTCGCGAAGAACGCCAGCATGATGAATGACGGAACCACACCGAGACCGAACGGCACGATCAACAACGCCAGGAGCGCCAGCGAAGGGATGGTCAGCGCGACCCGACTGGTGGTCATCGTGAAGGCGGAAAAGAACGGCATCCGGTAGACCACGATGGACACCAGGATCGCAACGATGGTGCCGACAAGCACCGTCTGGAAAGCGAGCGATGCGTGCTGATAGGTCAAGAACGCCAGCGTGGCGGCATGCCCCTGAACGTAATCCCATAGTTGCACGGGAACATTCCCTCCTCACCCCTGCCGACCGCGGCCAGGACGCGACGCGGGCACTTGCGCGTAACACTATCGGCCGTTTTGTCCGAGACTTGAGAAATACTGCCAATTGCCCGATTCGGGTCGCGGTGGTGGCCCTCGGAAATCTCCCTGAACTGCAACGATTCCGAAACATAACGATTCGGCGAACCGTTTGACAGCTGTGAGCTCGCTCTATAACAGCTTGGTATCGAAGCATTTCTCGAGCACGCGGGTGCGAATCCGCCACCCGTCGGTGGTCGCGGACCAGGTGTCGGCGTACCAGAGACCGAGGAGGAAGGTCGAATCATCCGGTGTCTGCATCGGATTCAGGCAGAGTGTCCGCGTGACGGCGTGGTCGCCGTCGATCGTGATGTCGTGGTTGCCGAGCAGGTGGCAGTAGGCCGAGAAGCCCGGAAGCACTTGCCCAAGCCACTCTTTCACCTCGGTGACGGTGCCCGCGATCCCGCCCATCACGCGGTAGTCGATCACCGCGTCGTCGGTGAAGACCGCATCGAGGTCGTCGAACCGACCCGAGTCGACGGCAGTGGAGTAATCGGTCAGAACCTGCTGGATCTCCAGACGTGCCGAGATCTCCTCGATGGTGAGCATTTGTCTTGCCTACCAGACTCATGATTACCCGGGCGGGCGCATCGTCGATACCCTTGTCACCATGGCAGTGACTCGTCCGACCGACGGCGGTGACGAGGTGACGCGCGCACCTCGGGCCAGGATGACCGGCCCGCAGCGCCGAGCGCAGCTGATCGAGGTTGCCCGAGGGTTGTTCGCGGAACGAGGATTCGAAGGAACCTCCATCGAGGAGATCGCACAGCGCGCCGGGGTGTCCAAGCCGATCGTCTACGAACATTTCGGTGGCAAGGAAGGGCTCTACGCGGTGGTGGTCGACCGCGAGATGGAAACCCTGCTCGAAATGGTCTCGTCGTCGTTGACGAAAAACCGCTCGCTCTACCGCATCCAGCAGGTGGCGCTCGCGCTGCTCACCTACATGGAGGAACGCACCGACGGATTCCGCATCCTGGTCCGCGGCGATCGCAGTCACACCGGTGAGACGGCCACGTACTCAAGCCTTCTCACTGACGCCATCAGCCAGGTCGAGCACATCCTGGCGAGCGACTTCGAGCGCCGCGGTTTCGACCCGGCTCTGGCGCCTTTGTACGCGCAGGCGCTGGTGGGCATGGTGTCGGTGACCGCTCAGTGGTGGCTCGACGTCCGCGAACCGTCGAAAGAGGTTGTCGCGGCGCATCTGGTGAATCTGTGCTGGAACGGGCTCACCCGACTGGACCCGAACCCGGAGCTCGTCGGCCCCGACTATGTCGAGGCCAAGGATCGCAATACCCAGTAGGGATCGTCTGGGTCAGGATGTCGGCCTCCGGATACATGACCGTCAACGGCACGTATGCGCCGTGGTCGGATAATTTCGGGCTTTTCGGACGTTGCCCGTGGTTGTCGGCGAAGTGCGGCATCATCGAGCACATGGTCACCATCCGGTCGGGGACTGCGGCGGACTGTGCCGCGATAGCCGACATCTACCGACATTACGTCGAACACACCGTCGCCACCTTTGATTACGTGGCACCGACGGTCGAGACGTGGACGACCAAATTGGCGTCGATCCGCAGTGCGGCGCGACCCTTCCTGGTGGCCGTTGATGACGACCTCGAGCGCACCGTGCTCGGATTCGCCTACCTCGGAGCCTTCCGCGAGAAGCAGGCCTACGCGTGGACCACCGAGGACACCATCTACCTACGTCCTGACGCCGGTGGCCGCGGCATCGGGTCGGCTCTGCTCGGGGCGCTGCTGGCGGCCGCCGAGCCGCACAACGTGCGACAGATCATCGCGGTCATCGCTGCCACGGGCGGTGAGGCGTCGGTCGCGCTGCATGCCAAGCACGGGTTCGTCGAGGTGGGTCGCACGCCTGCGGTCGGGTTCAAATTCGGGCAGTGGGTCGACTGCATCTACATGCAGCGCGCGCTGCCCTGATCGGTCGTCGGCGGGGATGTCCGGGGCACCACTTAGAATCAGTCCGGTGTCCACCCACTCCGCTCTGCACGGACTCGCCACGGTTGCCTGCGCCGACAAGGCCATCGCCGATCTCCTCGGACGCCGAGGTGCCGAACGCCTCGATGTCACCGCCCCCGACGCCGCGCGTCCGTTCGTCGTCGCGTGTCTCGCGCAATCCGCCGACGCGCCGCTGCTCGTGGTGTCGGCCAACGGCCGTGAGGCCGACGACCTGACCGCCGAACTGGCCGAACTCCTCGACAACCCCGCGGCAGTCGCCCAGTTCCCGTCCTGGGAGACGTTGCCCCACGAGCGGCTCTCGCCCAGCGCCGACACTGTCGGTCAACGGCTCGCCGTCCTGCACCGCCTCGCCCATCCCGACGCCGCCGCCCCGCTGCGGGTGGTCGTCACCACCGTCCGGTCGCTGGTCCAGCCGATGGCACCCGGACTCGGGTCGGTGCGCACCATCACGCTGCGCGAGGGCATCGAACTCGACTTCGACGCGCTGCTCGCCGACCTCGTCGAGATGGCGTATGAACGCGTCGACATGGTCGGTCGGCGCGGCGAGTTCGCGGTGCGCGGCGGCATTCTCGACGTCTTCCCGACCACCGCCGACTATCCGGTGCGGGTGGAGTTCTGGGGCGATGAGGTCAGCGAGATGCGGGCCTTCTCGGTGGCCGATCAGCGCAGCCAGCCCGAGGTGGACGCGAGCGTGGTCCGCATCCACCCCGGCCGCGAACTCATCCTCACCGAACGCGTCCGGCTGCGGGCCGGCGATCTCGCCGCCGAGCATGCCGGCGACCCGACCCTGAGTGACATGCTCACCAAGCTGTCCGAGGGCATCCCCGTCGAGGGCATGGAGGCGTTGATCCCGCTACTCGTCGATGCCCCGATGCAGATGCTGACCGAGGTGGTGCCGGCGGGCACCGGAGTGCTGCTGCTCGATCCGGAGAAGGTCCGCACCCGCGCCGCCGACCTCGCGCAGACCGGCGCGGAGTTCCTCGAGGCGTCGTGGACCGCGGCGGCGATGGGCGGCGACGCGCCCATCGACGCCCGCGGCGGCAGCATCGGGATCGATCTGCAGGCCAGCGCCTATCGGTCCCTCGACGACGTGGAGAAGACCACCCTGGGTGCCGGACGATCCTGGTGGACGCTGAGTCCGCTGGCGACCGGCAGCGACGACGAGGTCGCCCTCGACCTGACGCCCGGACCTGCGCCGCACGGCAACGAGGACGAGATCGCCGCCACCTTCACGACCTTGCGTGCCCACGTGAGCACCGGCGGGTCGGCGGCCATCGTGGTGGCGGGCAAGGGAACCGCACAACGCGTCGTGGAACGGCTGGGCGAGGCCGAAGTGCCCGCTCGTATCGCCGAGCCCGGTGCGCGACCCGAATCCGGCCAGGTGTCGGTCTACCACGGCACCCTGCGTAACGGCCTGATCTGCCCGGACGCCGGGCTGGTCATCGTCACCGAGACCGACCTGACCGGCAACCGGGTTGCCGGCGTCCGCGACGGGCGTCGGCTACCGGCCAAGCGGCGCAATCAGGTTGACCCGCTCGCGCTGGCCGCCGGTGATCTCGTGGTGCACGATCAGCACGGCATCGGCAAGTTCGTCGAGATGATCGAGCGCACCGTGTCCGGCGCGCGGCGCGAATACCTGGTCCTGGAATACGCGTCCAGCAAGAAAGGCCAGCCCGCCGATCGGCTCTACGTCCCGATGGACGCCCTCGACCAGCTCTCCCGCTACGTCGGCGGTGAACAGCCGTCGCTGTCCAAACTCGGGGGGTCCGACTGGCAGAACACGAAACGCAAGGCGCGGAAGGCGGTTCGCGAGATCGCCGGCGAGCTCGTGCAGCTCTACGCGGCACGGCACGCGGCACCCGGCTACGCCTTCAGTCCGGACACCCCGTGGCAGCGGGAGATGGAGGACGCGTTCGACTTCACCGAGACGATGGACCAACTCACCGTCATCGCCGAGGTCAAGAGCGACATGGAAAAAGCGGTGCCGATGGACCGGGTCATCGTCGGTGACGTCGGATACGGCAAGACCGAGATCGCCGTCCGGGCGGCGTTCAAGGCCGTGCAGGACGGCAAGCAGGTCGCCGTCCTGGTGCCGACAACGATTCTGGCGCAACAACATCAGCAGACCTTCGCCGAACGCATGAGTGGCTTCCCGGTGCGGGTGCGGGGCCTGTCGCGGTTCACCGACGCCAAGGAATCCAAGGAGATCATCGAGGCGATGGCCAAAGGTGACGTCGACGTCGTCATCGGCACTCACCGACTCCTGCAGACCGGGATCATCTGGAAGGATCTGGGCCTGGTGATCGTTGACGAGGAACAGCGATTCGGCGTCGAGCACAAGGAGCACATCAAGTCGCTGCGCACCCACGTCGACGTGCTGACCATGTCGGCCACCCCGATCCCGCGCACCCTGGAGATGTCGATGGCCGGCATCCGCGAGATGTCGACCATCCTCACCCCGCCCGAGGAGCGTCACCCCGTCCTCACCTATGTCGGTGGGTATTCGGCCAAACAGGTGGCCGCGGCGATCCGTCGGGAACTGTTGCGCGACGGCCAGGTGTTCTACGTCCACAACCGCGTCTCCACCATCGACAAGACGGCCAAGGAGATCGCCGACATGGTGCCCGAGGCGAGAGTCGTGGTGGCCCACGGTCAGATGAACGAGGATCAACTCGAGCGCACTGTCTCCGGGTTCTGGAACCGGGAATACGACGTGCTGGTGTGCACCACCATCATCGAGACCGGCCTCGACATCTCCAACGCCAACACCCTCATCGTCGACCGGGCGGAGAACCTCGGGCTCTCCCAGCTGCATCAGCTGCGTGGCCGCGTCGGTCGGAGCCGGGAACGCGGCTACGCCTACCTGCTCTACAGCCCGGAGCGGCCGCTCACCGAAACCGCCTACGACCGGCTCGCGACCATCGCGCAGAACAACGAGCTCGGTGCCGGAATGGCCGTGGCGCTCAAGGACCTCGAACTGCGTGGCGCCGGTAATGTGTTGGGCGCCGAGCAATCCGGGCACGTGGCCGGTGTCGGATTCGATCTCTACGTACGGCTGGTAGGGGAGGCTGTCGAGGCCTATCGTGCTGCGGCAGACGGTCAACCGATCGAGTCGACGGAACCCGCCGAGGTGCGCATCGATCTTCCGGTGGACGCGCACATCCCCGTCGAGTACGTCGACTCCGATCGGCTGCGGTTGGAGGCCTACCGCAAGCTGGCCTCGGCCACCGACGACGCCGCCGTCGACGGAGTACTCGCCGAACTCACCGACCGCTACGGCGAACCGCCCGAGGAGACCCGCCGCCTTGCCGGTATCGCACGACTGCGGTTGCGGTGCCGTGAACGGGACGTCACCGAAATCGGGCTCGCCGGAACGGGAGTCAAGGTCTCGCCGTTCACTCTGCTGGACAGCGAGCAGGTCCGGCTCAAGCGCCTCTATTCCGGCGCGACCTACCGGGCGACGACGTCGGTGGTGACACTGCCCATTCCGCGCACCGGCGGCATGGGATCGGCACGACTGCGCGACGACGAACTCGTCGACTACCTGACCACCTTCCTGCGTACCATCAGACCGTTGGCGGGGGACTCATGACCGAAAGGCGCGGTACACGATGACCGTCGTGCTCTTGGATCCACTACGGCCGGATACGATCCCGATCCGCGCCTGGCGTCACCTGACCGGCACGGTCCTCGTCACCGAAGACGTGCCCGCGACGCTGCTCTGGGAACTCGACCATGTGGAACCCGCGCTCGACGACTCGGATCCGCAACTGACCCTGCTCAGTGCCGATCCGCGCCACCGCTTGGTGACCGCGCGCATCACGCGGGGCGATGAGGTCATTGCCGCGCAACCGGTTTCGGGTGACGATCTGCTCGAAGCGGTGGCCCTCATGGACACCCTGCGTCGCAACGGACCGTGGGAGAGCACCCAGACCCACGCCTCGCTCCGGCGTTATCTGCTCGAGGAGGTCTACGAACTCCTCGACGCCATCGACTCCGGTGACAGTGACGACCTGCGCGAAGAACTCGGTGATCTGCTGCTGCAGGTGCTCTTTCACGCACGCATCGCCGCCGACGACCCTGATCGTCCGTTCGACATCGACGCCGTTGCCCGCAGCTTCACGGCCAAGGTGTCACATCGGACTCCCGGGGTGCTCTCGGGTGCGCACTCCGACCTGGAGACCCAGATTCGGGAGTGGGAGGAACGCAAGGCGCTGGAGAAGAGTCGCGGTTCGGTGCTCGACGGCATCGCGACCACGGCGCCCGCGCTCGCGTTGACCCAGAAGGTCCTCGAGCGTCTCGAGGCTGCCGATTTCCCCATGGAGATCATCGACCCGATCATCACCACCGTGCTCGTGGCGCCCGGCGGCGACAGCGTCGAGGAGGTGACCCGGCAGCGGACGCGGGGACTCATGGACCAGGTGCGCGACGCCGAGGCGCGGGCCGTCGAGTCAGGGGATGAGCTGACCACCCGCGACACGTGGCTCGCCTATCTGACTGAGCTCGGCTGAATCCGTACGAATTAGGGATGCCTCACCTATAGTCGGAGTTGTCCGAGTCTTCGACGACGGGTGGTGTGCTTGAGCGTTGACACGGTGGACCAACCGGCTCGCTCGGCGCCGCCCTCCTCGCCCGGGGCGCGACTCGGGTCGCTGCCGCGGGCGGCCATCCTGCTCATCCTCGTGGCGCTGCTCGCCGGCCTCACCTTGCTGGGTTTCTTCATCGGTTCCGGCAACTACTCGATCGCCGACGCCTGGCACGCGCTGTTCAACCAGGGCGATCCGACGACCCTCGAGGTGATCCGCAACAACCGGGTCCCGCGCACCCTGCTCGCCGTCCTCGTCGGCGTCGCACTCGGCGCGGCCGGTGCGATCATGCAGGGACTCACGCGCAACCCGCTCGCCGATCCCGGCATCCTCGGCGTGAACTCGGGTGCCTACTTCGCGATGGTCGTCGCCGCGGTCGCCTTCGGGGTCAGCAGCATCAACGGCTACATGGCCGCCGCCATGGTCGGCGCGTTGCTCGCCGCGAGTCTCGTCTACTTCGTCGGCTCCCGCGGCGTCAGCGGCACCAGCCCGGAGAAGTTGGTCCTCACCGGTGTCGCTGCGGGATCGATCTTCAGCGGCATCGGGTTCGGCCTCACCATGATCGACCCGAAATCGTTCGACTCCATCCGGTCGTGGCAGGTCGGCACCCTCGACGGACGAGGATGGACGGAGGTGTCGGCGGTGTGGATTCCGATCCTTGCGGCGGCGCTGCTGTCGATGATCCTCATCCCGTACCTCAACGGACTGGCTCTCGGCGATGACCGCGCCCAGGCTCTTGGCATCCCCGTCCGCAGGGTCCGGCTATGCGGCTTCATCGTTCTGACGGTGTTGTGCGGCGCCGCGACCGCCGCGCTCGGCCCCATCACCTTTGTGGGCCTGATGGTCCCCCACGTGGTGCGCATCCTGTTCGGCCCGGACAATCGCTGGTTGCTGCCGGTGTGCGTCATCGTCGGTCCGATCGTGATGGTCGGCTCCGACCTGGTGGCCCGCGTGGCGACCGCCGCCGAACTGCCCGTCGGCATGGTCACCGCGTTCATCGGCGCGCCGGTACTGATCGCGTTGGTCCGGAAGAAGGGCGGCACCGGCGAATGACAATCCAGGAACGCACCCCGAGCGGTCCCGCCGCCGATGTGCCCTCGGCCCGCTGGCCACGCCGCACCCGTTTCGTCCGCGTCGGACCGCTGAGCCTCAAGCTCGACCTGGCGTCGGCCGCGATCGCGGTGGTGCTGGTCCTGCTGGCGATGATCGTCGGGGTGTGGTCCCTCGGGGTGAGCACCACCGACACCCCGCGACTCGGCTTCGGTGAAACACTCAAGGTCCTTGCCGGACAGATCTCCGGGGGGCCGGCGAACCTCGTGGCCGCGGCACTGCCCGCCGTCCTGGTCGCGCTGGTCGGCGGCGCCGCGTTGGCGCTCTCCGGTGCGATCTTCCAGACGATCACCCGAAACCCGTTGGGCAGCCCCGATATCATCGGCTTCACCACCGGCGCCTACACCGGGGCGCTGATCGCGATGCTGGTACTGCACTTCGACTACACCGGCGCCACCCTCTGTGCCCTCATCGGCTCATTGCTGACCGCGATCACCGTCTACTATCTCGGGATGCGCGGCGGCACCAGCGGATACCGGTTCGTCGTCGTCGGTATCGGCATCAACGCGATGCTGGTCGCGTTCAACGGGTATCTGATCGCGTCGGCGGACGTGCAGAACGCGGCGTCCGCGGCCGCCTGGGGGATGGGCGACCTCCACGACATCCGCATGTCGGACACCATCCCGGTCGTCGTCGGCCTGATCATCCTGGTGCCGTTCCTGATCGTCGTCGCGCCGCGGATGCGCATGTTCGAACTCGGCACCGACTCGGCGCAGAGCAAGGGCGTCGACGTCGCGCGCACCCAAATGGTGCTGCTGTTGCTCGGGGTCGGCTTCGCCGCGGTGATCACCGCCATCGCCGGCCCCATCGCGTTCGTCGCGCTCGTCGCGCCGCAGCTGGCCGCCCGGATCTCACCGAGTCCCGGTATCCCACTGGTCACCTCGGCCGCGGTGGGCGCGGTGTTGCTCGTCAGCTGCGACGCCATCGCCCGTACCATCCTGGCGCCGACGGTGCAGCTGCCGGTCGGTGTGGTCACCACTTCGATCGGCGGCATCTATCTGTTGGGACTGCTCATCGCCCAGTCACGAAAGGCCCGGCCATGACCGACGATACGACCACCACCGGCCGGCTCACCGGGCAGAATCTGGTAGTCGGGTACGACGAGCACACCATCCTCGACGGCCTCGACGTGGTGGTCCCCGACGGGTCGTTCACCGTCATCGTCGGACCCAACGCATGCGGCAAATCCACTCTCCTGCGGTCCCTCTCGCGCCTGCTGGCACCCCGTGGCGGTCAGGTACTGCTCGACGGCAAGGACGTGAAAGGGTTCGGCGGCAAGGAGTTCGCGCGTGAAGTCGGGTTGCTGCCGCAGCAGTCGATTGCGCCCGACGCCATCACCATCATCGACCTCGTCTCCCGCGGCCGGTTTCCGTATCAGACGATGTTCCGACAGTGGACCGACGCCGACCAGGCGGCCGTCGACTTCGCGTTACGGGTCACGCGGCTCACCGATCTGTCGCAACGGCGCGTGCAGGCCCTGTCCGGCGGTCAGCGCCAACGGGTCTGGATCGCGATGGCGCTGGCCCAGGAAACCCCGATCCTGCTCCTCGACGAGCCCACCACCTATCTCGACCTCGCGCACCAACTCGAGGTGCTCGAGTTGTGCACCACACTGAATCGCAGTGGCACAACACTTGTCGCAGTGCTCCACGACCTCAACCAGGCCGCACGCTACGCCACCCACATCATCGCGATGCGCGGCGGCGACGTCATCGCGCAGGGCGCACCGTCGGACGTGCTCACCGCAGACATGGTCGAACGCACCTTCGGAGTGCGGTCCCGCATCATCGACGACCCGGAATCGCACACCCCGCTGGTGATCCCGCTCGGCGAGGGCGCGGTGTCCTTCGACGAGGTACCCGGCGACACCGCAACCCTGCGAGCCTCGAAATCATGACCTCGACCCCGATGGAGGAGATCCGATGACCACAGCGCTGCGGCGGGTCCTAACCCTGTGCGGACTCATGTTGCTCGTCCTGTCCGTGGGAACGGCATGCGTGCAATCGGATTCGACGGAGAGCCAGGTCTATTCGAATCCCTCGGAGACACCCGACCTCGGGTTGCCGGACAACCCGCGCGTCGTCGCCCTCGGCTGGTCCGACGGCGAGATCGCCCTGAGTCTCGGGGTCAAACCGGTGGCGATCTACGACTGGATGTCCTTCGGTGCCGCCAACAAGGGTGTCGGGCCCTGGGCCACGGCCGAATTCGGCTCCGACACACCCGAGCTCATCGACGCCGCCAGTGCCGGTGACTTCAACTATCAGCAGATCAAGGAGTTCGATCCCGACCTGATCCTCAACGTGCGGGCCAAGGCCGATTCCAAGGTCACCGACAGCCTGAAGGCGATCGCGCCGGTCGTCACCGCCCCGGAGGGCACCCCCGACTACGCGATCAACTGGAAGGTCCAGACCCAGCTGATCGCGAACGCTCTCGGCAAGTCCGCGGAAGGCGAGAAGCAGATCACCGAAACCACCGACCTGCAAAGCAAACTGCGCGACGAGAACCCGGACTTCACCGGCAAGACCTTCGTGTGGGGCGCCAAGTTCGGCACCGCCTACGGCGCCTACCTGCCCGGCGACGCCCGCTTCGATACCTTCGCCGAACTCGGCTTCGTCGAGTTCCCGCCGGTGAAAGACCTGCAGGCCCAAGGGTTCTTCGCCACCGTCCCGGTAGAGAAGGTCACCGCCCTCGACGCCCAGGTCGCGGTGTTCTCCACCATCGGCATGCCGCTGTCGGCGCTGCAGAGCGACAACCTCATCAACTCGCTGCCCGTAACCCGCGACGGCCGTGCCATCGAGATGGGCGAGACCGACCCCGTCGCACAGGCGATGTCGGCCGGCACACCCGAATCCCTACGCTACGCACTGGAAAAACTCACCCCCCAACTCGCCGCCGCCACCGCCAAGGTGCAGTAGCAGACCACCCCGCTCCCTGAGGCGCCGCCACCCCGCCCGCTCCCTGAGGCGCCGCCACCCCGCCCGCTCCCTGAGGCGCCGCCACCCACTCGCTCCCTGAGGCGCCGCCACCCACTCGCTCCCTGAGGCGCCGCCACCCACTCGCTCCCTGAGGCGCCGCCACCCACTCGCTCCCTGAGGCGCCGCCACCCACTCGCTCCCTGAGGCGCCGCCACCCACTCGCTCCCTGAGGCGCGAGCCGCCAGGCGAGCCACGAAGGGCGTCGCGAGGGGCGGGTTGTGTCGGCTGCCTGAGGTACCGCCTATCCGCTCCCTGAGGCGCCGCCACCCACCCGCTCCCTGAGGCGCGAGCCACGAAGGGCGTCGTGAGGGGCTTCGTGACGTGTCGGGCTCGCAGGCTCGCTCGTCGCTCCTCAGCCGACGGGGTTGTGTCGGCTGCCTGAGGTGTCGCCTATCCGCTCCCTGAGGTGCGAGCCGCTAGTACTACAGCCGTAGATCGCGGTTCGTGAGAATCTTGCGGCGTGTTTGCGCAGGTTAGGGCGGTTGTCGGGGCATGATTCGGAATTTG
>NZ_JBCLVJ010000026.1:0-14583 GCF_048537925.1 Gordonia sp. CPCC 205515 | reverse complement strand
AGCGGCGCCGACACCCGGGGGGCGCAAGGACCGCCGCCGACGGGTCGTCTACCCGGCCGCCATCATGTTCGCGGCACTGCTCGTCATCGTCGTCACCGCCGCCATCGCCCCGCCACCGCCGACTCCCTCGGCCAGCACCAACCCGAACGCGACCACGACTGCCGCCGGCCTGCTGGAATGCCCGCAGCAGAACACGCCGACGCGGCTGGTCACCTCAGGCCCCGGCGACCTGTCGACCGGTCCCGGCGTCATCGCGGCCTTTGAACACTCCTACTTCACCACCCGCGACCCCGCCGCGGCCGCAGACCATCTCGCACCCACGATGCGCGTCACCCCGACCGCCATCGCCCAGGTGATGGCCGACAACTTCCCGCCCGGAGGTGCGCCGATCCCGTATTGCGCCACCATCACGCCGTGGAACGGCGACAACACGTGGGCCGTGTCCGTCGACTGGGCCAACGAAGCCACCCGCGAAATGCAGACGTGGACAGCAATTTACGAAGTCAAGCCCTCCGATGGCCGCCTGCGTATCGTCGCCGAACTCCCCGCCAGCTGACCAACCCACCCCGACCCAAAGGACACCCGATGCGACTTTGCCGACCGGCCTATGCGCTCCTCGCCGCCACGGTCCCGCTGGTCTTGACCGCTGCGAGCCTCACCGCCGCTCCGGCGGCCGCCGAGGACCGCCCGACCTGTCCTGCCGTGCACGTCCTCGCTGTGCAGGGCACCAGTCAGTCATCGTCGGATGCACCCACCAAGACCGACACCGGGTTCCTGTCCACGGTGATCCGCCCCGTCCTCGGTGCCAAAGCCGCCGATCAATCCCTGCTCGTCGAACGAACCTACATCCCCTACCGCGCCAATTTCGGCGACTCGGGCACCACCAGCACCTACCGCGACTCCGCCGGCGAAGGACTCAACCGGCTCTCACAAGTCGCCAGCCGCGTCATCACCCAGTGCCCCACCACCAAACTCGTGCCGATCGGCTACTCCCAGGGTGGGCACGTCGTCGATGCCTTCGCCGCGGCCGTCGCCGACGGCCAGGCCCCCGTCGCCCCCGACCACATCGCGTTCGCCGTCACATTCGGGTCGCCCACCCGCGGAGAGAGCGACCCGCTATTTCCCCCCAACCCCGGCCAAGTCGCACCCACCGACCTGCCCGAGATCGGCGACCTCAAACCCACCAAATTCGCCGACAATCTACCCACCCCCGACGGTCGCGGTATCGGCCCCGAGGCCGACGAGATCCGCGACTTCGGGTCCCTCAGCGGCCGCGTCGCCCGATTCTGCATCCCCGGTGACCTCGCGTGCGCCTCGCCGAAAAGCGCGTCGCTGCTACGCCTGGGTGCCAGCGTCGTCGAGCAATCCAATCTCGACTTCGCCAACGACCCGACCGGCACCGCCGCACGTCTGGCCTCAGCGGTAGCCGACACCGCTGTACGTGGCACCGCCAAAATCATCAACTCCGACATCACCGGTACCTCCCTCGCCGACCTCGACGTCAATCCGCGCTTGTCGATCTCTGAACGGCTCGCGGAAGTGTCAGCACCCGAAACCCTCACGCCCTCATCGTCATCCGCAGCTGACCCGGACAACACCAACAGCGAAGGTGGCGCATCAGCGGTCGCGGCCGGAAGTGGCGACGACAACCCGCTACGGGCCATCGCCCGACTCGGATCGATCGCCCTCAACACCGTGGAGACCTTCGCCGCCGCCATGTTCACCCCCGAGAACATCACCTCGATGATCACCGCTGGTGTCAACGCCCTCGCCACCGGCGCCGGCGCCGCCTCCGGCAACCCCGCTGCCGCACTCACCGGAGCCAGCACCGCCGCGTCGGGCGCGCAGCTGGGCACCGCCGCAGCCAATGCCGCCTTCCAAGCCGTGCCACCGGCCACCGCCATCACCGCCGTGCGGTCGCTGTTTCAAACTCTGCTCAACGAAGTCGAGAACAACGCCGACCTGCCGCAGGTCGTTATGGACGCCCGCACCTGGAACCAGGTCGCCTATCACAGCGGATACGACCGGCGGCCGGTCTCCACCACCGGTGCGACCGCCGCGGCCGTCACGGCCGATTGGATCATCACCGCCGCACGCGCGTATCAACAGGCCGCCGCCGACGCGGCCGCCGAGTCCGACACCTCGCCGTCGACGACACGCACCGCGCCGAAGCCCGGCACCACCGAACCCACCGCGCCCTACCGCACCTCAGATGACAACCGGACCGCACCGGTCGGCGCGATCGAGCGCAACACCGACCCGGCCCGGCGCGGCGACCACACTCTGCTCGCAAAATATAAGCCCGCGAACGCAAGCCGCGATCTTCCCCCGGCCGCATCGGGCGCGGCCAGCGAGGACCCGCCGGTCATCCCCGTC
Source organism: Gordonia sp. CPCC 205515 (assembly GCF_048537925.1). Classification (NCBI taxonomy): domain Bacteria; kingdom Bacillati; phylum Actinomycetota; class Actinomycetes; order Mycobacteriales; family Gordoniaceae; genus Gordonia; species Gordonia sp. CPCC 205515. Next base: position 12,207 of record NZ_JBCLVJ010000026.1, on the reverse strand, counting down.
GCCCTCGAGAACCCCAGCCTGACCGAGGCTCAACGGATGGAGGTCGCCACCGACCCGAGGTTCGTGCGACCCAATCCCGCCCAGCGCCTCGCCCGACACGGCACCATCGCGCTGCCCAACCAGAACGTCACGGCGGTGCCGGTATGACCGACACCGACACCCGCGAACCCTTGCTCTGGGTCACTTCCACTTCCGGATGGGTCGAAGAGGCGCTGGTGGCGCGTCTGCTGCCGCCGGCCGCAGCCCTCGACGGGCCGCCGAGTGAACCTGCACCCACCAACCCCTACCTCGTGGTCGTGGCCGCCGAGAACCAGCCCGCGTGCGAACTGCTCATGCGTCAGCACGGCGTGATCTACGACGACGCCGGCGCCGTTCACCAGAACGTTCCCGCCGGCTGGACCATCGCCGCGACCATCTTCGTCGCGACCACACCGGGACGAGCGGACAAGCAGTTCCGCAACTACGCCGCAGCCCTCGCCGACGACCCCGACCGAATCGTGATCCGGCTGCCCTTCGTTCCCCAGTGGCGCCTCTCGCCGATCAACCGGCTACCCCAGTGGGACCTGACCCCACCCGCGCCTGGTCGACGCCAAGCCCGTCGCGACGACCGCCTCCCTCCGTCGGTCGCGGCTGACTTCACCCGACTCATGGCCCACGTCCGCACCCGACACCACCAGCACCGCAAAGAGCCTGACGAGCACCGCGACGCCGAGGGCGCCGAGCAGCAGTGCGCATAACCCACCCCACCACTCAACTCACCTGTCACCGGAAGGAAACACATGCTCACCTCAGTAAATGGTCTCGCAACGCGGGCCTGGCTCGCGATCGAACAACCCTCTCCCGACGCCGGCCCGTTCGCAGCCCTGTGGGACAAGCTCGGCGCCGTCCTCATCTGGGGAGCGACCATCGCCGGGTTTGCCGCCATCGTCATCGCCGGATGCCTGTTCGCGTGGGAGCGGATCGATCCCAGCCGAGAGGCCGTCAGTGGCAGGGTTCTCGTCGGCGCTGTCGCCGGCGGGGCGCTCGTCGCGATGGCCGCCCAGATCATCAACTGGTCCTATGACGTGGCGTAGCGGCAATGCCGTTCCCTCACAGCACCGTTCACGCCCAAGCCAAGCCGCTCCCGGCCGAGCTCCAGGGCATCATCGACCAACTCTTAGGAAACGTGGCATGGGCAGGTCTGTTCATCTGCGGCGTCTCGCTCGTCGCGCTCGTCATCATCATCACGCTCCGATTTCGCCAGCCGGACACCCTCGACACCCTCATGAAAGGGGTCATCGTCGTGGTGATCTGCGCCGGCATCGTCGGCTCGGCCGCCGCCCTCGCCAACTACATCTACAGCTAGTCGTCGCGCTCGTCGGGCTCGTCCTGCTCGCCGCCACAGGATGTGGCGGCGATGGCACCACCGAGACCAGCTCGGAGCCGGCGTCGCTCACCACCTTCTCCTACGAGGGAATTCAACTCCCCCAGAGCAGTTCGGACGGTCCGGAAACCAAGCAGCCGTTCCCCCGCGGATATGCCCACACCGAGACCGGCGCCGCCCTCGCCGCCATCAACACCACTGTCGTTCTCGACACCGCCAGCGACGACGAGTGGGGTGCAGCGCTCTCGGCGCTGGTCATCAACAACGACGGATACCAGCAATGGGCCACGAGCCGCCAGCAGGTCTCGGTCAACCCGCAGCGCAGCTCCGCGGCGAAAGTGACGATCGCCGGATACCGCGTCCTCGGCGCCGACGACGCCGCCGCCCGGATCGAGGTGTACACCACCTATCCCGACGGCTCGCACGCCCGCCTCACCCGGACGGTCCAATGGTCCGGGGCGGACTGGAAACTTGTGCTCCCCACCGATGACAGCGAACCGGTCATCGCAGCGGTCACCGAGTTTCCCGACGGGATGGTCACCCTATGACCCGGCCGGTCTCGCAACCTCAAACCCTCCACGTCACCGCCGAGTGGCGGCGGAAGCTGCGGGTGTGGCTGGCCAGCAACGACCTCACAGCCACCGCCGTCGCCACCACCGCTGCGCACGCGCTGCTCGAATGCGATCACGGCGCCACCGTCTATGTCCCGCCACCCACCGGAGCACACCGCATCACCTTCTCCATCCCCGAAGAACTGCACCGGCGGGTGATCGCCGAAACCACGTCCAACGGCCCGAACGCGCTATGGACACACGGAATCCGGACCATCCGCGACTTCTACCTCGTCGCGCTCGACAACCACATCGCCGCCGACACCGCCACCGCCGACACCCAACCGACCACCGCACACTGATCGAAGGAGCATCACATGTCATCTACCGCCCACGAGTGGGACACCGCTGCGACCGCCGTCGCCGACCACGCCGACACCCTCACCACCGCACACACCCACCGCGAAATTCGCGCGTGGGCCGAAGAACACGGCCTGATCAGCCCCAGCATGTGGACAAAGATCAGAACCGAACTGCGCAAACAACACGACATCGACTACGACCAGCTGCGCGCCGCCACGCTGCGCCGCGAGAGCAGCGAGGTCGCCGCCGCCGCCGCGGACGCCCCCACCGTCGTACTCTGCGTCGCCGGTGACGCCGAGATCGGCACTTACGCCATCTGCCCACCACACAACGACCACGAATCCTGGTACGGCACGTTCCATCCCAAGGACAAGACCTACAAAGCCGGCGACGACCAATCAGCGGAACTGTCCGCCGCACAAAAGGCGGTGTTCCTCGCCGGCAAGCTGCGCGAACACCTCGACGTGCCGGCGCTCGGCGTCACGATCCTCACCACCCATCCCGACCTGGCCGCCGAGGACATCACCGCCGACGCGGTGCGTGCCCGCGTCGCCGTCACCGTCGAGCACGTCGAGGAGAACCCCGCCGTTGCGCTCGTGCGCGCACCCGGCTACCGCCAATGGCGCGAGATCAAGCTGCCCAACCTGCTCGGCGGCTACACCACCTAGCCGCCTCCAGCGGCGACCCGTTCTGACCACTTCGTCCCCAAGGAGATCCATCGTGTCCACCACCCGCCGACGACTGCTCTCCCTCGCAGCCGCGTGCCTGACGGCTGCACTCGTCGTCGCCGGGTGCGGGCAGGACCCCGACCAACCGGAGGCAGGTACCACCGCACCGGGCAGCCACCACCACGGACACGACGCCGCGCCGGCTACCCCAGTGCCCCAGTCGTGGATCGACGACCGGTTCACCGATCCGGTCCTCGAGCCCGACGCCTCGCGTATCCCGTTCACCTACGTCCCGAAGAACTTGAAAGGCGAACCCCTACCGGCACACTCAGCAACCGACGATCCGGTCATGTGGCAGGCCGTCGGCTGCAAAGCACTGGCCTTCTCCGCCGACGCCGGACCCGTCGGCCGCACCGACGGCGGCTGGCCCAGCGGCTGGACACGCACACCGAAAGGCGCCGCCCTGGCCGCCTGGTCGATTGCCCTCCTCTTCGAGGTAATGCCTGACAGGGCCGAGTTCATCCGCGAGTACCTCACCGGAGATACGACCGGATTCGAGCAACGCAGCGAGCAACGTGATCCACGCGCGGGTGTGCGCGCCCAGCAGTGGGCCGAAGGTGCCGACTGTTTCCGCGCGGCAGCCAGCCGCCGCGTCGACATCGACACACAAGTGACGCTCACCGAACAGGACAGACTCGCAGCGGTCCGCTCACATGCCCCGCTCTACTCGTTCACCTGGGACTTTCCCCTCGTATGGGACGAGGAAGCCGGCGACTGGAAAACCACCGCCGACGGCATGGAACAGTACTGGCGCACCACCGACAACCCGGACGACCGGCCGATCGACCCGGAATTCCAATGGTGAGCCCGCTCGCGGGACTGGCGCGCACGCGCCCTGCCATCGTGTTGACGGCGACGATCGCGGCAGTTGTCCTCGCCGCCTGGGTCGGCGCCGGCGACGCCGCCGCGTGGCCGTGGGACAACCTCGACGAAAAGGCGGGCGACGTCGCCAAAGGGCTGGTCGCCCGGCTCGTGAACGGCATTCTGTGGGTGCTCATTGGGCTGATGCAGTACGTGATGAGCTTCTTCGTCGCTGACCGAACCAACCTCGACGCCGACTCGTTCACCGAAATGATCACGTGGGCAACGAGTTACACCTACCACCTGCAATCGGTGTTCCTGTTCGTCTCCATCATCTGGGTGGCTGGGCGGCTCGCGCTCGCACAATGGACCGGCGGCGGCCAGGCCGCCGTCACCAGCGGCATGATCCTGTCCGCACGGGCACTGGCCACCTCCCTGGGTGCCGCGACCGTCGTCATCCTGCTGACCCGCGCCTCAGACATCTTGGCCGCGTGGATCTATGACGACACCGGCACCAAGGTTGAAGAAGTCACCGACCAGCTGCAGGAGAAGATCGGCACTATCGACGCCGACAACTTCGACGGCAGCAGTCTCCTGCTCGTCATCATCTGCATGATCGCGATCCTCGGGTGCCTAGACCTAATCCTCCAACTGTTCCTACGCCTGTTCTACCTGGCCTTCGGCACCGCCATCCTTCCCTTGGCGGCCGCCGCCAGCGGCACCGAAGGAGGCCAGGCCACCTACCACCAGGTGATGAAGCTCCTCATCGCCATGATCGCGTTCAAACCCATCTGCGCCGGTGCGTTCGCCATGGCCATGGCATTTCCGGCCACCGACAGCAGCGATGCCAAGGACGTGTTCACTGCCGTCCTGTTCTACATCGCACCGATCCTGTGCCTGCCCACCCTGCTTGCGCTCGTCGGCGTCGGCGGCAGCATCCACGGCCGCGTCAGCGGCCTAGCCGGTGTGGGCGCGCTCATGGTGGGCGGTCGCGCAATGACCCGGCTCCCCGGCCGCGCCGCCGGAAGTGCACGCGGGGTTGCCGCATCCTTCGGCCGCGGCGGTGGCGGGGGCGGCACCCGCGGGCCCGGCGGCACCGGCCCCACCGGCACACGCCCCGTACCCGGAGGTCCCCGTTCCGGGGGCGGGGGTCGTCCCGGCGGCGGCGGAGGTGGCGGAGGCGGCGGAGGCGGGGGTGGCGGTTCCACGCCCCGCCCCGCCAGCGCCACCAGCGGCAGCGGAGGTGGCAGCAACGGCGGCGGCGCCAGCAGTGGCCCCCGATCCGGCCGACACTCCCCGGCCTCGGCGCAGGCATCCTCGACGTCGGCCGGTCCGGGGACGTCCGGATCGAATGGGCAATCATCGGGTCAGTCCGGACCCGGGGCCACCAGTGCCAGCGGCGGACAGTCCCCGGCAGGTGACCCACCAGCGCAGCAGACCGGGCGGCACGCCGCCGACGCCGGCACATCGAGTCGCGAGTCTGGCCCCCCACGTCCCAGCGGGCCACGGCCCAGCGCACCGGTCACGCCCCGGCCACCCACCGTCGGTGACCAGCGGGCCAGCGCCGGTGACCCCCGCCTGACCGCAAAAGCAATCGCCCGCCGCAACCTCGGCACCCACACCATTCGCAGAGGGAGATAGCACCCATGGCAGACCAGCAGCTCGCGCCTGAGACCACCTACGGCAACTGGTCCTCGCGCGAATCCACCGGCGCCTTCGGCCTGACCGCCAAAGCCACCTACACCGTCATCGGCCTGACCGCCGTCTCGTTCGTCCTGATCCGGATGACCGGCAACTTCCTGCTCGGCGCCGGCATCGTCCTCGTGGGAATGATCCTCGTCGGTGCCGGCGCCTATCGGCCCCAAGGTCTGAGCGTGTTTGACCGCGTCTCGGACTCCCTGCGCTTCACCGGCGCGAAGATGAAAGGCGAAACAGACTACGCCGCAGGCCCTCTCACCCCATTCAACGGGGCTCCGCTGCCCGGCCTCGGGGCCAATATCCAGCTGCACGCCTACACCGCGGCCGACGGATCGGAGGTCGGCGTGCTGCACGACCCTAAACAACGCACCGTCACCATCATCTGGCGCGTCGACCCGATCGGCGAGGAAAACGTTGACGGCGACGACCGTGACCGGATGGTTGCCTTCTGGGGAGTGTTTCAACGCGACCTCGGGCAGTTCGGCGACATCGTCTTCGCCACCGCCACCGTCGACGGCTATCCATCCTCTGGGCTGATGCAGCTCATTGCGCTGGAATCCGCCCTCGACGACGACGCCCCCGCCGCGGCCGCCAATCTGATCCGCGAAGTCGAGGAAGAGTTGCCCACCAACAGCTTCGACGCCCAGCACCGCATCGCCATCACCTTCGCCTGCCCCGGCGACTGGCGAGATCGCATCGTGGAGATCTCTCGGCGCTTCTACGCGCTCTCAGCCAATATCCATGCCTGCGATATGGATTGCCGCATCCTGCGCGCCGACGAGATCACCGAGTTCGTCCGGCGCTCCTACGACCCATCCACCCAGCTCGACTTCGACGACCTACGAGCCCGCAAGCAAGAGCACGGCCTGCACTGGCGCAACGCCGGTCCCACAGGCGCGAAAGAGTACCGCTCCGACTACGCCCACGACACCGCCACCTCGATGAGCTACGTGGTGTGGGAGTGGCCGAAAGATGGTGTCTCCGACCATATTCTGCACCCACTGCTCGAAGTGAACCCCAGAGTTCCCCGCAAGCGGGTGACCCTGCTCTACCAACCCGAAACCAGTGCCAACGCCCGCAGCATCGTCGAGAACCAGCAGCGTGACGCGATGCGCGCCAGCCAGCGCATCAAACGCGGCATCCACGACGTCGACGCCCTGAACCGTCTCGAGGCCGTCACCCAATCCCGCGATGAGGTCTCGCGCGGCGCCGGCTGGCTGGCACAAGCGCTCATCGTCACCGTCACGGTCGACGCTGACGGCGACTCAGTCGCCGACGTCGACTCCATCGTGTCCGATCTCGCCACCCAATGTTCGCTGCGGGTGCGGCCGGCCGCGTTCCATCAGGCGTCGACCTTCCAGTACGGGCTCGGGATCGGCCTGGTCCCACCGATCCACGCCTCAGTCACCAAGCGCAAGTAGGAGACACCGCCGATGCCCCTCACCGATGCCGAGCGCGACGAGCTGCTCGCCCGCTACATCAGAGACCGCGACAGCTCCACCGGACTCAAGCGCTGGTGGCGCGACGGGCAGGTCAAACGGCTCGCCGCCGCTGCCAACGCGGCACCCGACGAGCTTGAGTCTCCCCGCGACGTCGGCCGCCGTGGGCGCGCCGGCCGTGGCGGCGGCCGTGTCCTCGCCCCACGCGCACCCGGTCTGATCATCGAGGGATCGAGCCGCCAGATGCCCGGCCTGTGGCCGTGGACCGTGGGCGGCGATTCACCTCTTTTCGGTGCCCCCCTCGGACACCACCTGATCCACCAGCGGCCCGTCCACTTCGACCTGATCGACTGGTGGCGCAACGGATACATCACCGCGCCGGTCATGGTCATCATCGCCACCAACGGATCCGGCAAATCCACACTGGCCGCGCGGCTGATGACCTACGCCATCGCGACCGGGCGCTGCCCGATCGCGGCCGCCGACATCAAACCCGACCACCGCGACCGGATCCAAGAACTCGGCGGACAGGTCGTGTCCTACGGCAAAGACATCATCAACCCGCTCGCCCCAGGCGCACTCGGCCGCGCCGCCCTGCGCCTCGACGGCACCCGGCGCGAAGAACTCCGCGCCGATATGCGCCAGTCCCAGCTGCTCAACATGAAAACCCTCATCCAGCTCCAACGCGGCACCGACCGCATCGGCGACATCGAGGGCGCTATCCTCGCCGAGGCGATCCGCGAGCTCAGCACCAATCCGACACAGTCGGACTGGCTCGACCCGGAACTCACCAATCTCGACCAGCTGCTGCACGAACCGACCGATGCCATGCGCTACATGGCCGTCGCCGACACCACCGAGCAATACCGCGACCAGGCCCGCGAGCTCATCGGCTCCGTGCGCGCGATGATCAAACCAGACTCCATGTTCGGTCGCATGTTCAGCGGGCAGACCACCCAGCCCCTCGACACCGATGCCGTGGGCATCGACATCGACGTGTCCTGGGTGCCCGAAGGCGATGCCGCCGCACGCGGTGCCGCCATCGCCATCGGGTGGACCGAAAGCTATGCCTCGGTCACCGCCGCTCACGCGCTCGCCGATGCCGGCAAGGCCCGCGCCCGCATCTATGACCTCTACCTCGAAGAGCTTTGGCAGCTGCTCTCGGCCGGAGAGATCGTCGTCGACATCCTCAACCGCGAGTCACGCACCAACCGCACCAAAGGCACCACCATCACCGCCATGACGCACTCGGTCTCGGACTTCTCCGGGTCGGTCTCGGCGGCGCAGGCCGAGACCGCCCAAGCGATCTTCGAGAAGTGCCAGGCCCGTATCTACGGTCGGATCGGACAGCGCGAACGCGAACGCCTCGAACACTTCGAGAACTTCACCGACGCCGAAATCAACATGCTCCGCAGCTGGGGCCGCGCCCACGGCATCCACTCCGCCGATCCGGGCGCCACCCGCCGCGATCCCCCGGGACTGGGTCACTTCATCTTGAAACTGTCCGAAGATGACGGCGCGGGCATCCCGTTCCGGGTGCACGTACCGGACTCACAGCGGCGACTGCACAACACCTCAGCACGTCTGCACGCTGCCACCAGCAGCAACTGAACGGCGGCGCCGCACCATGTTTTCCGCCACCGTCTCGATCCTCATGATGCTCTGGCGGCACAAAGAGAAGGTCGCCGCCGTCGCCATGATCTTCCTGATGGCGATCGCCATGAAGATCGACCTCGACAACCAGGCGCAAAACAACTGCGGCGCCACCACCACACCCTCGGCCGAGGGAGGAGGCGGCGTCGTCGTGGACGGCGACTACGCCTACCCCGCCGACAAGAGCGCCACCTCTGTCAGCTCCCCCTATGGCATGCGCGGCGGCGAGTTCCACCGCGGCATCGACATCGCCGGTCCCGAGGGCACACCGATCTACGCCTTCGCCGAAGGGACTGTGGCCGACGCTGGCCCGGCGTCCGGGTTCGGGTACTGGATCGTCGTCGATCACACCTTCGGCGGCAAGCGGTATTCCACCGTCTACGGACACATGTGGGCCAACGGTGTGCTGGTCAGGACCGGCGACCGTGTCACCGCCGGCCAACGCATCGCCCTGATCGGAAACAACGGTCAATCGAGCGGTGCGCATCTGCACTTTGAGGTGTGGAACGGCGGCCGTATCCCAGAAACCACCGCGGTCGACCCAGCGCCGTGGCTCGCTCAAGCCGAAGAAGGGCGACCGGCCCGGCCCGGCCCGGCCGCCGAACCGGACGCACCGCGGCCCCCTCCCGAGGACTCCACCGATCCATCGGTGTTGCGGGCACGACAGATCATCGACGTCGGTCACCGGCGCGGGATGCCCGAACAGGTCATCCATTCCGGCCTCGCGACCGGCCTGGTCGAATCCAACCTGCGCAATCTCGCCTCCGAAGCCGTGCCCGAATCCAAGCAGTACCCCAACGACGGCATCGCGCCCGGCGACCACGACTCTGTCGGCATCTTCCAACAACGCCGCTCTACACAGAGCGCCGGTGTCGATACCAAAACCGCAATGGACCCGGTCTGGCAGATCAACACCTACTACGACTACGTCGAGAAGCAACCCGGCTGGCGCACCGCCGACCCGGGCGAACTCGCCGCCGATGTCCAAGGCCCGCGCGAGGATCTTCGCGGCAAATACGCCGAGCGCATGCCCGAGGCCACTGCCCTCTACGCGACCTACGGCGCCTCGGCCGACGGCGCCGCCGGGGAGGGCTGTACGACCCCGGACGGCGAGATGACCGGACCATCCGGTCCGGCCGGCGACCTCGCACGCAAAGCGGTATCGGCCGCGATGTCGGTGCGCGGGAAGCCCTATATCTGGGGTGGCGAAGGCCCCGACGGGTATGACTGCTCCGGCCTCATCCGCTACGCCTATCTGACCGCCAGCGGCGGCGCCATCAGCCTGCCGCACTACACCGGCGACTCCGGAAACCCTGGACTTCTGGCTGTCGGCGCCGAGGTACCCAGTCAGTCCGACCTGCAACCCGGCGACATCATCCTCTACAACGGAAGCCGAACCCAGGCTGCACATGTCGGGCTCTACATCGGTGACGGACAGATTGTGCACGCTCCCCAGGAGGGCGACGTGGTCAAAGTGGGGCCGATCTCGCAGGGCGGCACCGTCGTCATGATGCGACGCATCGACACCGCCCCCAGCCAACCCGACATGCCATCACCACTCGACAGCACACCGACATCCTCGCCCGCTACACCACAGGACCGACCATGAAACGACTCGTCACCGTCCTTGCCGCCGTGCTTGTTCTGGCGGGATGCGGCCTCATCAGCGCCCCGGACGACCAGCCGATGGATCGACTCGAGGACAACTATCGAATGGAGGTCACCGAGCCGTCACTGCCCTACGATCCGCCCCTCGGCATCGACGAAACGAGCGCGCAGAGCGTGGCAACCGGCGCGGTCCGCATCATCTACGGATGGCGATTCGACCGCGACACCGACAGCTACGCAGCCCTGCTGCGCGCTACCCCGCTGATGACCGCACCGCTCGCCAACGAGCTGCGCACTGTCGCGCCGCAGCCCTTCGTCAACTACCGAACCTGGGAGGAATGGGCGGCGCAGAACGCCAGCACTACGGTCGTGGCCACCATCGCCGGCGAGGAACACCCCGCCGACACCGAGGACGAATGGCGCCGCAAGATCGGCGTCGAGCTCACCGTCCACGCGGCCGGCCGGCCGCTGCACCAGTGGACATTTGCGGTGCTGATCACGGCACAACGACAGGCCGGCCAGTGGGTGATCGCTGAGTTTCGACCGCTCGGCGTCTAGCCACACAGCGAAGGGCGGGGTGCGCAAACCTGATGGTTGCGCACCCCGCCCTTTTCGTCTTCGTCGCGAGGGCCGCCCGGCTATGGAACCAGGATGTAGTACCCGGCGCCGTAGCCCTGCGGTGTGCGCACTGCCGTGTTCGGGGCGTAGGGCGCGACGCCGAACTGCACCACTCCCGAGCCAGTGCGTATGTCGCGACTGACCTTTTGGCCCGATCGCGGGCCGAACGTGGCCGGGATGAACGTCTCCTTCAAGTAGGCGGTGGCGCTGGTGTGCGTCGCGATAAACAGGACACGGCAGCGTGGGTTCTTCACCCACGTCTGTCCTTGACCGTGGAAACCGTGCGAGATCAGCGTGACTCGTGTGATGCCCGGCGTCGGTGACGTCAGGCTCACCCGAACTGCACCGCGGCAGTAGGAGTGATTGCCGAAGGTGCCGAATGTGTCGCCGGTGGTGGTGATGCGCGGAAGCTCCCGCGGTGCGGCATCGGCGGCGCCCGCCGTGGCGAACAGACCCGTCAGGACTGCCGTCGCAGCGCACACGGCGGCGAGCGCGGTGCGAACAACTCGAGATTGCATGACTCTCCAATAGGTAGGGCGAGTGGTGATGCGGAAGATTGTGGGCCTGCTCGGCGGTCAGTCCGCCAGAACGGAAAGCAGGATCATGATGAGCAGGATGACGACCGCCATCTCCGCCAGGCCGTCGAAGAACGACGACCTGGGCGGGTGGCGGTGGCGGCTCATGGTGTCCTCACTCATCGTGGTTTAGGCGCAGTCAGCGTACGCGATCTATCCGACAGCGCGTTCGTGATCGGCGTGGCCGTCCTCGTCCGGGTCGTGTTCCTGCTCGCGCTCGAACGACTCAGCCGGCGACAGGTGCGGCGTACCTCGCATGTGGGCCGGCGCGCCGGCGACGGGCGGCGTCGGGTTGCGCGTCTCATCAATGAGGCGCGAAATCTCCCGCGGTCGCAGCCCCAGGTCGATCAAGGACTGCCGGTGATCCTTGGCGGATCGTTCGGCAGCCTTCACCGCGTCCTTGCGAGCCTCGACCTCGTCGAGAGCCGCGACATAGGCCACTCCCGCCGCCGCGAGATCGCGCTTGCGCTGCTTCAGCTGCTCAATCTGTGCATCCAGGTCGCCGGTGATCAGGTCGCCGACGACTCTTTTCTTTGTTGTCATGGCACACACCATACCGCCGTACTAGCAGTAAAAGACATGGCTGCACGTAACAAACTGAGTATCGACGAAGCGCAGTGTGTAGTCTGACGCTTGTGAGAATCGCGTCCCCGGTGCGTCCTATGACCTTCTTGCGACTGTCCTCGGGAGGACACTCAAAAGACCTTCCCTGGTCACCCCAAAGCTCGTTGACCTGCGTCAACGAGCCGCCCGCCCGTCCCCCCGCCTTTCTCGCCCAACACCCACCGCGCGGGCACCTGGGGCGGGAAG
>NZ_JBCLVJ010000025.1:0-50132 GCF_048537925.1 Gordonia sp. CPCC 205515 | reverse complement strand
TGGCCTGCGCCCCCCGCCCGCCCGCCCGTCCCCTCGCTTCCCTGACCAAACACACACTGCGTGCGCTTTTGGTCAGGAAAGCGAGGGGACGGGCGGGCGGAAGGGCCAATGAGGGCAACCCAGGGAAGACAAGAAGAGAAATGAGAAAAACTACAGACGATCGTGAGTGGTGGCAGAGAGAGTTCGAGAGGAGCAGTGACAGACACCATCAGGATCAGGTGCGACAGCACTGTGACGTTCCAGAAGTGTCTGGCTCCGATCAGCTCCTCTCGAACAACTCTCTCTGCCACCACTCACGACAAAGACTCGTGCCGCATCCGCGTCACGGCCGGCGCTTCGCGCCGGTCAGGGCGACCGCTGCGCGGTTCTCGCTCGTGCCCCCTGGGGCCGTCGGCGCCAAAGAGCGCCGCCGTCGGCCGCCGCGCCGGGCGCGGCGCCGGCCGGTCCCGCCGATCACGTGGCAGTGCCGGGGCAGCCACTTTGCTCGTCGCGACCGAGTTCATGTCGTAGCGATCGTCGAAAGTTTCTCCTCATGAGCACCCCCGCCGACTTCCCCGCCGCTGCCCTCATTGGCCCAGCTTCCGCCCCTGTAGCCCAATGGCTCGAGCTCGTCCGTGTTGCCGACACCGACTCGCTGCACATGGTGTGCCAGGCGTTCGGCCGGGGCCAGACGCGGCGCAGCAGCAACCGCACCGTCAAACGCCTCGAAGAAGCAGGACTCGCGGTGCGCTCGCGCCGCGCGCACACCAGCGACATCCTGGCCACCGCATCGGCGCGCGGATACACGCCGCGGTCGCTGTCCCACGACCTCATCGTGTCCAGGGTCAGTGCGATTGCGCTCGGCGGCGGTTGGTCCTGGGATCGCGACGTCGCCGCGCAGAACGAGCACACCGCCGACGGCATCCTCTACGACGGTGCCGGCCGACGCATCGCGGTTGAGGTCGAGATGACACGCAAGAGCATTTCGCGCACACGCCAGATCCTCCTGCGGCACAGCCGGGTGCCAGATCGGTACACGCGCGTGCTCTACGTCGGACCGCGCGACATCATGACCTACATCGAGCGCATTGCCGGAGAGACCGGCACCGCCGCTGTCCTCTGCGGCGCGGTGCCGGCCGTCGAACACTGGACACACGAGGTCGATCGCGACCAACTCGCTCGCGCCTTCGGGCGCCTCATCGACACCGTTGCCGCTCCCGGTCATCAACCGACGCTGCCCTATCCCGGGCCGGTGCCACCACCGGCACCAGCCGCAGCGACGCACTCTCAGGAACGCACCATCACCGACGAACAGATCCTCAACTTCCGCGTTCCATTGCCGGCGCCTCACCTACTCACCTCCGCTGATCGCATCGCCGCGCAGCGTCTGCTTGCGCAGCGACTCACCCGCGCCGAGGTCGCCGGGGACGAGCGCACAGTCCAAGCCACCCGACAACGGCAGGAAGAGATCGCCAATGCCTAAGCCACCGCCGACCGCACAACCACTACCTGTCACTCCGTTCGTCTTACTGGGTCTGGTCGCTCTCCCCGTCATCGGCGCGATCTACGTCTCCACCCGCAACGGCCTGCCGACCCTCCCAGCTTCGATCACTGCTGCGCTCACGAGCGCTGCGGTCGCCATACCGACGGCCGCCGTCATCATCGGGCGGGCTCCTACCTTCCTGACGACCCGGCCGCGCTTCTGGGCATGGCACCCAGACCGCGTTCTGCTGAGCGTCGCCACGGCGACCTCGGCGATACTGACCGCTGTCAGCCTCATCGTGACGATGCGCGCTCCCGTGCCGCTGTCGGAGTTCTATTCGCGGCCTGGGTGGGCAGTCCCCATCTTGGCGCTCGGGATCACCACTGCCGGGTGGGCGTTCCTCGCAGCGCGATTGCGACTTCGCCGCCTCGCCCGGGATCGCTTGCTCCCCGACGAGACGCTCACGGCGCGAGTCGTCAGCGCGATCCGAGCCGCCGAGGCCATCGACGCGACCCGCTCGGTCGGCGTCGCCCTCGACACCTCCCGCGCACGGCCCATTGTCACGGACGATTCCCTCACCGCACCTCATCGAGTCGGCGACCACTACGCCTATGGCCGGATCAACCGCGAACGTCTCCAGACACGCGACCAATACCGGATTCTCAATGGGTGGACCGACCCGCGGGACAATTGGATTGTCTTGCCCGACCGGGCCGGTGCTATGCGGGCACTCGTCATAGCGGCGTCCGGCTCCGGCAAAACCTACCTACTGTTCGCGCAGATGCTGTGCGCCACCGCCGCCCAATGGCCAGCGCTGTTCATCGACCTCAAGGGAGATCCCGAAGATGCCGATCGCCTCGTGGACAACGCCCGGGCGAGGTGTCCACGCAGCCGAGCACATCTGCTCGAAGGTGGATTCCGGTTCTTCGATACCCCCAGCGTTGCGAACCTCCGCGACAGGATTCTCGCCTTGTTTCCCGCCGCCCAGGGTGCCGACCGCTACTACGAGCAGCGCCGCACCCAGATCCTTGACCTCGTCCTCGACGACGACCTCGCCCTGGCGCCGACCTCGCTTGACGACATCGAGCGGCTCTTCCACACCCCCGACCTTCTCCCCGACGCCGAACGCGCGAGACGAGCCCTGTCCAACCCGACAAAGAACGGCGGCACCGACGGTCAAGAAGTGCTCAACGAAGTGACCAACGCTATCCGCTCCATCCGCGGCCACATCACGACAAGCACTCGTGCACACGACGGCTGGAGCTTCGCGACGCTCACCGCCGATCGCTCGCTTGGTTCCTTGCGCCTCTACCCCGCCACGAACAAGATCGACCAGACTTTCGCCGGAGTCCTACTTGTCGCACTGCGCCAGCACATGGAACACCGCATGCGCACCAAAGAAAAAGACACCCCGTTCCTCTGTGTCGTTGACGAGTTCCCCCAGATGATCAGCGCCACCGACGACGCCGCCACCACCGGCGCCATGCTCTACGAAACCGCGCGCTCAGCCAACATCGGACTCATCCTCGCCGGACAAACAATCTCCGGCTTCTCCAACGATCCCAACACCCAAGACCGGCTGCTCCGCAACGGAACCGCGGTGATCGTCGGTCGCACACCCGACCCCGAACCGGTTGTCGAGCTCGCCGGCACCACCATGCATCTTGAATCAAGCGCAGATCCCGAAGGCGGGCTGAAGTCGTCCCGAGCCCAGCACACCTACCGCATCCATCCAGACGATGTCCGGCGCGTAGAGATCGGCGGATTCTGGATCATCGCGGACGGCACAACACGGAGGTTTAACGCTCTCCCCTAACGCGTGCCAAAGTATAGGCACAATGAGTGAGACTGACGATGTCGAAGAGCCGGCCGCACCGAGTGCGCCAGGCGCTCCCAGCTACTTACGTGCAGCTCGTCGCGCAGCCGGACTCAGTCAATCGCAGCTTGCCGAAGCTGCCGGCCTTGCAGTCCGCACCATCTCGATCATTGAATCCGGTGACTCGAATCCCCGTGCAGCCACCCTGACCGCTATCGCCGAGGCGCTTGGCATTGACGCTGGCGAACTCGTGGGTGCCTTCGCAACCAACACACCACCAGGAATCACGACGCCACCACCCACCAGCGACAGGCATGTCACGGTGGCGGCCGCCGATCTTGCCGCCCTCTTCGATACCGTCGCCACAGTCGCTAGCACCGGCGCACTCGATGACCGACACACGAAAGACATAACTGCACGTGCGGGCCGACTGTTCACTGCTTACGCAGTGGCCTTGCTCGAACACGCCCTCGCACACCCCGACACACACAGCATCGACCCGATGGCTGGCCTCATTCGACTCCAACTGCATCAGTATCCCGATGACTCTGAGCAACGGCGCTACTTAGTGTGGCTGCTCGGCGACGACGACGCCGCCGCTAAGGATGACCTTGTCCGCTATCACGCACGGCGGGATCTGCTTGGCCGCCGTTCTAGTGAGTAGAAGCTGGTGCGCGGCACCCATCCAGCCCAAGCCCTTCCGGTGACGTCTTGAGATTTTGCGATCCCCGGCTAGGTTCACCACTCGTAGGTATCGCCCGGCCCTCGTGTACGCACGTATCGCCACTCGCCGTAAGGCGACTCCTGGCCACACCGGATCGCAATCCGTTCAAGCCACGCCAGGTTCAACGCCCAATGATCATCCGTTATCACCGGTACTAGTTCATCAGCGTGCACGTGCCTTAGTCCCGCTCCCAGTTCTCCACGGCCAACTCTTCCCTCAGGTCGCGGCATACGCCCACGCCGTATCGGGTGCTAACGCTCATACCCCGCTGTTCGACCTAACCTTGGATAGTCATCAGGTTAGGTTGTGAGGCGCGGGCGCTGCACTAATGTAACGCTGATATATAGGTATGTCCAGGTGTGAAATATTGTCAGGGTAAGGGTGGGGCCGCTGTGTTTGATGGTCAGTACTTCGCCGACGTCGTTCATCGTCGGCGTAAGGAACTCGGGTTGAGTCTTGCTGCCGTTGTAGAAGCTGGCGGGCCATCCGAACCTACGATGATCCGTATCGAGGGCGGCAAGACTTCCCCTCTAAGATCCCCCACATTCACCAAACTCGATCAGGCTCTTCAGTGGCCAGCGGGCAGCGCCAGGAGTGTCTACGAGGGCGGCGATCCCCTTCCGCCACCGAATTCGAATGGAGCCGACTCTCTTCGCTTGGCTCGCGGCGACATCATTGTTGCTGTCGGCACGATCACCGGACTCATAGAGGCTGCCAACGCCATCACAGCTGCCCTATCGAAGCTGGAACGAAACGCGGACGGGTCGAATACGGACGTGCTAGATGAGTTTCGGTCTGCCCTCGGAGAGCTTCGGTCAGCTCTATCTCCCCTGGTGGGCAGTGCTGTCTCAGCCATGCTGTCATCAACTTCTAGGCAAGGCATACCAGCTGCGCGTGTGGCAAGCGCAATCGAGTCGTTCATGACACAACCACCCGACGACGAGACACCAGCGCGCACGGCCGCCAACAGGGAACGTCGACGCCTCTATGCTCAGCAGTTATCCTCATCGCCTGATCACAGTGACCGGACCAAGGGAGGTACAGATGTCTCCGACGCCCCTGGCTAGCCCCGCTGATCGCGTCAGACTTGCGTTACGGGTCTGGAAGATACCGATCGACGAAGTCAGCGCGCAGGTTGGCTCGGCACCCGCAGCGTTCATGGCCGGCGAACTCTCCGAATGCGAGCTCGAACGCTTCGCGGCGTATCTCGGTCTATCCGTTGACTGGTTTCACGGCAAGCAACCCGACGTGGACACGGAAGCGATGCTCTTGGATTCGCTCACCACTAGCGGTCCCGGCAATCTCCGGCTTCGAGGCCGCGTGAAGGACTTTCAGGATCAACCAGGCGGGCCAGGCGCAAGACCTCCGACGGGCTGATGTCCTCTTTGCTAGCTCCAGCAGCGGTGGGGCGGTCCAGCAGTAATAGTGCGTCAAGGCACTCGGTAACCATTCGAACGATGGATTCGTCCCTGTCCAGCTCGACGGAGGGTTCGAGCCGCACAGATGGAACCTGCGAAGTGAGATCCTCCCACAGGATCGGGAGGCCACGAAGTGCTGCGCCAAAGGGACTATCTGTTCGCTGGCGAGCTGACCAGTTGACGAGGCCAAGCAACGCAATTGCCGACATCCCAAGCGTGAAATAGGCGAACAGGTTGCCGTTGCTGTCTCTTTGCAATTGCTCAGCGGTACCGATGTCTCCCAGGGCATTTGCCACCGCGTACCAAAGCAAGCTGGCTGAGTTCAAGCCCGTTGTTACAAAGATCAGCACACCCGTAAACACAATCGCGGTGGGGGGCCGTTCCCTCGGTTCGTGAGTACGCAGTGCCAGCATCACATGTACCAGTGCGTAGCCGTCGCCAAGCAGGATCGTTCCGGCGTAGACCGCGAAGTACGCCACCGCCAATCCAGGGCTGGCCTCCTCGATATGCACATGCCGGTTACCAGCGGCAACGTCAAGACACAGCAACGTGGTCGACGCGATAACCCAGACCACGCACATCCGAATCACGATCCGCTGCGTCACTTTGCGGCCGGCCCATCCCGTACGCGCATCGCGAACCGCCGCAGCTGCAACGAAGGCCGCGGCGACAGTGAGAACTTGTGCTGCTACGCGAACGGCACGCGGATCGACTAAGGAGGTCAGTAGATCGTTCGTCACACCCATTTTGATGAGATGCGCACCACCGAAACAGGCCACAAGAAAGGTGAACCATCGGGCACCTGGTGAGCGCATCAGCACAAGCCGCAGTGCGACTACAACCAGTGTTAGGACGGCGATGCTGACATCGAGCCACATCGGGATCGTGTTTCTCATCGCGGCCCCATAAAGGTGCTCACGACTGAAGAGTCCGCGATCAAGCTCTGGTACCGGCTGAGGGTCCTGAAGTCCTGATCAGTCACCAGAGTGAGGACTAATAGCTTACTGGCTAGTGTTTCTGCCGCTCTTTCTGCGGGGTCGGCGAAGTCTGAAATCGCTTTTGTACCAACATCAAAGTCCTCGGGTTCATCGTTGATTCCGAACGAAATCAGTGCCCTCTGCACCAGGTGTTCAGGCATCGCGGAGAAGAGCCCATGTATGTCGCGAACTGCCGGCTGCGCACTTCGCGCGCATTCGTGGTTAAGGAACAGGTGCGCTAGCTCGTGCGCGATCACCAGGTGAGCCCTCCACTGCCCGCCTCTCACTGTGTGATAGATCGTTGCAGTGTCACCCTTGACGGAGACCGCCCCACTGACCGAGGTGAGTCCCGTCAGCGGAACGAGCCGAATCTGCCGGCCTGTCCGATCCTCACAGTAGCGCCGAAGGTCCTCGATAGACACCGCCTGCCGTCGAACGGCACCGCGGACAATTGAGTAAATCCTGAAACGGTCCCGAAGCTTCACCGGCGCAGCGCTTCCCGAACCAGCTTGCCTACCATTTCAGGTGCCGGGGGCGAGGTGGCGAACAGATGCCGGGTGGCAGCAGAGGTGCTCCCGCGTACCACAGGGGTTCCGGAAGACTTGTCAACAAACGCTGCGGCAGCACACGTTTCGAACGAATCGTCAATTAACAGCGCAGTTGATGCCACTGTGTCGTGCGCCGGCACGCGCCACCCGGCACCGGACGGCTCGTACCCGTACGCGTCGGCCCGCGCTGCGCCGTAGGCCGCGCTCAATTCGGCCAGCTCCGCACCCAACGGTGATGCACCGAAGTCCGGCTCCCCAAGAACGACCCACCGTGTCACATCGAGCCCTACCCACGTAACAGGTAGCGATTCTGCGGCCGCTATACAGGCTGTGGCGGTCGGATTATGTCTCGTGTTGGTGTCGCCGGCATCGTCTAGCCACGCGGACCGCGCCGCCAGGCCATGCCCAGCCATCACTACTATCCGGTCCAGGGCGGCCAGGGCAGCTGGGTCAATGCAATACGCCTGTGCAAGGTTACTCAGGGGGGCGATCGCGAGTAGCCGGCCCTTTGGCCCAGCCTCTCTCGCGAAGCTGACAATCGCCGCCGCGGCGTCACTCTCCCCAGAGCGGAACTCTGGGTGGAGCGAGAGCACTCCTCCCATTCCATCCGGGCCGTGGACAGCAGACGGGGTCCACGACTCCGGGGGCGCATCTGTCGACGCCACTACCGGCACCCCCAGCGCTCCTGTTCTGCGTAGAACATAGCGGGCGTTCGCGGCCGCCTGTGCGGCGGAACAGTTTCCCCACGTGGTTGTCACGCTTGCTACGTTCGCAACTTGCCCGAGAACCGCAAGAGCCAGCGCATCATCCACGCCGCAGTCCGTGTCCACGTGTACTGGTCCCCTGAACATTCGCTCCATGGCGCTTTCCATTGCGGCCTCACTTACACACTATGTGAGTGAAACACTAAAATAGTTGCCGGGACCGCGGTACTGTCGGCGTGTCGCCCCCACCCGGGGGGTTTTGTGTAGCCATAATGACAGGCATGGCAGGACGCCCTCGAAAGGACCCAACCGGAGCAGACCTCGCACCGATGAACCTTAAGGTCCTCGCGCAGGTCAAAGAGACGGCAGTAGACGCCGCCCTATCCCGCGGTCTGACACTGACGGACTATGTCTGCCTGCTGATCGCTGAGGACAACCGAGATCGGTTGCCCTCGACGGTAGTGCCGATGCGTCAGGAGGTACTGAAGCTGCGCGACAGCGCATAACTGAAATGCCGAACGCCCCCGGCGGCAACCGAGGGCGTTCGTGAAGTTTGAGGGGCGAGACGGGAATCTCGCTCCCTGATCCCCGAAGGGACAGTCTGTGACGGACTGGTCTCAGGATAGCGTGCACCCATTTGGTCGCGCTAGTTCTGATGAGAGCGTGTCGGATCACGACTCGGTTACTGAGTCGCGGTGGTCCGAGATTTACCGGCTGCTCTCCGCACCCGGTGGCGAAGCGTTTGCGCTGGCGGGTACTGCGACGGCGAACAAGGCTCGGCGAGAGCGCAGCGGCACCCCAATCGAGCTGATCACGGAGGCTGAGCGCGCCGGCGGCGGCAAGGCTATCTGGGCGGTCGTAGCCCCGATCCGTAGTGATCTCTTGGTCATTGACCTCGACCGTTGTGCACACCAGGTATGGCCACACCTCCGCGACGTGCTCGGTGACTACTCCGCGACAGCCGCCTACCTGGCCCGCTCAGGCAGCCCGGATTCACTGCACGTAATCCTCAAGTGCGCCTCGGCTGCCTCTGACCGCGGCATCCGTGAGTTCCTTGCCGATCTGCGCCGACAGCTCAATCTGTCGGCTCGCCGCATCGACGTGCTGAGCCCCGGGCACCTGCTCCGCCTGCCGGGCAGTGCATCTCTGAAACCTGGCGGCCGCCACTGCACACCCGTCAACGACAACCTCACACCCATCACCGCCGTCCAGACCGCCGAGCGGCTGCGCGTTGCCCTTGGCAGTGATGAGCCAGGACCGGTGCAGGCAACCTTCACCCGTCACGACGACGGGTGGTGCGTGCAGCTCGACGCCGCGGTGTATCGCCCCGGGCTCGAGGTAGAGGTCCATCGTCGTGACGGTCAGATCAAGCGGGTGCGTATCGGCGCGGTCGTTGCCTATGCCGGCGAGAGAGTCCGCGCCGCGATCGCGGACGACCTCACCACCCACTCCCCTACCGCGGGTCCTATGGTTGCGCTGTCAGCGGCCGCGCAGATGCACGAGCTCGCTCCTGATACTGGCGGTCCGGGTGAGCTGCAATGGCAGGCACCACGTGCCTGGCGGCGGCGTACGCCTATTTCCGCGCAGCAGTGGCGCGTCCTCAACGACACCGGAGGCGAGGACCGCTCGGCCGCGGCGACGGCCGCGGCGTGGGTGCTCTGGGATGTGGGCCTGCGTTCTTTCGCTGCGGTGCGTTGGTTCTACGCGCACTGCCCTGCCTTCTCGAAATTCCGCGACCGCGACGGTGACCGCCGGCGTGCCCGTTCCGCGTGCGCAGCGCACTGGCAGAGCATCGCTGAGCGGGCCAGTACTCATCGGCCGCCGCTGGACCCCGCCGACCAAGCACTCGTCGACGACGCCCTCGCGGAGGTCGCCACATGGGACGAGCCTGAGCTGGTCGCGGCCGCGGTCGCCGTCATCACCCACCGCTACACCGACGGACACGGCCTCGCCGATCGCCCGATCGCCAAGCGCTGCCTAGCTGGATGGATGTCGGTCTGCGATAGCCGCGCGTTCATCCACCTCCGCCACCTCCAGGAGCGTGGCCTGCTCGTTCGGACCCGCGATTGGCGCGACGGCCCAGCCAACGAGGCAGCCCTCTACTCGCTGCGGGTACCAGACGAGCTTTACCGGGGAAATGGTGACCATGACGTCACAGACCCCCACCGGCTCCACCCACTCTGGGGACAACTCGGGCACCACGCCCACCTCCTCTGGTCCCTCCTATCGACAGCAAACTGCCCTCTCCCCACACTCGACCTGGCCGAGCGGGCCTCGATGCAGGTTGGTGGAGCCGGGTGGGGAGCTCTCGGTGTACTGACCACTCTGGGTTCGTTGGGGCTGGTCTCACGGACAGGGACGGGCAAAGGGACCCGGTGGACAGTGACCCCCGAGCAGGCAGAGAAGGGGGCAGTTGACGGTGCCGCGCGATCGAGCGGAGCGTTCGAACGCTACCAGCAACTTCTGGCGCGGATCGTGGGCGAGCGCAAGGCCTACCACGCAGAGGGGCCCGGTGAGCGGGCCCGAATGAGGACCGGGCTCAAGGTCCTACGGGACCGTCTGACCCACTCTGATGTGGCTGGACGAGATCAAGGCAGTCTGTTCTCCACGGCGGCGTCGACCCGCGATGTGACCAGATACCCGCAGGGTTGGCCGGATGGCTGCCGATGAAGCATGGCGAGGTCTTGGCCCGTCCGGCAGCGGCCGACGCGGGACGTTGAGCAAAGGCTTTGCGTTCCCCGCACTTGTGTGCGGCGCTCTCCGAGCTTTGGCTCAATTTGACCTTTGGTTGGAGTCGTCGCTGCAGGCACTCACCTTGGCAACCACCGTTGTAGCCCTACAATTGCTAAACACTAGAACCGCGCAACGTTTGAGCGTTTGCACGTTGAAAACGGGTAAACATATAAGACTCAAACATTGCCACGGCGGAACGTTATATAGTTAGATGGTTGCAGCCCTACAGTGCTGAAACGGTGTAATGTTGCAACATCGCATCTCTGGAATGTTGCAGCGTTGTAGCGTTGAAATGATCGAACGCTATGGGGTGACAACGTTCTGCCGCTATAACTCACCTGCGGCGGGGTAACGGGAGCTGCGATGGCGCAGTTTCAGCCTTGTGCAGTCACAACGTTTCAACGATGGAGGATCGCAATGGCAAAGATCGTCGTGCACCACTCCCGAAAAGGCGGGGTGGGTAAGAGCACCGGAGCGTACGAGCTCGCTCACCTGCTCGATGCGGTCCTCGTCGACTTCGAACACGACGGTGGGGGAGTGACCGGCAAGTGGGGGTATCGGCCGTTGGACCGGCTCCGGATCCCCATCCTCGACGCACTCCAAAGCGGCCGTACCCCGCGTCCGTTGAAAGGCCACGGCAAACCACGTCTCGTTCCTGGCCACCCCGACCTCTACGACCAGATGCCGCAGCACGACGTCGTAGCCGACGCTCTCGAACGATGGGCGGGGGAGTGGGACACCGAATGGGTCATCGTCGACACTCACCCGGGGATCTCTCCAGCTGCGGCTGGCGCACTCAGCGTCGCTCACGCTGTCATCGTCCCAACTCCACTGCGGAACCTGGACCTGACGGCGACGGAAGAACTGATCAACGACATGCCCGACTATCCGCTGATCATCTCGCCCACGATGATCCCGCCCGTCCCACCTGAGGCGGAGCTCAGAAGGCTAGCGAGAGCAGTCGACGGTACTCCCGTCCAGGTTGGTCCTCCGATTCCGCGTGCGGTTGCGGTGGAACGGCGGACAAAGAGGATCGCGATCACCTCAGAGAACCCGCCGGCGAAGGCGTTGCAGCCTGTCGCCGAGGCATACGAAAAGACCGCTAAGTTCGTCCAGGAGTACGTCCGATGAGTGGACTCGATGACATGGCCCAGGCGCGACAGAAGCGTGCGCGCGCACGTTCGATGCCACCACCGCGGCACACGGCGCCCGCTGTGGCTGCCGCGCCAGGCACGACCCCGGTGCCCGCGCCACCTGACACCACAGCCAGCGCCCCAGCGGCCGGGCAGGTTTCTCCACCTCCCAAGAAGAAGCAGCAGCACGCGGCACCCGCAACTCCGCCCACTGCGGCGACTACGACGACGGGACGCACCGTCGGCCCGAGCACGATCTACTTCGACGAGCCGACCGACGACTGGCTGGAAGAGGTGTGCATTACTGGCCGCCGCACCAAACCCCGAATCGACTCGCGCAGCGCTATCGCGCGATATGCCGTCCGCAAGCTCATGAACGAGATGACGCCAGAGCAGGTCATCGAGGCCATCCGGACCGAAAGCGCCGCAACCGCACACACGAAACCAGGCCGCCCCCGCCATTGAAACTTTGTAACGGCACAACTGCACAACTTTTGATCTTCGGCAGGGCTAGTCGTCTGACCTGGGATTGAAGAGGTCCTGGTGGTGATTGGAGCACCACCAGGACCGACGACCAACAGAATGGAGCTGTTGATCTATGTCCGACCCTACCCACGCCCGCAACACCACCGAGGCGGCGACGAACGCTGCCAGCGTGGCCACCGCAGTCATCCTGAGCCTCATCGTCGTTGCGGCCTCGTTCACTCTGAGCTTCACAGCACTGAGCGATCTCGCTCGCATGTCCGGGGCTATCCCGGCCCGCTTGGCCTGGCTCCTACCCGTCGTGATCGACGTCTTCATTCTGCAAGCCACCTGGTGTGTCTACGTCGCCACCAAACGCCGCGACGACGCCGGCAAGCGGTATCACTTCGCGATGCTGGCGATTTCCAGCACAGTCAGTGTGGCCGGCAATGCCGGCCACGCCTTCCTGGCCAGCGACCAGGGCGTCATGCACGGCTTGATGGCAGTCGCCATCGCTATCGTCGCGCCCCTAGCCCTACTAGCGAGTATCCATGGGCTGGTCATGCACGTCTGGGCCGGTGGGGGAGTAACAGTGCACGACCGGACGCCGGATGTCGACCACGCCACCGAGGACGGTGCGCCCCATGCACACTCGCAGGTCAGCGTCTCGAGAGAGCCGCATGTGCAGCCTCATGGTGCACAGGGCGACGCAGACACCTCGCCCCTGGGCCTCGCAGACCTCGACGCCCAGATCACCGACGCCGACCTCGAGCTGGCCAGACTGGTGTGCAGTCGCGGCCGGCTACGCAACGATGACCGCGCAGTCGCGCGCGTGCTCGTCGCCGAACGGCTCCGAGTCCACCGCGAGCAGACCGCCGACCTCACTGGCGTGCACAGGACCACGATCGGCCGCTGGCGCGACCTCGCGGCCGAGTGCACGGCTGACACGTCGTCGTACGGCGAGCGTGCGCACACAACGGATCAGCCCGCGCTCGTCGACGCACACTGAGGACACCGCCACTGAACTGCGTTCGCCCAAGGCCCGACCATCGTGCCCTGGGCTCCGGAGTAGGTATGGGCGTAGGGCTCAGCCCGCCCGCGCGCGGTCCCGAAGAAGCAGAGTTCCTACTCGCCCCCGATTACTTCTATGGGACGTGAGATCGATAGGCGGGAGCCGCCCACACGGGGCGGACGGCGGACGCGCCTCCGGCATCGGTCATGATCGTGATGTGCCAGCCCATCTCGAGCGGATGATCTACGTCGACGACTCCGGGCACCCAGCGAGCGGTCTCCACGTCTACGGGTGGATCGAGTTTCCCCCCGACCACTGGAGCTCGGTGCTCGCCTCGTGGCTCGACACCCGAAAGATGCTGTGGCGCGAGTACAGGATCGCGGTCACCAAGGAACTGCACACCACCGAGTACGTGAATGGTCGCGGCCGAATTTCGAAGGGCGTTCCCGACCGGCACGTGCATGCCGGTGTCGAGTATTGGAAGGATTTCGGCCGTGAGGTCGCTGAGGTCTGTCTGGAGACACTGCGCTGCACGGAGGGCCTGCGCGTAGGCGCCGTCTACCGTCGCGGCGACCCTGGCGAAATCGCCACAACCAAGAGAAACCTGTACGCGGACCTCGTTGCCCAAATTGAGGTCGAGCTCGCTGCCAGCGGCGGCCTCGGCCTGGTGTTCATGGACGGCGACGGCAACGATCCGACGTACCGAACCACGCATCGAGGGCTCGACCTGCGTAGGAGACGACTCATCGAAGATGCCGTGCATATCGACTCCGCCGCCTCACAGCTGGTGCAGATGGCCGACCTGGTCGCCTGGTCAGCAAATTCGCACGTCGATCGTCATTCTCACAACGAATTCGCGTGGCAGTGGTACGAGAAATTTCTCTCCGAGCGGGACCCTTCCCGCGTCCCGCAGGAAATAAAAATAAAACCCCTCTAGATACAGCGAGACCCCCTTATCCACAGGTGTGGGGGGGTCTGCGACAGCTACATTACGCCCTGTCCCAGGTTTAATCAATATTGGGACACCGGCAAAGTGCTGCCTCGCCCCTGACCACGACCTTCTTACTTGGCCGCTCGGGCCGGCATCTACCTCCGTCCGCGCGCACACGGATTGTCGATCGACTGGCAACCACAGCGTTAACCGTGGGCCGGTCTGTCGACCTGCACTCTCGTCAACCCCAGCCCTGACGTGATTGCAAGGAGTCAGCATGTCGGTGCAGCTTTGGGACGTCTCAGGATCGGTGCTCGCGCCAGGCGTAGTTGGGTCGTGGCAGCCAGTGCCCATGGAGACAATGCAGATCGTCAACGGACTGGACTGGGTAACCGTCCAGCCTAGGGGAGAAGCTATCGATCGGAAAAGGATATAGCGACAGGTCGCTGACGGACCTGACGTGCAGGTGACGTCACCGATGATTATCGGCGTCTCCTACGGATCGACGTGATCGACGATCTCCTTTATGCAGTAGCCGAGGGTGCCGTAGTCGCGTCTTCGGCAATCGGTGTCGATCAGAGTCGGCGATACGCAGCGAGCGCCGAGGTTCTGTTACCCGATGGCGCCCGAACGGATGCGGACCCATAGGCTTCTCCGGTAACTGTTGCGGCGGGAGAGGTGAGGTGGATGGGCGACGAATCGAACGTCCTCGATCAGCTGATCTCGCGTGTCGATGATGAAACCCTGCGTGCTCGCCTGGCGCAGGAGGTCGACCTACTGCGTGGCTCGCGTCGCTTTGGACTCGTGTTTGACCGGCATCTCCCGGAGTCGGTCCGCCTGCCCGACCATCCGATCCGCAAGGGCATCCGCGTCACTCTGCGAGATGAGTCCTCGGCCGAGACTTGGATCGTCGACCGCTTCACCGACCGCACCCGTGAGGTCGCAGTCCTCAGCGGCGACTGCGGCGAGCGAGTTGCGTCTGAGTTGATCGTCGTCCGCGAGTTCGAGGAACCGATCTACCCGGGGTTGCGCTCGGTCGAGCGCATCGAGAACGGACCTGCCGACGCGCCGTGGCACGTGGTGATCAACGGCGAGAATTTCCACGCGCTCCAGGCGCTGCGGTCGACCCACCGGGGCAAGGTTGACGTGATCTATATCGACCCGCCGTACAACACCGGCAACGACGGTTGGATCTACAACGATCGGTACGTCGACCAGAACGATCGGGCGAAGTCCTCGAAGTGGTTGTCATTCATGGAAAGACGGCTGCTCATCGCGCGTGATCTGCTGAAGCCCACGGGCGTCCTCATAGCGGCGATCGGTGATGACGAGCATCACCGACTGAGAATGCTTCTGGACCAGGTGTTCGAGACTCAGAACTTCATTGTGAATGTCGCTTGGCAGGGCGGAGTCTCCGCGCTGAGTCGCCACCACGGCGGCGGTCTCGACTACATGCTGATCTACGGGCGGGATGCGACCAAGGTCGGTCAGTTCCTCGACCCGAAACCACTCGCGCCGGAGATGCTGCGCGTCGCACGCGACGCCGTCGAGAATGGCAAAAGCGCCCACGAGGCGCAGCAACTGCTCAGGGAGTTCATTCGCACCGAAGGCAAGGACCTGCCTCCAGGTGTCCGTCGGTTCAACCATGTCGACGACCATGGCGAAGTGTACCTGGAAGGTGACCTCGCGAACTCGCTCTATCGTCCCAACCTGCGCTACGAACTCACCGACCCGGCGACCGGCCGTACCTATGAGCCGCCGAAGAACGGGTGGGCCGTAGGGCGCGACATGATGGCTGACCTCATCGCCGAAGGTCGGATTATCTTTGATGGTGACCGGATACCGACCAGGAAGCGCCTCCTGCGTGAGCAGATGCATTCGTTGACGAGCCCATCGTTCTACCGTGATCGTCGGACGGCGACGAATCGGTTGGCGGCGCAGTTGGGGGACAAGAGGTTTCCCTTCCCCAAGGACCATGAAGTCCTCATGCGCTGGTTCCGGATGGCTGCTCCTAAGGACGGGGTCATCCTCGACTACTTCGGTGGGTCTGGTACGACGACCGAGGCTGTCATGCAACTCAATGCGGCCGATGGCGGCTCTCGCCAGTCGATCCTGGTGACCAACAACGAACTGGGTGCCTCGGAAGCAAAGAGGCTGCGGAAGGCCGGCTTGCATCCCGGTGACGAGGGCTGGGAGTCGCGCGGCGTATTCCAGTACGTCTGCCGCCCGCGAATCTCGACCGTGGTGACCGGCGAGCGCCCCGACGGCTCCAGCTACTCCGATGGACTGCCGGCCAACGTTGAGATGTTCGATCTGACCTACCTCGACCCGGGGATGGTCCGCCGAGGCCACGAGTTCGAGTCGGTCGCACCGCTGTTGTGGCTCGAAGGCGGTGCTCGCGGGCCGTGCATCGACGACGAACCCGAGGACGGTTGGGCGCTGACCGACGCCTACGGCGTACTACTCGACGTTGACGCACTCACCGCGTTCGCGTCCGCCGTCACCGACGCTGCGACCAGCGGCGCCCCGCCAGCGGTCCTGTTCATTGTTACCGACTCGGAGGCTGAGTACCAGCAGGCCGTCGAGCGCCTGCCAGTTGGCATCGAAACCGTCCAGCTCTACGAGGACTACCTGTCCAACTACACCATCAACGTCACCGATGGTGTGCGGTGAAGTTCACGCTGGAGCCGTACCAGAGCGATGCGGTCGACTCGGTGCTCACCAATCTCGCCAAAGCCCGCGCCGGTTACCTTGACGACGGAGAGCGCACGGCGGTCGGGCTGACGGCCCCCACAGGCGCCGGTAAGACCGTCATCGCTACCGCCGTGCTCGAAGGCATCTACAAGGGCACCGCGACACGTCCGCCAAATCCGAGAACCACCGTTCTGTGGATCACCGACGATCGCGCGCTCAATGCGCAGACAATCTCCAAGATCACCCAGGCAGCGGGCGGTTCGATCGACATCAACCGAATCCGCTTCATCGGCGAAGTCGACCATCGGACGCTGGAACCGGGCGTGATCTACTTCGTCCACATCCAGGCAATGCAGAAGAACTCGACGCTGCACGCTATGCGCCCCGACGGCACCAAGAACGACAAACGCACGCACGGCGTCTGGGACATGATCGCCAACACTGTCTGGGACCGGGGCCAGGACTTCCTGGTGATCTGGGATGAGGCGCACCGCGGCTCGGGTACCAAGAACACCGACCGTAAGTCGATTGCCGGGACCATCGTAGACGGCGGCACCACCAACATCGGCACAATTCAACCTCCAGCTCCGGTCGTCCTGGGTATTTCGGCTACTCCCGACCGCTTCCTTGCCGCGATGAACGCCGCGAACCGCACGCCGCGACTGGTCGAGGTCAAGGCCGGTGACGTACGCGAGTCTGGTCTGCTCAAAGACCGCATCCTGCTGCGCAGTCTCGGCGAGTCCCAGTCAGCTCCCAACACGATGCTCGCGCTGGCCGTCGAAGATCTGAAGTCCTCCGACGAGGCCTGGCGCACCCACCACGAGACCACCGGAGACCGGCTCGTCGAGCCGCTGCTCGTCGTCCAGGTTGAGCAGGGCATGGCGCCGGCCAAGGAGGAAGCACGCCTCGCCGAGATCCTGTCGGTGATGGAGTCGACCTGGCCGGCCCTGTCGGATTACGCCGTCGCACATGCCTTCGGTGACCCGCACGGGCCGAAGAGGGTAGGGGACAAGACGATTCGCTACCTGCCGCCGGAGGCAATCTCCGGCGATGACCAGGTACGCGCGGTGCTGTTCAAGTCGGCGTTGACCACCGGCTGGGACTGTCCCCGGGCCGAAGTTATGATTTCGTTCCAGAACAAGGACAGCTACACCGAGATTGCCCAGCTGATCGGCCGGCTCGTCCGTACCCCGCTGGCCAAGCGGGTCGACGGCGGCGACGACCGCCTCGACGAGGTCGCCGCCTACCTACCTGGCTTCCGCTCCGAGCATGTGGCTCGCGTCGTGACCGCGCTGACCGAGGACGAGACCGTCGAGGTCGAGGTCGTGGTGGCGCCGGTGGTGTGTGAGAAGTCCACCGACGTGCCGGCGGAACTGTTCGACCTGCTCGACACGCTGCCCTCCTACACGCGGCAGAAAGCGTCATTCGCCTCCCGTACCGCACAGCTGTTGAGCCTGGCCACCGCGCTCACCGAGTACGGGATCATCAAGAAGGGTTCGGCGACCGCCAAGCGCTGGATCATCGACCAGATGCGCGCCGCTGACGGCCAGCACAGCAACGAGATCGACGCCAAGGTCGTGGACATCCTCTCGCTGACGGTCAGCACCACGATGGTCGCCTACGGTGAAATGGTGATGCAGAGCGTCGGTAAGTCCGACACCGCAACCAACGAGCGCGACATCGAGGGCTACTTCCAGAAGGCCAAGCGGCTGTTACCCGATGCGTCGGCGACCTGGTACTTTGCCGACCTGTGCGATCGCGGTGAAGAGGACGTCGACGCCTATGCCCGCCTCGCGGCGATGGCCGAGCTGGGTTTCAAGGACATCGTCGAGCAACAGGCCGCCTCGCTCATCGACAACTGGCGCCAGCAGCACGCCGCCAAGGTGTCGGCCAAACCGCGGCATGTGCGGGAGCAGATCGAACCCCTGTGGCACCTCGGGAAGACGCCGATGCTGCCCGCCACGGTCGAGGTCCGCGATGTCTATCCGGCCGCCACGGAGAAGCTCAAGAACAAGACCACCGCGGCCATCGACACCTACCCTGGGCACCTCTATGTCGTTCCCGAGGGCAAGGCCAACGCCGGCAGATTCCCCGTCGATACTTCGCGCTCGTCATGGGAGGCCGAGGTGCTGGCCGCCGAACTCGACTCCGACACGCTCGTCGGTTGGTACCGCAACCCCTCGTCGGGCCGACACGCACTGGCAGTGCCGTACGTGTTCGGCGACAAGCACCAGCTCATGCACCCGGACTTCCTGTTCTGGCACGACGACGGTGACGGTAAATACGTCATGGACATCGTCGATCCACACCGCTTCGACCTCGCCGACACCTCGGCCAAGTGGTCGGCGCTCGCGCGCTACGCACAGGACCACACCGAGAACGTCCGCCGCTGCCTGGCGGTGGCAATGGTCGGCGGTTCACTCAAGGCGCTGGACCTCACGACCCCGGGCATCGACGACCGCATCGCGGCCGCGACCAATCAGAACCTGATCGCGGCCATCTTCGATGGCGAGGGAATGTCGTATCCGTGACAAGGTGTTCGCATTGTCCTGGGTGAGTGGCAGTATGACCGGAGCGCGAGAGCAAATGAGCGCCCGCACGTTCGGCAGGGTAGGGTGCTGCGCTCTTGGCCAGATTGTCGAACACGGGACATCCATCAAGGGGGTTCGGATTGACCCACCGGGTCACCGCTCCGAGTCGATGAGCCAGAAACCACCCCGTGCCGGCGAGAACGGTGATCAGAAGCAGCCAGTCGTCGAGAGTCATGCGGATATGACGCTCCCGGCCGCTGACCGGTTCCATCGCGGTCACCCTCCGCCGCAGCCAGGGATCACCGCGCCGACGGCTATGCGAGAGAGCGCCTGACGCTGTAGATCACGTGATCCGACACCATCGGACACTGATCATGTCTTCCACGTCGAAGGGGCTAGGTTTAGTGTGTGGTCACCGACGACACTGCCCGACTCTGCCCCTGTGCGGGACACCCGTGCATGATAGGGACTCGGCGCCAGTCGGTGATCTGCCTCACTGGTCGGGCCTTCATCAGTACTTGGCGGGCAACGGTATCCGCTGCTACATTGGAGTCAATCGACCCCCTCCCAAGCCTCTCAGCGATGCTCAAATGGGAGGGGCCTTTTTCTTGCCCGGGGACACTGTGAAGCCGCCACTGACGTGGGCTGAACAGGTCGCCTTGCTGGCCCGTCGCGGTCTCGTGATCGATGACGAGGATCTATGTGCTGAGTTCCTCGCCGGTCACAACTACTACCGATTCTCCGGGTACATGCGGTATTTCCAGAAGGCGCCGCACGAGGGTGACGACGATTTCATCCCCGACACGACGCTGGCGCAGATCCGTGGCATTTACAACGCCGATCAGGCGCTGCGCGCTTCGCTCACCGAACAGCTCGCGCAGGCCGAACTGCTCCTGCGCACCCACACGGCCTACGTCATCGCCCACAACCACGGGCCATGCGGGAGCTACCTGACCGAGGAGTTCTACACCGACGCGCCGGGCTCCGAGCCCACCGTCGATTCATGCCTCAAGGACATCCGCAGAAGCCGCGAGCGTCATATCCTGCGGTACGCGGTCGGCGACACCGACCCAGACCTGAGTAAGCTCCCGATCTGGTCGGCCGTCGAGGCGCTCTCGTTCGGGACGCTGTCCAAGTGCATCGAGCGCGGGGCGCAAGGCCAGCTCGCTGACGAAGTCGCGACCAGCCTCGGCGCCGCCAAGTCCGGCTTCGCCTACCGGGTGAGGGCGCTCGTCTATGTGCGCAATCGCTGTGCCCACCACAGCCGGATCTGGAACCACTCGATCATCGACGCGGGCCCGACACCGAACAACGTCCGGAACAAGGCCAAGCGCGCAGTCGGTCAGTTCAAGCCGCGATCGGTTCTGGACGTCATCGCCTCACTGGACGACATCGTCGTGCGCGGCAAGGTCGGCGAGCCCATGATGGCTGCCCTCTCCGAGCGGCGGAAACGAGACACCGACTTCTGGCAGGGTCTGTCGCATCCGCAGAACCCGCAGGACCACCGGCAATAGAGCTCTGCCGGTGGCGTCCGTAAGTCGGTCGTTGAGTAGACACTCGGCTGCCTGCCCGCGACCGGACCCGCGAAGCGTCCGTAGGCCTGTCCAGGCCTGAGTCCGGTGAGGGTGCAGCGTTCGCTTCGCCCCACTCACTCTCCCGCACGGGTTCGGCTTGCTCGCCATGTCGCCGCCGCCACGGGTTGCCCACGTCATCGGCGAACTGAAGGTCCGCTCGCACCCCTGCCGCTCCGGGGGCGCTGTGCATCACTTCCGTCATCTACGTTGTCATCCCACAGTCGCGGCCTGTCGGGTGACAGTCGATCTGGGACGGTGACATGCGCTGGGAGCTCCCGATTTGTGGCGATCGTCGTCTGGGTTTCGAGACTGGTGTCATCTGAATTGGTACTTCCGAGCGATTCGTGGCCCCATTGGCCCCTGAGTGGCAGTCGATCTGGGAGTTCTCGTCGAATTTCCGCAGGTGACATCCGACCGAGTCTCATGTCCGTGTCAACAACTCCCAACTAGGGCGTCAAAGTCTCATCTACGTTGTCATCCAACACGGCCGCCAGTGTTGTGCGATTGCGATCACCAACATCCGCCACGCGAAGTGGCTGACAGAAGCCGCCATTATCGGCGCGACTCGCCCTCCTCACCAGGCGGTGGCGAGGAGGGCGCGCCCGCCTCGGCCTCGGGAGAGCCGGCGGCCAGCCACTGCTGAAAAGTGTCGTGGCGAAACTGGTACTCGATGCCACTGACCCGCAACAACCCGGCACGACGCGCCCAACGCAGAAACACCGCCGGCCGCCGCGGCAACACACCGGACCGCCAGAAAAACAGGCACGACAACAAGTAGTTCACCGACGCAGGCGCGCTCACGAGCCCGCCCACGAGCCCGACCCCGAGCCCGACCGCGAGCCCGACTACGAGTTCGCCCCCGAGCCTGCCCACGAGCCCGCCCACGAGAGCGAACACGAGCACGGCCCCGAGCCCGACCACGAGCCCGAACACGACCCCGCCCACGAGATCGTCCCGAATGACCCGGGTTTCGTCCTGGCCGATCCGTAAACGGTCGGAGTCAGTCGTTTCGAGCCCGCTCACGAGCCCGCTCACGAGCCCGCTCACGAGCCCAGCCCCGAGCCCGACCCCGAGCCCGAACACGAGCCCCTCCACGAGCCCGAACACGAGCCCGAACACGAGCCCGCCCACGAGCACGCCCACGAGCCCGAACACGAGTGCCCGTGGCCACCGTGATCGTCCGGGTACACGCCAGGCCAACCGCTGGGTGGTGATGTTCTCCGACCAGCCCATACGCCCGACCCCGACCAGCCCGACCACGAGCCCGACCACGAGCCCCTCCACGAGGCCGACCACGAGCCCGAACATGAGCCCGACCACGAGCCCGACCACGAGCCCGTACACAACGGCTGCGATGACCGCCCACGTGAGTCCGGTGATGCTCGAGAGATTGTTGAGGCTGAGTCCCGCCGCCCGCGTGTGGGTGAGGTGGGTGGCCAGTGTCGTCAGCCACCTTTCGACGTTCTCGGCGGTGTAGTCCGCGGTCGCGGTGTCGGTGCTGTCGATATTGCCGACGGCGGCAGGGATCAGGGTGGCCAACAGGCGATCGCGGATCTCGGTGGGCGACTGACTCTCCACGAGGCAGGGCGCGATGGTCGGGGAGTGGTGCACGGCGCTGGCGGCCAAGCTCAGCAGCCACGGGGTGGACAAGGCAGCCACCAGCGAACTGTCGGGCCGCTCGATGATGCGGTCGATGATGGCATCCCACGTGGCCGGCGGCGCTCCGAGTTGGGTGCGGTAGTCGGTGAGGTAGTCGATGATCGTCTCGGGTGGCAGTGCCCGCAGAGTCAAAGTGGTAGCTCCATGAATCCCGCTGTCGCCACGGATCTCACGAAGGCGCTCAAAATCGGCAGTCCGGCAGGTGACCACCACGGGACGATTACGCCACGGGGACCTGTTGACCGCATCGAGAGCAGCACGCGCGCACGGCATCGCAGAGTGCTCGTCGCCGAACTCGGCGGAAGGGTCCATTTCATCGAGGCCATCGAGCACCGGCAAGATTCGACCGTCATCGACGAGTTTGCGCATCGCTCGCCGGTGCTGGCCGTAGTCGATCGAGAGGCGATAGGTCAACCACGCCGACAGATCGGTGCCATCCCAACCCGCAGCGTTGATCCGCACCGGAACTGGTGTGCGGGCCTGAACCGCCTCGGGCAGTTGCGCCCGTTGATCCAGCAGTGCGAGTAGGAGGTGAATGGCAGCGACCGTTTTTCCCGCTCCCGGTGCACCGAGGAGAACGATGCGGGCCGGTGGCGCCATCCTGCCGACAGCGTCGCCCAGATCCGAGAGTTCCACAGCGGCGGCGCCGTCCTCGCCGGTCAATTGCTGGCGGGCGGTGATGTTGACCTCGAGGTCGATCACGGTACCGGCGCCGGCGGCTAGTGTTGCGCGTCTGAAGTTGGTTTACGTTTCGCGCCGGCGAGTATTTCCTCGGCGGGTTTGGTCCACACGAATGGGTGGCAGCGGTCGTTCCAGCCGTCGATGAAGGCGCGGATCGCGGCGACGAGTTCTCGGACGGAATCGAAGGAACCGCGCCGGATGGCCTGGCGGGTGATGATGCCGAAGAACACCTCGACCAGGTTGAGCCATGATCCCGATGTTGGGGTGAAATGCATTGTCACCCTCGGGTTCTTGGCCAGCCACGTGGTGATGTCGGCGTGCTTGTGGGTGTGGTAGTTGTCGCACACGATGTGCAGTTTGCGGCGCGGATAGGCTCTGGCCACCATCTTCATGAAGTCGAGGAACTCGGCCTTCCCGTGACGCTCGTAGCATCGATCGACCACCGATCCCGTGGCCACTTCGAGTGCAGCGAACAAGGTCGTGGTGCCATTGCGCTTGTAGTCATGGGTAGCCTTCTCCGGCAGACCCGGCCGCATCGGCAAGATCGGCTGAGTGCGGTTAAGCGCCTGGATCTGGCTCTTCTCATCCACGCACAGCACCACGGCGTTCGTGGGCGGGTTCAAATACAAGCCGACGACATCGCGAACCTTGGCCTCCAACTCGGGATCGGTCGAAAACTTGAACGTCTCGCGCCGCCATGGCTTGATCCCGTACCGTCGCCACGCACGGGCCACGGTCGCGTCGCCGATCCCCAACTGTTTCGCCAACAGCCGGGTCGACCAGTGGGTGACCGCCAACCGCTCGGGTGGTGACTCCAGTGTCACAGCGATGATCTCGGCGTCCTCAATCGTCTTGGGCCGGCCGCTGCGTGGCTCGTCGTGCAGCCCGTCGATCCCGTGTTCGACGAACCGATCCCGCCACTTGATCACCGTCGGCCGAGACACCGACAACGCTCTGGCGGTCGCCGACGTGCCGGAGCCCGAGGCAACCGACAACACGATGCGGGCACGCTCAACCAGACCCGCACTCACCGTCGATGATCGAGTCCACGACTCCAACACCGCGCGCGAATCATCATCGAGAACCAACGCCGAAGTGGGCATACGGCAATTCTTCCACCCGAACGCCTGTAAGCGAATTAACGACGCGCAACACTAGTTGATCCAGCAGTTTCCGTTCGCTGCGCGCCACGGCGTCGGCCAGGTCGTCGACCGATCCTTCGGAGGACAACCGGGACGTGTCCGGCCACACCTTGCGGCGAAACCAGCCGGCCGCAGGCCGTGCCGCCGCGACACCGACCTTGACGCCTGGGCCCACGAAAAACTCACCACCACTCACAAAGCTCCAGCGTGCCAGGATGCTGCGGCTTCTGCCCGATCAACACCCCGCACCCGAGGATCATCGGGCGAGATACAGACGCGCCGCGGCCTGTTTCGCCTCCGATCGCCGTGTGTCGGCGTCGCCAAGGCTGCGGCACAGCGCCGCAAGAGACTCACTGACCCGAGCGAGGCATTCGGCGGGGGTCATGTCGTCACCGAGGTCATCGACCGCGATGTCGTCGCGCTCGGCCAGCTCCCGGTAGTCGCGCTCAAGGCCGAGCACGTGGCGTTGCAGCGAGGCGAGTTGATCATGCAGCTCGTTGAGTGGTGCGTCGAGA
Organism: Gordonia sp. CPCC 205515; assembly: GCF_048537925.1. Classification (NCBI taxonomy): domain Bacteria; kingdom Bacillati; phylum Actinomycetota; class Actinomycetes; order Mycobacteriales; family Gordoniaceae; genus Gordonia; species Gordonia sp. CPCC 205515. Next base: position 25,416 of record NZ_JBCLVJ010000025.1, on the reverse strand, counting down.
GTGCTCATTGGCGGCCCGCGTTCCGCTGCTCGGAGTCAAGCGCTTCGGCGATGGAGTCCAGGGTGCGCGGGCTACCACTCGTCCACGCAGTCTTGAGCCGCGAGGCTTCCGACGGAGTCAGCGCCCGCCCCAACAAGCCGCCAAGAATCCGCGACACTGCCACGATTCCATCCAGGGATACCGTATCCCCCGACGGGGGACTGGCGAGGTACCCGCAGTCGGTCAACGCCGCATCCAGCACCACCCGGTACGGGGTATCGGTGACCCGACCCACCGCGACCAGGTTGTCGTGGGTCGGCAATGCGCGAATCTCTTTGCGCCACAAGTTCAGGTTCATCCGGCTCATGCCGATCTTGGTCGCGATCGCCGCATCCGACAGTCCGGAGCGCTGCTTGTAGCCATCGACGATGCCGGCAAGGGAGTGTCCCATCTGGGGTGTCACAGTCTCATCTTCGCTGTCACCACCGAGACTGTCAATCAGTGCTTACTGCTGTCGTGTAAACTACTACTTTACATAATAATAACTATCGGCGTGGAATATTTTGTGCCACACCATGTTTCGTCACAAGTGACGACATGCATAGGAATGCTGGTTGGCGAACTCCAAGCCTGTGGTGCGACAGTCCATCGGGCGCGTCGCAGGCTTTCTTCTGTGGATCGGCAACTGTCGCATCGAGCGACTCAATGTCTCCGAATCCACCACCCTGCGTTCGCTCGCCGGGTGAGAGTAGTGAGCACGCGCCGCGCGTCCGCGCGGCGGTCGGCGTCCGGGTGGGCGACGGCGTAGATGGTCGCCACAATGATCGGGAGACTCGAGACAGCAAACACCCACACGAACGCGCTCATGCTGCTGCACCCTGATCGCGCACCCAACGCCCAAGAGCGGTCGCCTCAGGTATATCGACCTTCGCTGCGAAATGGAGCGCGACAAGCTTTCGCCGGTAGAGGTTGAGCTGTGAGCGCATTGTCCCCGGCTTCTTCCCGAGCCGAAGCGACGCCTGGTTGAAGGTGACGCCCTCCATCGCGACCAGCATCAGGACGCGAGCGAGGTCATGTGGGGCGAGCTGAAGTAGCCGATGCATCCAGCGAAGGTCCGCGCCCTCGCTGCAAACTGCAATATCGTTCACCCAATCAAGCAGGTCCTCACGCGGATACTCGCTGCCAACGTTCTTGTGCCGACGATTAGCCACGGCCGGCAACACGTTGCGGCACGCGCCGATGAAAAAACTCTGTACGCTCGCGGGACCCGCCTCGTCGAACCGGCCACTATCGAGATAGCGCATGAACCCCGGCAATGCGGCCAGAAAAACATCAAGTGCAATGTCCGTCCGGACCTCGTCGCTACCCATCGCCGCCTGCTCAACCGGTAACGACAGCTCACCGGGCCTTGACCCCGGATCTTGGACACTGGGTGGGATTCATGCAGCGGTCAATAGTGTAGCACTAGAGTGCTTTTCGTAGTTGATGGGTGACATGAAGCCGCACCAGGAGTGGCGGCGGCGCGTGTTGTACCGCACCAGCCAGCCGAACACTTCGCGATGGCACGTCACCGCATCCGGCCAGAAGCGGTCATCTTGCAGGACCTCCCGCTTGAGAGTCGCATTGAATGATTCGGCCAACGCGTTGTCGGCACTTGTCCCCACCGCTCCCATCGACTGGATCACCCCCAGCCTGGCGCAGTGTTTCGCGAAATCCCTACCTGTATAGACACTTCCATGGTCACTGTGGAAGATCGCGCCAGCCAAACTACCCCGGGTCAACGCGGCATTGGTCAGCGCCTCGGTGACCAGTTCGGTACGCATGTGATCAGCGATCGCCCAGCCGGCCAGACGCCGCGAATAGCAGTCAATGACCGTGGCCAGGTACAGATTCGTCCCATCTTCCAACGGCAGGTAGGTGATGTCTCCGACATACTTTTCGTTGGGCGCATCTGCGGTGAAGTCCCGTTCGACCAGGTCAGCGACCTTGGCATCGGACGGCTCGGGGATCGTGGTGACCACCCGCCGGCGCCGGCGATAGCCGGCGATGCCGTGCTCGGCCATCACCCGCGCCACCCGCTTGTGATTGACCCGCTCCTGCGGTGGCACACCATCATTGAGCTCAGCAGTGATCCGCGGCGCACCACAGGTGCGGTCCTCATCGTGAATCTCGCGGATACGTTGTGCCAGCACAGCATCAGACTCCTCACGAGCCGCCCGGGTCGGCGCAGCTTTACGCCAGGCATAAAACGACGAACATGCGATCTCGAGGAGTTCGCAGAGCCACTTCACCGGGTAGGTGTCGAGGTGGTCGGCGACGAACTGGAAGCGGCTCACCAGTTCGTCTCCCCGGCGAAATATTTGGCCGCCTGACGCAGGATCTCGCGTTCGGTGGTCAACTTCGTCCGCTCGCTGCGCAGCGCGGCGTTTTCAGCCTCCAGACGCTTCACCTTGGCCTCCACAGTCTCCGGGCCATCCTCGGTGACCACCGGCTCCTGACGGGGTTTGAGCGGGCTCTGCGTCGCGCTGCCGTCCGCGGCCCTCTTGCGGCCGGTGCCGTAGATGGTCAACCACCCACGCAACGTGCCGCGCTCGACGCCGAGATCGGCGGCGATGCCGCGCACCGTGGCGCCCGGCGTGGACTCGTACAACTCGACCGCGTCTCTGCGGAACTCCTCGGAGTAGTGCTTTCGGGCCATCTCTTGATCATCTCGCTTCCTCCCGCACAGATGCGGGATTCAACGTGTCCAAGATCCGGGGTCAACTCCCACCGAACCGAGCCATCTCACTGCCCACTCCGTCGGCCAGCCAACACTTGATTGTGCCGACCGCCGGATCGTAGAGCTCGGCAGCCAGCACCTGCCCCGCCGGGGTCAGCACCCCTCCGCTCGTGATCATCTTCTCCATTTGGGTAATACCGTCCCTCGCGCGTTGTTTGTCGAGCTAATCCCTTCACGGGTTGCATGCGCGACGGTCGCGAAGGTGTTGCACAGACCTTTGTTCAAGACACCTGCCCGCGACGGGCCTCAACCGTCATGGCTCCCACGAATCGCCGAGCACCGCAGCCAACCGGTCCGCCAGGTCGGACGCTTCGTATCGCTGCCCATACACCACGTCATCACACTCGACGGCCAGATCCATCAGCTTCGAGTCTGGTGGCGCCCACGACCCGTTCGCCCGTGACATCTCGCCTGCCGGCGCCGCATCATCGTCCGGATGTCTCGCGCGGCCGAGCGCAGTATCTCTCGGTCGGTCACCCGGCCACAGTAGTAGAGGACTGCAAGTTAGCCAGGTCGCCCGGCTGAGGAGGTGAGGGTGTTCCGATCGCAGATCAATCTGGCAAGCGTTGCTCAGACACCACGGTCACCTCCGCCCCGCGAGAAAACAACGCCGCGAACTCGCTCGTCGCCGACAACATGATGTGCTGCACCGCCGGTTCAAGGCGGTCAGTAGCTTCGATATTCGCAGCAATATCCTTCGACGACAGGGCTTCAATCTCCGCATTCGCCTTCAGGAGACGGAGCTCGTTCTCCTTCAGGTCGGCGCGATGTCCCATCTCCTCCGCGGCCAGCTTCGTGATCCTTGCTTTGCTGTCCTTATCTCGTTCCTCGTTCCAGTCCGCCCACTCGGTCTTACGAGTAACCAATTTGATCAGGTTGAGAAGTGAACTCTCCTTGCCCTTAAGTACATCCTTGGCTGTCCATGCCGACACGCCCCCATAGCCCGCGTATTCAAGCAGCGTCACGAACCACGGACTCCCATAACCGACCCGCGAGACCTTAAACTCGACCGCACCTGGCGAACCAGTCGCCGTCTTCACCAACGTGTCGCCATCCCCAGCCGCCTCCTGCTGACGCCCCAACTCAGCACCCACAGAAACAGCCAACCCACACAACGCATCAACCGCACGCATCAACTCCAAAAGCGTCCCCGTCGACACACCAACATCAAGCTCAACCTCGATATCAACCACAGCCACAACCTCTTTCACAACGCCGACGGTGTCGCGGGCGGCGATGGCGGCGATAGCGGCGCGGGAGAGCTTGGCGCTGGCAAACACTGTGCCGGCAAGCTCTGCGCCGGCAAACTCTGCGTCGGTGAGATCGGCCTCGGCGAAGTTGGCGTTTCTGAGGTTGGCCGCGGTGAGGTTGGCGCCGGCAAGCTCTGCGCCGACGAGCTCTGCGTCGGTGAGATCGGCGTCGGTGAGGTTGACGCCGGCGAGGATGGCGCTAGAGAGGTTGGCGCTGATGAAGGTGGCGCGGGTGAGGTTGGCGCCGGCCAGGGTGGCGGCGACGAGGGTGGCGCCGGCCAGGTTGGCGCGTACGAGGTTGGCGCCGACGAGGTTGGCGGCGACGAGGGTGGCGCCGGCTAGGTTGGCGCCGAAGAGGTTGGCGCGGTTGAGGTTGGCGCGGTTGAGGTTAGCTCGGGTGAGATAGACGCTGGCAAGGTCGACGGCGAAGAGGTTGGCGCCGGTCAGGTCGACGGCGGTGAGGTTGGCGCCGGCCAGGGTGGCGTTGGTGAAGTTCGCTCGTACGAGGGTGGCGTTGGTGAAGTTGACGCGCGTGAGGTCGACGTCGGTGAGGTCGACGTCGGTGAGGTCGACGTCGGTCAAATTGGCGCCGCCGAGGTTGGGCCTTCGATCGCGGTTTGCGGCGCGCCACCTATTCCATGCAGCAACATCACTGGCACGCAAGAGCTCAATCGGAGAGATCGCCATGTAGGCAATCTAGCCAAACTCACTATGCGACTCTCGCCGACTCATGAGCTGCCGCGACACCAAGCCCTCCCGCATCCGCGTCGCTCCCGCACAATCACCTTTACGTTGGAGTACGTCCGGGGCGGTCGCCTCGGACGTTCGTCCGCGGTTCGGGGCGTGGCTCGACAATCACCTGTTGTCGCTGGTGGCTTGGCGTGGAAGGTCACCCCGGACCGTGACGGGTCGTTTCGGCCGCTGATTGAGATGTGTTCGCGAACTTGTCGCTGTGTAAAGGTGTGCCGGCGAAACCACCCTGACGAGCCAACCGCACACGGAAGGACAGTATGGACGAAAAGATCTGGGTAGGAATTGATGTCGGTCGGCATGCGCATCACGCCGCCGCGGTCGATGAGGCGGGAACGGTGCTGTGGTCTCGGCGGCTTCCCAACGATCAACCGGCGATCGAAGCGCTCATGGACCGGGTCGCCGACATGAAATTCGTGGTGTGGGCGATCGACATGACCGCACCGGAATCGGCGCTGCTGAGGGGTGTGCTGGCTGCGCGGCGCCAGCAGATCCGCTACGTGCCCGGCCGGGTCGTGCACAGCATGACCGGTGCGTTCGCGGGTGAGGGCAAGACCGATGCCCGCGATGCGGTCGTGATCGCCCAGACAGCCCGCCTACGTGGCGATCTCGCCACCGTCTCGGCGCCCGACGACGTCGCGATCGAACTCGACCTGCTGACCGGACATCGCAACGACCTCGTCGCTGAACGTACGCGAGGCATCAACCGCCTGCGCGGCCTGCTGACCCGCATCTTCCCTGCACTAGAACGGTGTTTCGACTACTCGACACTGACCGGTCTAACGTTCCTCACCCGCTTCGCCACGCCATCTGCGATCGCTGCGGTCTCTGACGACGAGATCTACGACCACCTGCGCAGTCACGGCGTCCGCCGACCCACGATCCCGAAGATGATCGACAAAGCCCGTGCCGCGGCGGCCGCGCAGACCGTCACCCTGCCTGGCGAGGCGACCACAGCCCTACTGGTGCAACACGCGGCTACCTCGTTGGTCATGCTGACCCGTCAGATCGCCGACCTGGATAAGCAGATCACCGAGGTGTTCCGCCGCCACCGTCACGCACGGATTCTCGAATCCGTGCCAGGCATCGGCACCCGAAGCGGCGCTGAGCTCGTCGCGATCACCGGCGGCGACCTCACTTCGTTCGGCTCGCCCGCCAGACTCGCCGCCTACGCCGGTCTTGCTCCGGTACCGCACGACTCCGGTAACCGCCGGGGAGCCTTGCGTAGACCCCAGCGTTACCACAGAGGACTTCGCAAGGTGTTCTACATGGCCGCACTCAACAGCTCGCAACGCGACGGCCCGTCCCGCGAGTTCTACCAGCGCAAACGACGCGAGAAGCGTTCCCACGTCCACGCTCTCATCGCTCTCGCTAGACGTCTGGTTGACGTGGTCTGGGCACTGATCCGCGACGGTAGGGTGTGGTTGCCGCGGCCGACCGTCGAGCGGGTGTCAGTCGATGAGGTGGGCGCGATGGCTGGATGACTGGCGGGGCCGGTCAGATCTCGGCACGTGCGTGCGTACTAGCGGGACACTGGATGCGTGTCGGTTCGGGTACTCGGCCACCAGCTTGCTCTGCCGACAAGTGTGGCGATGGTCGGCACAACGATGGTGCGGACGATGAAGGTGTCGAGCAGCAGGCCGATGCCGATGATGAGTCCGACCTGGGTCATGATCGAGATGGATCCGGCCATGAGTCCGAACATGCTGGCAGCGAAGATGAGGCCGGCCGAGGTGATGACTGATCCGGTGTTGGTGACGGTTCTCAGGACGCCGATGCGGATGTTGTTTTGGGATTCTTCGCGTAGGCGAGAGATAAGAAGCATGTTGTAGTCGGCGCCGACCGCGACGAGGACTATGAAGGCCAGTAGTGGTACGGGCCAGGCGATATCGGTTTTGAGGATGTGTTGAAAGATCAGGACACCGATACCCAGTGCCGCGGTGTAGTTGAGTATGACGGTGCCCAGAAGGTATAGCGGCGCGATGAGTGCTCGGAGTAGGAGTATCAGGATCAGGCCGACGATGGTGAGGGTGGCCAACGCTAGGAGTCGGAAGTCTTCGGTGAGTAGACGTTGCAGATCGGCGTTGATGGCGGGGAACCCGGCTATCGCGATGTTGGAGTCCTGCAGGGTTGTGTTCGGTCTGGCGGCGAGTGCGACATCGGTGATTGTGTCGGCCAGTTGCATGGCCTCGGTGCTGTAGGGGTCGAAGCTGGTTTGTATTGCGTAGCGCACGGTATGGCCGTCGGGCGAGACGAACTGGCGAGCGACGTCGACGAAACGGCGGTCTGCGTTGGCCTGAGGTGGGAGGTAGAAGCCGGTTGCTGAGTTTGTTCCGGCGGTCTCGCGGGCGGAGGTTTGTAGTTGTGTGGCTAGCGCGGCCATCCCGGCGAGTTGTTGAAGGTTGCTGTCGATCAGCGCGGATACACCGGCGGCGAGTTGGCGTGATCCCGCCGCGAGTTGACTGATACCTGTTTGCAGTTGGGTGAGCTTGCCGGGAAGGTCTTGGCTGCTGATGCTTCCCAGCGTGGAGCCCAGTGAGTTGACGGTGGAAGTGAGTTGGTCGGTGACTGTTGAGATCGGTGTATCCAGCTGCGCGAGTTGTGTTGACAGCGTGGCGATCTGGTCGAGGGTCCCGTTGCTCAGTAGGGCGTCGAGATTGCGGGTCTGCGCGCGCAGAGCTGCGCACTGCGGGACTTGGGTGCACCAGGGCGCATTATCGAGGATGGGCAGGATCGAGGTCACTGTTGCCAGGGCTGCAGATGTTTGGCGGGTGAGCGCGGCCAGCTGTGGGGCATTCTGAGAAGCGCGATCGAGCGCTGGTGCAGATGCGGCGAGTTGGCGGAGTATCGGCTGGTACTGCTGAATTTGCTGCCCTGCTGTGCTTGCCTGATCGAGGATGCCGGCCAGGGGGGCCAAGTTGGTGCGTACCTGGGTGTCGAGCTGAGTAAGCCCGTCGGCGAGTTGGAATGCGCCGGTACGGAGCTGTTCGAGGTCACCTCGGCGGTTCTGGCCATCGTCGACCGCACCCGCCAGCCGGTCCCCGATCTGACCGTTCTGCCAGGACAGCTCGGCTTGCTCGAGCTTGTCCCCGGTGGGACGGGTAACACCGATGACTCGAGTCACTCCGGGGATCTGGGATACACGTGAGGCCATTTGCTCAAGATCGGCCAGCCCGCTGGCAGTACGGAGATCGATCGGTGCATCTACAACGAGGAACTCAGTGATAGTGACGTCTTGAGGGAAATGACGGTCGAGCAACGCGTAGCCTTCGTTGCTGTCGGTTGTCGCGGGCTGCCCCTCACGATCGTCGAAGGTGATCTGGATGCCCATCGCGAAGACGCTAAGCACGATTAGCCCGACCAGGGTTAGTGCCAGCAGAGGCACAGGACGCCGCACGACGAGCACGGCGACGCGATTCCAGTACTTTCGGGTCAGATCTCGTCTGGGTGCGCCCCAGCCGAATCGCGCCGCCCACAGCAACACCGGTGGTAGCAGGGTGACCGTGGCGAGGAATCCGATGAGGATGGCGATCGCGCATGCCGGACCCAAGGTGGAGAACACGCTCAGCTGACCAAACACCATCGCCAAAAAGGCCAGCGCCACCGTGGCAGCTGAAGCCAGGATGACCCGTCCGATAGTTGCTGTCGCGTCCACGAGCGCAACCTCAGTGGTAGCGTCCTGGCGTAGCCGTTCGTGATAGCGACTGATGAAAAAGACTGAGTAGTCGACCCCGGCTCCGAGCAGGATGACGGTCATGAACGCGACGGTGAACTGCGATACCGGCATACCGAGTTCGCCGAGTGCGGACAAGACCCCGCGGCCCACGCCGAGGCTGACACCGATCACCAACAACGGCACCAGCGCGGTGAACAGCGATCGGTAAACGATCAACAGAATGATCGCGATAAGCGCCACCGTCGCCACAGTGATCACGACTAAATCGCTTTCAGCACTGACGATCTGGTCACTGAAAGTGGCCGTCGGCCCGGTGACATGGACAGTGGTGTCCGTACCGTCAAACACGCGCTGCGCGGTTTGGCGCACGGTCTCCACAGCATGCGTGGCCGTTGGCCCTCCCAAAGTTCCGGTGACCCCGACAGGCAAGTACCAGGCTTGCCCGTCCTCACTCAAGGCCTGGCCGGCCGTCGTCGGATCGGAGAGCAAATCCCGCACTGACTGCACATCGTCGAAATTTTCGCGCAACTGCAGAACGAGCATGTCGTAGCGTTCCCGCGCCACGTCGGTGAACCCGTTCGGGTTCTCCATGGTCACGAAAACAGTGGTCTTGGCGCCCTTCTCACCGAACGCACCACCCATCTGATCGAGTGCTTGAAACGATGGAACCCCAGCAGGGATCGGATCAACAGACTGCTGCCGCACCACCGTCTCCAGCTGGGGAAACAGTATCGCCAAGACGATACCCACAGCCACCCACGCCCCGATGACGAGGAATCTGTGCGCCAAGGTGAACCGTGCCAACCGCCCCAATGTCGTGCTGTACTCGCTGCGTTCCGCCAACCGGCGCGCCGCCAAGCGCCCACCACTTGGACGTTGGACCACCATACGCAGCACCTCACCCTCGACCCAGCCCGTCTACGAAACCGACGGTATCGTTACGGTACTAGCAGTACCGTAGATGGGGAAGGAGGTCAGGAGGTTTGGTGTCGCCGGTGGGCCATGAGGAAATCGTCGACAAGCTGTTCGAGATCGCCAACGGTCATCGACCGAATGCCCGTGAGCTTGGCAAAGACAAGGGGGCCCGCCAGTTGAGTGACTGCCATGGTCAAATCGAGGTCGCCGAGCTCCGCCGTGGCCACGTCACTCGTCAAAACTCGATCGAATGGTTCTCGATACTGCTCGACGACTCGACGACGCAGTGGCGCGAGCGCGTTCTGATCCCCGTCGGATTGCCCGGATTGCCGGGGCTGCTCGGGAAGCATTGCCAACCATGCCAGCGTCGTCAACTGCAGCGGTGCCTGCTCAATAAGCTCAGCCTGCCGCTGCATCAGCTTCAGCAGGTCATCACGGATCGACGTCGTCGTCTCGGGGGTCTCGGCCTGAGGCAACAATCGCTCGAAGGCAGCCGCCACCAGATCTGTGGAGCTCTCGAAGTGACGATACAAGGTGGTGCGAGCAACACGAGACAGTCGAGTGACCGCCTCCACGGTAACGGCTTCGACCCCGCCACTGTTCAGCAAGGTCACCGCAGCATCCAACAAACGCTGACGCGACCGAACCCGCCTCGGGTCAACATCGTCGGAATCGATGGTTTCCACCTGGCCACTCCCTATATAGCCAAAATCACGAACCCCTGACTGCACAACAATACCGTCGGTAACAGAGCGAAACTGCCAGTGGCGGTACCGATTGAAGGCTCAGAAAGGTCACTTATGAGGGGCGACAAACCACTACCAGCACACGCACCATGGTGCATGGGATGCGGCGAAGACAACCCCAATGGCCTGCACCTCGAGGTACACCTGCACGGCGACCACGTCTACGCCGACCTGCAATTCGACGAGCGCCACTCAGGAGCCCCGGGACTCGCCCACGGCGGAGCCATCTCAGCGGCATGCGATGACATCATGGGTTTCACCCTGTGGATCGCCGAGACACCCGCAGTCACCCGAACCCTCACCGTGGAGTATCGACGCCCGGTCCCACTGCACACCCCCGTGCACATCACCGCCTCCCTCGTCGACGAAACCGACCGCGCGCTCTTCATCGAAGCCAACGGTACTGTCGGCGACACAACCTATTTCGCCGCAGAAGCGGTCTTCGTAAAGGTCGACTTGAGTCATTTTCTTCGTCACGGAGACTGGGGCGCCACAGCAGACCTCATCACCAGATTCTTTCAGGCCGACTAGCGACCGCCAGGCACGCCACCAAGCAGAAGAGTCGCCCCGCATCCACCAGCTGGCCCATCCTTGCGCACCCGCATTGAGATCCACGACTGCCGGGTGGCGTCGGGCCTGGCCGGCAAAGTCGCATAGCCGGCAGTACGGCAGTACAGCAGTGTTGTGCCGGCTTCGCCGTCATCTGATCGGAGCGGCTTCGCCGCACTGTGGAGCCCTTCGGGCTGAGTTGGTTTGCGTTGCACCATCCATCCTTTTACCTCCAGTCCCGTGCCGCAAGGGCCGTGAAAAACTTCTCCGCCCTACGGGTTTCAGGCCTTCGGCCCGGACAACTTTTTCACTGTGAACACCCTTGCGGCCCGCTCCCTCCGGCAAAGACATGGCTAGTGCAAACGCAAACCAGCACTCACAACGGGAGGGGTCACCATGACCAGCGCCACCGTCTTTCAACTGTGCAATAGCTGCGCCGTCGCCGTCGCCTACGGCGACATGAGCGGACTGGACACCGAGAACACCGCCGAGGTCCTGGCCTTCATGGATCACCACGGCCTGCTCGTCGTCGCTGACGACATCGACCCGCCCGGCTCCTGGCTCTGCGAATGCTGCGGCCTGGACCAACTCGGTGCAGCACGCACATTCGCCCACCACTAGAAACCTCCGCGACGGACACGTTCCGTACACGGGCAGAAGAAAACCCGGTCAGCAGCTACCTGACCGGGGTCTCACCACAAAGAATAAGGGAGAACCCCAATGGCAGACAACACCACCACCGCGACCATTCCCACCGGGGAGCTGCGCACCCTGGACCCGCACGAGCTGGTCATCGGTGACAACATCCGCACCGACGCCGAGGCCAAGCTGACCGCCGATTTTGTCGCATCCGTGAAAGACGGCCTGCTCTCACCGATCCTGGCCACCGACACCGGCGATGCCGTCGTAGTGCGCGACGGGCAGATGCGCACCCTGGCCGCACGCCAGGCCGGACTGACCACAGTGCCGGTCTACGTCCTTCCCGCGACCGCCGACGAATCCGACACCGAGCAGCTCCGGGCGCGCGTGATCGACCAGTACAAGGCCAACGAGCACCGCACCGACCTGACCGCCTCCGAACGAGTCGAGGCGATCGCACAGTTGTCGCTGCACGGAGTGTCCCCGACACGCATCGCCAAAAGCCTCGGACTCAACAAGAAGAAGGAGGTCGACCCGGCGATCGCGGCCGCGAAGTCGCAACACGCCAAGGACGCCCTCGACGCCGACACCCTGACGCTGGAACAGGCAGCTGTGCTCGCCCAGTACGACGACGAGCCCGAAGCTCAAGACGAGCTGATGGAATCGTTGCGGTGGGGACGGTTCGAGCACACCGCCGCCCACCTGGCCGCAACCACCGCCGAGCGTGCCGCCGCCAAAGCCCAGGCCGAGCAGTACACCGCCGACGGGATCGCCGCCACGCTGCGCCACCCCAGCCACGCCGACACCGCCGAACGCCTCTCGGTCCTCGTCGACGCCAACGGTGCGCGAGTCACCGACATCGAACAGGTACCGCACGAGCAGCGCCTTGCCTACGTGCACGCCTCAACCACCGAAACCTGGACCGACACCGACGGAAACGAGGTCGACGAGGATCTCATCGACTGGTCGCTGGAGGACGAAGAGGACCCCGAAGCAACCCCCGATGACGGTCTGCGCGACCCGCGTACGCTGACCCGCCACGAGCACGTCGAGGTCGAAACCACCTGGTGCGTAGCTGATCCCGCAGCGCTCGGTTGGTCGCGCTACAGTTTCATCCCCACTGGCAACACCAGTGACGAGCAGGTGCCACAGGACACGCAAGCCAAGTCCGACGAGCGCCGCCAGGTCATCGCCTTGAACAAACTCGCTCTCACCGCGACCGAGGTGCGCCGACAGAAGGTGACCGAGTACCTGTCACGCAAGACCTTGCCCAAGGGCAAAGCAGGCGCGGTCGCAGCGTTCCTGGCCGAAACGATGTGGCAGTACCACGACCTGCTCGGCTACAACCGTGCTGACGGCTCCGCACGCGCGCTCGCAACCGCGTTCCTGGGCGACACCGCGCCGCTCGCAGCGCTCGATGGCGCCAGCGCCGAACGCCGCCAGATCATCAACCTGGCCATCGCTCTCGGCGCGCACGAGGCCGACATGCCGAAAACCGCGTGGCGCGAAACCGATCGCAGCTACACCAGCCACCGCCCGGTCTACCTGCGGCTGCTGGTCGACGTGTTCGGCTACACGCTTTCCGAGATCGAGGAAGTCATCGCGGCCGATAAGCAGGCCGCAGACATCGACCTCACCTGACCGGCGGTGGTGGGGCGGACCCGCGAGGTCCGCCCCACCACCGCCGCACCACCCCCTCTCCCCACCGCTCACAGAAGGACACCCAATGACCCGCGCACACACCATCCCCGTCATCGCCGATCAACTCGACCACCGAGCAGCCACTCTTGCCCTGGCCCGCATCATCACCATCCTCGGCGCCAGCCCCGACTGGAACGCCGACACCATCGATGCCGTCCGTGACGCGATCGTTCCGGTTCACGCCGCCAGCGGACTGCCCACTTTCGCCGACGCCGACCACCGCGCCGTCGCCTTCTGGCACGGAGTAGCGCAATGACGGGCCTGTTCCCCGACTGCCCACTCCCCGGCTGCATTAACCTCACTCACCGACAAGGACATCCCTGCCGCCAGTGCCTGGCCAGTTTCGGCGACTTCCTCGCCCATACCCCCGCCGGCACCCCACTGACCGCCGCCGTTCAGCAGCAGCGTGACCGCGACACGATTGCCGCCTACCGCGCGCAACACGAACCGGCCGTCGAACGGTCGCTGGCGATCGAGGCCGGTCAGCAAACCAAACCGAATCAGCTGTGCTGGCTGTGCGATGAGCGCCGCGCCTGCGTCAGGGTCGCCGGCCGATGGGAATGCGGCCAGTGCCGCCACATCGCCGGCTGAGGCGAAAGCGCCGAAAGTCGGGGCGGCCGGCGGCCGCACAGAGTTGTCCTCGGGGCCGGTGGCTACGCTGCGCTGCGCCACCGGCCCCGAGGAAGGCTCCCAGTTGGGTGGGTGGTCACCAACTTGCGCGCGCACGTCGACCAAGTGTGACCGACGGGGACCCCCGACCTGTCAACCCACGCCTGGTGACTTCCGCGTGTTCTCCGCTGCGCTCCGCCCACGCGCTCCGACCAATTCGGCACACCGCACTCGCTGCGCTCGCAGCCGAATTGGCCTCCGGCACACCAGGCTCTCCGGGGTTGACAGCCCACCCCCGCCGGTCCCCCAGGTCTTCGACGTCCGCCACACCGGCGGACACCAACCGAAAGGATCGCCATGCGATACATCCCCAGCGCCACCGTCACCTCCGCCGCCACCGGCAGCGTCGCCAACATCCTCTGGATCGCCGCCGACCTCACCGTCACGAATCCCGAGATCGCAGACCCCATCCGGGAAGCCGCCGCCCAGCTCATTGCCGGCGGCAGCACCACAGCACGCCACGGCCAAGCCGCGGTCGAGCTCGCCGCGATGATCGCGGCCTCCCGGCACCCGAACCTCGCCGGCAACGCCGACGAGGCCGACTGGGCAACGTGGCACCGGCAGCTGACCGAACCGTGGCCGATCCTCGCCGACGCGGCCGCGACCGCCGCCCGAATCGGCGGGTTCGAAGCGAACATCACCCCAGGGCGGTGGACGCTCTAACACCAACAGCACCGGGTCCGGGGTCGTCGCCACCAGACGGCCCCGGACCTGCGTGTTTCACCTCCCGGCACCAGCCCTACAACGGAGCGGCCTGTCGGCCGCACAGTGTTCTCCCTCCCCTCCGGGTCGGGAGTTCGCGAGTTGGGTGGGTGGTCACGTTTGTGTGTGCGTACGTCGCCCCAATTGTGACCGGCCGGGGACCCCGACCTGTCAACCCACGCCTGGTGACTTCCGCGTGTTCTCCGCTGCGCTCCGCCCACGCGCTCCGACCAATTCGGCAAACCGCACTCGCTGCGCTCGCAGCCGAATTGGCCTCCGGCACACCAGGCTCTCCGGGGTTGACAGCCCACCCTCAGCCGCCCCCAAAGGGCTCCGACGTCCGCCACCCCGGCGGACCGAAATCGAAGGAGCTCGCAATGAACAACACCGCCTCGACGATGCCTCGTCTGCGCGACCAGCTCACCACGCAGGGCGTGGTGTCGCGCCTCGTCGTCACCATGACCGGGCGCCAGGACTACCGCATCACCACCACCGCCGCCAGCACCGACTCCGCGGCACTACAGCTCGAACTGCCCGACCTCGTCATGCAGTTCACCTCAGCAGAGCAGGTCCAACACCTGCTCGGCTTCGTCGCCTTCGGCGTCCAAGCGAGCATGGGCATGGTCACCAACTACGCCCAGTACGATCCGACGCCCCAGCAGGTCGCGCGGATGCGCAACACCGTCACCTGGATCGCCACGCCCACCGGCACCGCGACCCGAGAGCAGATGACCCACACGGTCATCAAAGGCCAGACCATCCCCTACCTGACCCTCGTCTTCGACCCGGTCGCACTGCGCGTGCTCGACACCACCGCGCTGCGCTCGCTCATCGACGCGCTGCGCACCGCGCACCGCACCGCGATCGCCGTGTTCCCCGACGGGCGGCAGTACACCGCCGACCCCACCCGACGGGACTGGAAGCCTACCGGCCCCGAGTTCGGGCGCCGCGGCCACGGCTGGACCACCCCCGACGAGGACGACTAGTTCTCCACAGGGGCGGCATCACTCCACAGATGCCGCCCCTCACCGGTCGCGGCACCCCACACCGGCGGTGCCGCGACCACAATCAGAACCATGATCACCTGGACCGTCACCACCTACACCCCCGACACCAACACCACCAGCACCGACCACGGTGCCGCCGACAACCGCGCCGACGCCACCAGCGAAGCCGCCGCCACCGCACGCCTCCAGCTCGACGACATCACCGCCGACGGCTGGACACTTCCCTACCTCGCCATCGTCATCGACGACGACATCGCCCTCATGCTCGCCATCGGCCGCGACAACGACGGTCGGCCCGACGTGGCGGCCGCATACCTGCACCTCGACGCCCTCGAGGCCGGCGCCGCCGAACCCGGGCGCATTGCCTGATAAAGCCAAGGACCGGGCCAGCCCAGGCCGGAGCTGGGACACCCGGCGGAAACGCCGAAGTGGACACCGTTACCGGAGGTAACGGCGCCCACCCGCCACGCTGCACGCTCTCGACCACCATGTTTGAATACTCAAACGCAATGACCCGCCCGGAAACGCTGGGAAAAAATCCCAAACGGGGCTAACGTTGCACATGGAAGGACAGGAGCGAAGGTTCATAACATTCGCTTCCCGCCCAACCACAACGCATCATCAACGACATTTGCTCAGCACCACGGCCACACGTGCCAGCCATGCCGAACAACGTCAACGAGAAGCCTGATCACCTGGACACCGGTTGGTAGCCACTTCGCCCAGTCGATCGGGCTTTTCTCTTGTCTCCGACGCACACTCACCACCTCCTTCTAACCTTCAGGCCCCCCGCGGGAGGGCCTGAGTCGAGCGTTCGGTGGCTAGTTCAAAGGATACGAGCGCCCATGCTGCAAAATCGCGTGCAAGTCGACCTGGGCCGCTACACGTAACAACGTGTTTACATGCGCGAAATATTTACGCGGGCTAGCGAGAGAAATCCCAGGTCAGTCACGCCCCGGCCCTGCGACACACGAAGCGCGACACGCCGATATTGCAGGTGGCAATTGTTAACTACGTGTGCTACAGAGCGATGGTCCACGCCTCGAACGACCGCCCTGTGCTGCCGCGACACCAAGCCCTCCCGCATCTGCGTCGCTCCCGCACAATCACCCTGACTGCCAACCCTGTTTGAGGTGGCAGGCCCAGACCCGACGTGCTGTCAGTACAGCAGTACGGCAATCCGGGTGCCGGCGTGGCCAGCATCTGAACCGACGCGGCTACGCCGCGACAGAAATGTCAGGCGATGGGGTTTGTCCGCCCCCATCCATTCTCTGCCCTCTGGTCGTAACCATCAAGGCGCACAAAACTTTCCGCCGACCACAGGTCGCTACGCTCCCCTGCGGAAACTTGTGTGCTTCCTCCTTGACAGTTCCTCCCGCCGGGAAGAGATGGCTGGTGTCAAACAAACCGCACCACCGCGACCACGGAGGGGACACCATGAGCCGCACACCCAAGCCGACCCGCGAACAGCGCGCCGCCGCACGCCGCGAGCTGGCCGCCGAGCTGCACGCCACCATCGCGACGAAGATGGAAACGCTCACCCGCACCGAAGAGTGGGCCGCATTCCTCGACTACGCCACCAAGTTTCACGCCTACAGCCTCAACAACCTTCTGCTCATCCTCGCCCAGCGCCCCGACGCCTCCGAAGTCGCCGGATACAACAAATGGCTCGAACTCGGCCGCCACGTCCGCGCAGGTGAGAAAGCGATCCGCATCCGTGGATTCAGCAGCCGCAAAGTGACCGAGGTCGACACCGACACCGGCGAGGAAGCTGACCGCAAGGTCGCCACCTTCCCGATCCTGTCCGTGTTCGACGTATCCCAAACCGACCCCAACACCGAAGTCACCGACTGGATGCGCAAGAAGAACCCCAACGCCCGCCTCTGGGTCGACGTCGACCAGCCCGTGCAGAAGCTGACCGGAGACGACCCCGCCGACATCTACACCCGCACCCGCGACCACCTCACCGACCTCGGCTGGACCGTCACCCGCGAGCCGATCCCCGGCGCCACCAACGGCTACACCACCACCGACGGCAGCCGCCGCATCGTCGTCGACGACGCCCTGGCCCCCGCCCAAGCCGCCAAAACCATCATTCACGAGGCCGCCCACGCACTGATGCACGAGGACATCGAGTCCGCCGACTACATCGAGCACCGCGGCCGCTGCGAAGTCGAAGCCGAATCGGTCGCCTACATCGTCGCCGGGATTGCTCGGACTCGACACCAGCAGCTACAGCATCGGATACATCGCCAGCTGGTCCGACGCCAAACCTGAACTCATCGCCGAAACCGCGTCTCGCGTCCTGTCGACCGCCCGAGACCTCGCCAATCAGATCGACCCCGATACCGACACAGAACACACCGCCGCATGACCCGGCGGGTGCCTGTCCATCACACGGACGGTCAGGCACCCGGCCGGGCTGCGGCCGTCTGAGACGGAGCGGCCTGTCGGCCGCGCTGTGTCATCCCTCCCCTCCGGGTCGGGGGAGTTCGAGCAGAAGGAAGTTGCCGGCCGCCGCCGGCAACTGGACCGACGCGGCTGCGCCGCGACAGCGATCTCAGGCGATGGGGGTTTGTCCGCCCCCATCCATTCTCTGCCCTCTGGTCGTAACCATCAAGGCGCACAAAACTTTCCGCCGACCACAGGTCGCTGCGCTCCCTGCGGAAACTTTTCCGCTTCCTCCTTGACAGTTCCTCCCGCCGGGAAGAGATGGCTGGTGTCAAACAAACCGCACCACCGCACACCAGGAGGACAACATGGCCCGCCAGACCCGGCAACGGCGCTCAGCGTGACGTGTTCAGCCGGACGAGCCGCGCACATCAGAACCCGAGCACTGTCCGCGCGGCCAAGCGCCAGGCCAACCGTCAGGACCGCGCCACCGCACGGCGCGCGATCGCCGAACAGCTCTGACCCACCACTCGAAAGGACCACCGCCATGAGCACCAACCGCGCCGCCCTCGCCACCACCACTGTCACGCTGTCTGATGGCCGCACCGGTCACATCGTGGGATACGTCGAGGCATTCCCGAGCCACCCGGCCGCCGGCACCATCGCCGCGCCGATCCCCGGCACCGATGAACCCATCACCGCCGCCGTCGACGTGTTCGCGCTGGTATCGGTGCAATGGGCAACCGAGATCATCAACGTCGACCTGCACACACTCGAGGCGACGACTACGTACGCAGAGGGCATGTTGGGCACCCCACGCGGCACCAGCTGGTACCTCGCACCAGTCGAACCCACACCGAACGGATACGCCACCGTGCGTGGATTCGCCGCCAGCGCCACAACCGCCCAGGTCCCCGCAATTCTCGGCATCACCGACGCCCGCCAGGTTGAAAGTGCACGACCACCCGCTGTGGTGACCCACTGACCCCCGGTGTGCCCCGGCCGGAACCAACAGTCCCCGGGGCACACCGGCACCCAACCGACCACCGCACACCAGGAGGACAACACGATGAACCGCAGCTACACACCAGCCCAGATCCCCGCCGACTACCACCACACCAGCGCCGGAATCCTTTGGACCGCAGCCAATATCGCCGCCACGCGCGATGACGACCGCGACGCTCTCACCGCAGCCATCCGCGAGCTCGACGCGCCCGAGCACAGCGCCAGCCTCGCCGAGCGCGCCGCCATCGGCTACGCGCACCGCGCAGCCAGCCCCTACGACCTCGACCCCACCGCACCCGGTCACCGCTGGGCCACCTGGCAAGACGCCCTCACCGACCCCTGGCAAGTCCTCGCCGACGCCGCCACCGCCTACAGCGACCCCGGCGACGAGCGCGAAGGACTCACCCCCGGCCGCTGGACCCCCGCCGCCTGACCCGACCAACGCTAAGACGTATTCGAGAGGACGCCATGACCATCACGATCAGCCACACACCCGACGACGGCACCCTGGTCGACGGGACCAGCCGAGGAGACGGCACCAACACCATCCTGAAAGCCTGCGGATTCCGCTGGTTTCGCACCCTGGGCATGTGGGGCATCCCCAACAGCCGCGACCGCCAACCGAACCGGCACAAGATCGACCACGCACGCCGCGCCCTCACCGACGCCGGCCACCAGGTCACAGTCGAGCTCGACACCAGTTTTCGCGACACAGCCACCGTCGAGGCCGACAAAGCCGAACGCCAGCACGCCCGCGCCGCCGCACTCGAGGCCAAAGCCGACCGACACCGCGACCGCGCCGACGCAGCATGGGACGCCGACCGCCGCGCCACCGCAGCGCTGCCGCCCGGAGGGGAGCCGATCAAAATCGGCCACAGCAGCGAAGCGCGGCACCGCCGCGCCATCGACAACGCACACGCCAAACTCGGGCAGGCCGTGGCCGCCGAGAAGCAGGCCACCGAGACCGCACGCCGCGCCGACGTCGCGGCCGAGGGAACTGCACGCCGCAACAACCCGCGCACTGTCGCCAACCGCATCGAGAAACTCGAAGCCGACCAGCGCCGCGACGAACGTGCCCGAGATGGCTACACGCGCACCCTCTACACCACCAGCAGCGGCCAGAAAGTCTGCGATACCACAGCGCCGGCCACCGGCACCTACCGCGAGCAGCTTGACGCCCGGATCGCCCAACGCGCCGACGAGATCGCCCACTGGCGCCAGGTCCGAGCCGAGCAGATCGCCACCGGCCAGGCCGGCGACTACGGCCCGGACACCATCGCCAAAGGCGACCAGGTCCGTACCCGTTTTGACGACTGGTGCACCGTGCTGCGCGTCAACAAGAAGACCGTCAGCGTCGAAACCCGCGCACCGTTCGGCGGCCGCACGATCCGGGGCACCCTGCCGTACCAGAACATCACCGGACACCGACCCGCCAGCGCCACAACCGATCTCGACACCAGCACCCGGTAGCCCGCCGGGCATCGAGCCCGGCGGGTCGGACGCTTCGCGGCCCCACTCACCCAGTGCGGACCCGCTACGACACCATCGCCGTTTCCTGCACCCGCCAATTCTCACTGACGTGGCCGCCTGCTCTGTCAATCCGTTTCGGACGAAGAACCGGCACGCGCTGCGCGTCGCGCCGCTCCACTCCGCTTATTTCGCACCGGTTTTTCACCCTGCACTAAATGGGCTCTTCCTAATTCAGAGTGCGCGCAGGCTTTCTGCGAGTTGGCCGGAGTGGATGAGTGACCGCAAGATGTAGTGGGTGAGGTTGCGAAACCCGAGCGCGATACCCCGGAGGTGCTCGAGGCGCCCGTTGATGGCTTCGACGGGGCCGTTGGAAGCGCCGGTGTCGAAGTAGGCGAGGATCTCGGCACGTCGGGCCCACAACGACCGTCCGAGTTGAGCCACCTCCGCGAGGCCGGCCGGTAGGCCGGTGTGGATGCGTTTGAGCAACTTGTACATCGCGATCTTCCCGTCCCGCTTGTTCGGCTGGTCATAGGCCTCGATCAGGTCCTGATAGATCGCGTAGGTGATGGCCACCGCCACATGCTCGTCGTGGGCGTCCAGACCCGTGCGTAACCGGGTCTTCTGTTTGTCGGTGAGCAGCCCGATCCGGGTCAGCAGGGTCCGGCGGATACCGTAGAGCGGATCCCCGGACCGTCCCCGGTGCCCGCACGTATCCTGTTGCACGCGTTGACGACACAGGGTGAGTTTGTCCGCGGCCAGATGCACGACGTGGAACGGGTCCATCACCGCACGCGCCTTGTCCAGGGACTCTGCGGTCGCGGTGCGATAGCCGGCGAACCCGTCCATCGTGACCACCCGGATACGATCGCGGAACGCCTGATCCCGCGCGTCGAGCCAGTCCTTCAACGCGGCTTTGGAGCGCCCGGCGACCATATCCAACAACCGGGCCGGACCGGTACCGTCCACGATCGGGGTCAGGTCGACAAGGACGGTCACGAAACTCGAATCACCCTGGCCGCGAACATGTTTCCATTTGTGTTCGTCCACGCCGAGAACGCGGACGCCGGCGAGGCGTGCGGGTGCGGCGGCCAGCGTCTGGGCCGCCTCACACGCCAGGGTGTTGACGGTGTTCCAGCTCAACCCCACCGCGACCGCCGCCGCGGTGACCGACATCTTGTCGCAGATCATCGACCGCAGAATCCAGGTCGTGGTGCGGCGGGTGACCTGCGCCCGCGGGGCCACGATCGCGCTCAGGTCGGCGCGGAACACCGACGTCGAGCAGGCGTCGTTGCCGCATGTGTAGCGCGGCACCGTCAGGTGCAGCCGGGTCGGGTGCCCGACGATCGGTAGATCGGCGACCTCGCGGTCGACATGATCACGCAGCCGACCCCCCTGCCCGCAGGACGGGCAGCTCTTCTTCGGGTCCAGGAGCTGGCAAAACAAGTGGGTACGGTCCTCACCGTCGATGGCGGCGTCGGTGA
This sequence comes from Gordonia sp. CPCC 205515, assembly GCF_048537925.1. NCBI lineage: Bacteria > Bacillati > Actinomycetota > Actinomycetes > Mycobacteriales > Gordoniaceae > Gordonia > Gordonia sp. CPCC 205515. The sequence continues at coordinate 3,707 of NZ_JBCLVJ010000025.1, read as the reverse complement.
TCGTCACCCCCAACTCGATGGTGCGGCAAATCGTGTCGGCAAGAGCGCTACGCTGCGTCATGGGTCCTGTGAGTGTTCGGATGAGTGTGTAGGAGCTTTCATCTTCACACCACAGGACCCGCCCACATCACGCGGCTCACACCCGCAAATCCGACCTACATCTTGTGGTCGATAGAACCTGTTTCACGCACCGTCAATCCTGAAGAGCCACTAAATGGACAGAGCAGGCGTCCACGAATGGGCGGCTAATAATCAGGAAATGGCACTTATCCAGGCACAAAAGAATACCAAACATGTTGTATCGCAACACTATTCGCGGTAGAATGGGCACTACAGAGTAAACTTCGCGACTCGCACAGAATGGATACGGAAATGAGCGACAACAGCACCACCATCACCGTCTACACCAAACCGGCGTGCGTGCAATGCAACGCCACCTACAAAGCGCTCGAGAAGGCCGGCCTGGAATACACCATCGTCGACATCAGCACCGACACCGACGCCCGCGACTACGTGATGGGCCTGGGATACCTGCAAGCCCCGGTTGTGGTCGCCGGCGACGATCACTGGTCCGGTTTTCGTCCGGACCGCATCAAGCACCTCGCCGCCGCCGTTGCCTGACAGGAGGATTCACCGATGAGCATCGACTACACCGAACGCGCCGCCCGGTACTGGGCACAGTCCGAGCAGGCTTACGCCGACGGAGATCCCCGCCTCGGTGACGACCTCGCCGATCTGGCCGCCCAGTGCGACCAGTGGGCGCACGAAGACCTGACTGGCGTCAGAGCCCGGGCTAGCTGACCATAGAAGGAGTGAGGACGGTGACCGTCATGATCGACACACCCCGCAGCACCGAAGAGCACACCGAGGACAAGGCAGTAGCCACCTCGGCAATCGAGCCGCTACCCGAACTCGAAACCGTTACCGCCGGTGATGATCCCACCCGATACGGCTTCCTCGACGCCACCGAGGACATCGACGCGGCCCTCGACCTCGAGCTGGCGTTTCTTGCTGCTCTGCTCTACGCACCACCCGCGATATCCCACGCCGTCATCACAGCTCTGATCGGCACCCGCACCGAACCCGGCAACAACCCCACCGTCCTGCCGGCCGACACCACCCTGTTCCTCGGTCCCGCCACACGCCGCATCTTCGAGACCGCGGTCGCGCTCATCGACGAAGGAACACCCGCCACACCGCAGCTTGTGCAGGCACGCCTCACCGACAACGGCGCCCACCGTCAGACCAAAGGCGCCCTGCTCGACATCGTCGCCCCCGCGACCCCGCGGCCGAGCGTGGCCGGCGGCGCAGATCTCCCCCACCTCGCCGCTGCGCTTGTCGATGCCTGGTACCGCCGCGGCTACCTCGCCCTCGTGACCCGGATGCACCAGATAACGACGAGCCGACCTGTCGACGAACTCGCGGGCCACTGGGCCGCACTCACCACTCACCAGCAGACCGCCGAGCGCCGCCGGCTGGCAGTGCGCGACACTCTGGCCCGCATCTGAAAGAGGACCTGGCAGTGACCACCGAACGCAACGACGACGAACAGAACGAGGACCTCGCCGCGGACCTCCGCGACCACGGCCACACTTGGGCCGAGATCGCCGCGGCCGTCAACCTCACCCCCTACGCCGCGCAACAGGCCGCCAACAGGGCTGACCGGCGCGCACGCACGCGCGCCGAACGCGACCAGATCGCCCTGTTCTGACCAACCACCGCGTGGCCGAGACCGCACCGCAACGGCGGAGATATGCAGTAAAGTGCTAGTTGTGACTGGTTGACCCGAGCCGGCCGCAACACGCGCGGCCCGTTCACCGAACAGGATCGCTGGGCGGATGTCCCCACCTTGACTGGTTGGGACATCCGCTTTTTCGCTGTCTGCACGGATTTTTCCAACGTTGCCGGGGATGCACTTGCAATCAAGCAAACTAGAATTATAGTGATGGTCAGCAATGATTTATAGCGCATCTCACACCGGAGGCATAGTAGTGAACGACCACCAGCACCGCCGCGTCATGGTCGCGGCAATGGGAGCTGCCTTGACCGTGGCTCTGGCCGCGCAAGCGGCCCCAGCCGGCGCCGAACCCTCGCCGCAGATCCCGCAGGGCGATACCTCGCCACAGACCCCGCAAGGTGACACGTCCCCGCAAACCCCGGAAACCCCAGCTCCGGCACCGGCGCCGAGTGCGCCGTCCTATGTGCCCGAGCAGCGTGTGGTTCCTATCTCGCCGCCCTCCACCGACTACTGGCAGCCGGTTCCTGAGCCGCAGTACTCGACGCCCTACGACCCCACCTACGCACCGCCGCGCACCGCTCCGCGGCCGGCGCCGCGCGTTCCCCGCATCGCACCCGAACCGGAGACGCTGCGCGTGGGCAACCTCGTCGTCGACGAGGCCGACATCCCTGATGTGCCCAACAAGACGGCCCTCATCGGTTCCGGCAACGAGTGGTCGGCCTGGGCTGAGCAGGAGATCGCGAATCTGCTGCTGTCGATGGGTGTTCCGCGCGACGAAGCCACCCGCAAGGCCGCGGCCGCGGTGATCGGTGCCGTGGCCGGTGGTGCGCTCGGCGGCACCGTCGCCGCCACGGCAACCGCCCTGGTCGTCGGCTCGGTCGCCATCCCGTTGGCAACGATCATCGGCACTGGTATCGGCGCGGGTGTCGGCGCAGCACTACCCGCCCCTGCCCCCGGCATCAATGCTGGCCCGGGCGCGCTGATCGGCGCCGGAGCCGGTTTCGCCACCGGCGCTGCGATCACGGCTTTCTCCGCCGCAGCCGCAGGTGCCGGCGGCGCAGCTCTCGGCGCCGCCATCGGCGGCGGCCTGGCCTATGCGCTCGGCGCCGGTGACCCCGGAACCAGCCGCGAGCGCCCCGGCCTGCCCCTCACACAGGAACCCACCGACCCGACTCCGCCGCCGAATCCCACACCGCCGCCGCCGGACCCGGGAACCGACCAGTTCCGGCTCGACCTCCCGGCCGACCAGGCCGCCGACCTCGGACTGCCCGGAACCGATGTGTCCTACCAGGTCACCGGTGGCGGAGACGTTCAGGTCAGCGGCCACGCCGGCGGGCAGCAGATCACCGCCGGCTGGACTGCCGAGCAGGCCCAAGCCCCGCTCCGCGCTCTCGGACCGGCCGGCGCGCAAGCGCAGAAGGCCATCACCGACACCACGCGGGCAGTGACCGATGAGGTCGCCAAACATCTGCCCGGTGTGACCGTCGAATGGCCCCAACAGCGGTAGAACCCCGCCACCAACAGGACAGGAGGGCCACGGGTGAGCGACTGGATCACTGAGTGGGAGAAAGCATCCGGTAACACCGCAGCTCCCGATGCCACCCACCGAGACGACGTCGACGATGTCGACCAGCCGGTGCCTGCACCCGCCGACCTCCCGGCGGCAGCGCCAGCGGCGCCGACACCCGGGCGGCGCAAGGACCGCCGCCGACGGGTCGTCTACCCGGCCGCCATCATGTTCGCGGCACTGCTCGTCATCGTCGTCACCGCGAGCGCCCTGGTCGGGGGCTGCGGGGACGTCGACCCCCCCCCCCTCCGCCCCCCCCCCCCAGCGCCCCACCCGATCTCCACCCCAGCACCCGGTACCCCGCCGGGCATCGAGCCCGGGGGGTCGGACGCTTCGCGGCCCCACTCACCCAGTGCGGACCCGCTACGACACCATCGCCGTTTCCTGCACCCGCCAATTCTC
>NZ_JBCLVJ010000024.1:0-66436 GCF_048537925.1 Gordonia sp. CPCC 205515 | reverse complement strand
CACCAGGGATGACGCTGTAGCCGTCGCGCACCCGCACGAACGTGTCCAGGGCGGTCGACGGGCGGTAGGGGTTCGACGGCTGGGTCGCCGGGAGCGTGTAGGTGCCGTCCGGGTTGATCGGCGTCCCCATGGGAACGATCGGGCGGATCACCGCATCCGGCCGCGCGACCAGATCCCGCACCTGCTCATCGGAGATGAGCCCTTGCCCGGCGATGAACCCCGCATTCTGTGCGGTGCCCTTCACGGTGCCTTCATCGGCCACCACATGAATGACCACCGTGCTGGCCGGGGCGGTACCCGGTTCGGGGATGATGGCGTCGCAGTCTTCGCGCCCGCACAGGCACTCGAAGACGTTGCCGGTCAACAGGGTGAAGGTGGCATCCGAGCGGCGTTGATCCAGCGTGCGCGGATCCTGCTCACACGTCGCGGTGGCCAGTGCGTTGACCGCGGCTTTGGCGATGAGCGCGTTCTCGGCGGTCATCGTCGCCGACACCTGCGCCATCCCATCGCCGGTGGGCCGCGTCCAGAACCGACGCGCATCCTTCGCCCGACGCCGAGCCTCACGCACCGCATCCGGATCATGCCGGAACACGATCCGATCGCACATCGTCTGCAGGCGGTGCATCGACCACGCCCCATCATGCAGATCCAACTCCGCCACAATGTCGCGATCCACGTCGGCGGCACAGGGTTGGCCGTCGACCAGATCGGTACGCGCGACGATCTTCCGCACCGCCTCGTCGGTGATCCGGCCGATCTTCAACCGTTCGGCCACCTGCGGGAGGCGGTCGCGCAGGGCCAGGGCGCGGTGCAGCAGTTTTTCGGCCTCCCCCTGACCGACGCACAGTGACAACGAAATCCGGGCGGCGCAGTCAGCGAACCCATCCTTCAACAAGAGGTCGTCGGGGCGCTCAGAGTCGCCGACCAAACGCGCATGCAGTTCCGCAGCGATCTGATAGTCATGCCACGCCAGATACGACTGGCCACGCACGCTGGAGATCAGGCCACCGACCAAATCATTGATCCCGGCGTCGGCGGGATCACCGACACGATCGGCGCGTACGCCTCCGGTGTAGAAGCCGGGCAGGTCCGGCCACGGCGAAGCCACCCTCCACCACGCCGACAACGGATCCACGACCAACGACCTTCCAAACACACGAACAGGACAGGGAGGATCGATCTGCCCACATCATGTTGTCTGAAAGACCAAGGCCCACAAGGCCTCAGCTCACGTCGTTCATTCTTGTTCGATCCGGTGACACCACCCTAGAACACGCCACCGACAAGTTCGGTGCGCCAGGGTTTCGATGCGCTCGGCTCCTCCGTCGCCGGGCTTACTCAACCAACGGAAGGGCGCTCGGCTCCTCCGTCGCCGGGCTTACTCAACCGACGGGGAGGGGCGTTGTGCTCACCCAACCCAGGCCAGGTGGTCGTGCAGTAGGGCGTACCCGACGAACGCGACGACATCCATGACGGCATGGGCGATGACCAACGGCCACACGCGCGCGGTGATCTGGAAGAACCGGCCGAACACCAGGCCCATGACGATGTTGCCAAGGCCGGCGCCGACGCCCTGGTACAGGTGATAGCCGCCGCGGAGCACGGCGCTGGCGGCGAGGGATCCGTTCTCGGACGCGCCGAGTTGTCGGAGGCGGGTGATGAAATAGGCGACGACGACGATCTCTTCGGCTGCCGCGTTACCGATCGCGATGAGGATGAGCACCGGCCAGCGCCACCACACGCCGTCGACCTCGCTCGGCACGAGGTGTGCGTTGAGTCCCAGTGCGCGGGCGATGGCGACCAGCGCCAGGCCGGGCAGTCCGATCAGCGCGGCCATGCCGAGGCCGGCAGGAACGTCGCGTCGCGGCTTCCAGCGGCCCAGTCCAACCCGATCCAAGCCGATACCGCTGCGCCACAGCAGGTAGGCGCCGAGCCCGCCGATGGCGAACAGGCGGATGGCGCTCATCAGTTGCCGGGCGAAGTCGATCCAGCCCAGGTCCGAACGACTCGGATTCAGGGCGACCGTCGAGTTGCCGATACCGCCGGACAACTGCGCCTCGATCAACGACAGCGCCGCAGCGATCGCGGAGAACGCGAAGGTGAGGACACCGACGATGACGAGTTCGACGACGATCGCACGGCGTTCCGTCGGATCGGTCACCCGCGCGATCGGTGCGGTCGGCCGTGGGTTCAGCAGCTCGCGGAAGGTGACGGCCATGCGGCCAGATTACGGAGCGTGATCGGCCGGCCAGCCGGTCAGGTCATTCGGGGAGGCTGTTGATGAACGGGCAGCCTGCGAGACTCCGCAGTGCCTGCGAGAGTTGGTAGACGTCGGTGACCGGGCGGGGGAAGGGCAGCCGGACGTCGGAGTCGCCGGCGGGTCCTTCAACGCGGAAGCAGAGCCCGAAGCGGTCGAGGCCGAGGGGTCGGACCCGTCCGTCGCGCAGATCCCGTGGCAGTTTGCGGGCCAATTGACCGACCAGGTCGGCGTGATCGGCGTCGAGATGTGCGATCCAGCCCGACTCGTACTCCCAGAACGGATCGGGGGTCGCAGTGGCCAACTCGGCGGCCGGTACGGAGGCGGCGCCGGATGCCGTGGCGATGACCGCGCTGTCGATCTGCATCCGCAGCATCGAGAATCCGTGGCCGAGGTCGAGAAGACCGTCGTCGGGGTGTTCGGCGGCGATCTCCAGCGCCAGGTCACGCTCGAGATTGGCCGGGACGGCGTGCAGGTTGCCGTTGAGCCAGATCAGCGACCGCACGCGTTCCCGCAGGTCGATGGGGGCGCAGTCGGTGATCTCCACCATGGCCGGGAGGCCGTCGGGGCTGTCGTCGACGAGGATCATCGCGTCACCGTCGGACGGCACCAGCACGAAGGCCTGGGACTCGAACAGGTGGACCACGTTGACCGGGGTGGGCTCGGCGCCCTCGACAGCCAGGGTCGCGCCCTGTATCCGGCGGCATGCGGTCTGGATCAGTTCGGCGTCCGACGGTTTGTCGGTGATGGCGCGGGTCATGCGGCCTCCTTTCCATAAGCGGTCTTGAATGAAGGTAACCCTAACCTAAGTGGTGGATTCGCGAAACGTCAACGGTTTAGTTCAAGCCGCTCGATTACTCTTTGGGTGTGTCCGTGTACGCCTACTTCGGTCCTCCGGGAACCTTCACCGAGATGGCCCTCGACAAATTCCTCTCGGCCTCCCCGCTGCCGAACGCATCCTCGGGGGAGCTGGAGAAGCTGGCCGCCCCCAGCCCGACCGCCACCATCGAGATGGTGCGCTCGGGCGCCGCGGACTACGGCTGCGTGCCGATCGAGAGCTCGGTGGAGGGCGCAGTCCCGGCCACCGCCGACGCGCTCGTCCCGCCCGGGCCGAGTGCCGACGGTCGCGTCCAGGTGTTCGCCGAAGTCATCCTCGACGTCGCCTTCACCATCGCCGCCCGTGCGGAGATATCTGCCGACGCGGTCCGTACCGTGGCCGCCTATCCGGTGGCGGCGGCCCAGGTGCGTGAATCGGTGGAAAAACTCTATCCAGGAGCGCAATTCGTCACCGCGTTGTCAAACTCTGGTGCTGCACAGGATGTTTCGGAAGGGCACGCGGACGTTGCGGTGACCACTCCGCTGGCGGCTGGCCTGTCCGGGTTGGTGACGCTCGTCGACGGCGTGGCCGATGCGGCCGATGCGGCGACGCGCTTCCTGCTGGTCGGTCGCCCCGCGCCGCCGCTGCCGCCCACCGGTAGGGATCGGACATCGGTGATCCTCGACCTGCCCAACGTGCCCGGTAGCCTGATGGCGGCGATGAACGAGTTCGCCTCCCGGGGAATCGATCTCACGCGCATTGAGTCGCGACCGCGTAAAGACATGCGCGGCTCGTATCACTTCTACCTCGACGCCGTCGGGCACCTCGAGGACGACGCCGTCGGGGAGGCGTTGCGCGCGCTCCACCGCAGCAGCGATCGCGTCGTGTTCCTCGGCTCCTGGAAGGCCGACCGTAACGGTGGGGCCCAACCGCCGAACCACGCAGCCTCCGTGAGCTGGTACGAATCCCTGCGCCGGGGAGGTGATGCGTAGTGGCACGGCTGCACCTGGTGCGCCACGGCGAGACCACCTCCAACGTCATGCGCCGTCTCGACACCGCGCTCCCCGGCGCCGCCCTCACCGATTTCGGTGTGCGCCAAGGGGTTCGGTTCGCACTCGAGAGCCCGCATCCCGAACCCGTCGCCCTGGTGAGTTCACTGGCCCGCCGCGCCCAGCAGACCGCGGAGGTGATCGGATCGGTGTGGGGCGTCGAACCCGTTGTGGCCGAGGGTATTCACGAGGTGCAGGTCGGTGACCTGGAAGATCGCTTCGACGACGACGCGCACGGCGTGTTCAAGGACGTCGTCGACCGGTGGCACAAGGGCGAACTCGAGGCCCGACTACCCGGCGGCGAATCGCTCGCCATGATCTACCAGCGCTACCTTCCGGTCATCGACGACCTGACCCGACGGCACCTGGCCGGACCCGACCAGCAGGACGTTTATGTCGTCAGCCACGGCGCGGCGATTCGCCTGATCGCTGCCCATCTCGGTGGCGTGGACCCGGCGTTCGCCGCCGGCACACACCTGCAGAACACCGGCAGCATCGAACTCGAGTACACCGACGGACTGTGGGTGGTACATCGCTGGGGAGCGGTCACCGGGCCGTTCGGCGTCCGTGTCGACGAACCGCTGGTGACTGATCCGATGGGGTGAGATCGCGGACGGGACTGCCCAAGAACTCGGCGACCTCAGTGTCGAAACGTTGCGGTTGCTCGAGATTGATCAGGTGGACCAGTCGGTCGATTCGATCTGCCCGACTCCCCGGTCGGTCCAGTGGATCGGGCCGCGAATCAACGTCATCTGCGATCAGCTCCTGCTCGGTCGATGGCCGAGGTGGGGACCGGTGGTGTCTCAACCCCACCCATTCGCATGCAACCACTCATCGCTGATGCCGAAGTGGTGGGCGATCTCGTGGATCACCGTCACCGCCACCTCACGCACCACCTGGTCGCGCGTGTGGCAGATCGCCAGGATGGAGTCCCGGTAGATGGTGATGGTGTCCGGCAGGAACCCGCCGTAGTCGTGATCGCGGCTGGTCAACGCCACGCCGTGATACAGGCCGAGGATGTGCGGCGATTCCGGGTGCCGCGGCTCCACCAGGATCACCACATTGGACATGTTGTCGGTCAGTTCCGACGGGATGGTGTCGAGCGCGTCGGACACCAGCCCGTCGAACTCGTCGTCGGACATCGTTACGGTCATGCGATCACCCGGCCGGTGCCGGGACCTCCTCGGGATTCGGAGCGACGCCGGGCGGCAGCGGCACCGGCGTGGGCAGCGCGCGGCCCGGCGGGGCGGCCGGCGGCGGCACCGGCAGCTTGCCGTTGATCAACAGGGTCGAGCGGGCGTCGCCGACGAGGGTGGCGAATCCGCCGCCGTCGGGCAGACCGAGGTAGCAGACCGCGGTCCGGCTGCCGGCCAGCCAACTCGGCTCCGAGAGCACCGACCACTGCACGTTCAGCGTCGTCGCATCGAGCTTGTTCTGGCCGCCCATGAACCGGGTCGCCTGTACCGGACAGATCGAGGCGAGATAGTCGTTCTGCGCGGCCACCGGCGGCCACGGCTTGCCGGATCGGGCGTCGCCGAACTTCGCCGCGAGGTTCACCGTTCCGGTGGTCTGGAAGGCGTGCGGTTCGGTGCAGCTCACTGGGAAACCGGTGGGCTTCTTGGTGGGTCGGTCGATACCGATGCAGGTACCGGCTGGCCACTGGAACGACTGATCCTGCTCGGCCACCCGCCCCACGAACTGGATGGCGCCGCCGTCCGGGCCGGTCGATTGCAGTCCGCACCGCAGCTCACGGGCACCCTTGTCCCACTGCACCTGCGACGGATACATCATGCCGACGGAGAATCGGCCCTGCGGGTCGAGCTTGCCGTTGAGGTAGTCGTTGACGATGACCGGGCACTGTTCGTCGCGGATCGTGGCGAAGCGATCTGCGCCGGGCCAGGTCGCGCTGTCGCCGAACTCGGAGCCGGGCAGCATCGCGGTGTTCAGCGGTCCGGCGACCTCGAACCGGTGCTTCTGCTCACAGGCGACCTTCGTCGGTTTACCCGGATCGCCGGCAGGCCAGTCGAGGCAGTCGCCGGTCACCGACTGGGTGAAGGCGTTCTCCGCGAGCCGCTCGTTCTCACCGATGTCGGTACCGCCGACGCTGCCGTTGTCGTTGAAGACACCCATCGCAAGGGCGATCGCACCGGCCACGATCGCGCCGATGACCACGGCCGACAGCATCAACCGGACCGGGTTGGCCAGCAGCCGTTGCTGCCAGCCACCGCTCGCGGGACGCTCGTCGGGCACCTCGACCCAGTCGTCGGGGTTCTCGAAGTCGGGGTCCTCAGGGTAGGAGTTCATCGGCATCCATCATGCCTGGCGCCGTCTGCATGAGGTAGGCGATCGCATCCCGGTAGGGTTCTGCAGTGTGATCGACCTGAAGATTCTGCGTGAGAACCCCGACCTCGTGCGCGCCTCGCAACGGACCCGCGGCGAAGATCCCGGCCTGGTGGATGCCCTGCTCGACGCCGACGTCGCGCGGCGTGCCGCGATCGTCGAGGCCGACACCCTGCGATCGGAGCAGAAGGCCCTCGGTAAGCAGGTCGGCAAGGCACAGGGCGACGAGAAGCAGGCCCTCCTCGCCAAGGGCAAGGAACTCGCCGAGCAGGTCAAGGCCGCCGGCGCCCGACAGTCGACGGCCGACGAGGCCGCCGAGGCGGCGCACCGAGCCATCTCCAACATCGTGCAGGACGGGGCACCGGCCGGTGGCGAAGACGACTTCGTGGTCCTCGAGCACGTCGGCGAACCCCGCGAGATCGAGAACGTCAAAGACCACCTCGAACTCGGCACCTCGCTCGGCCTGCTCGACATGGAACGCGGCGCCAAGGTGTCGGGCTCCCGGTTCTACTTCCTCACCGGGCAGGGCGCGATGCTGCAGCTCGGGCTGCTCACCATGGCCGCGCAGAAGGCCGCCGCCAACGGCTTCACCCTGATGATTCCGCCGGTACTGGTGCGGCCGGAGGTGATGGGTGGCACCGGCTTCCTCGGCGCCCACGCCGACGAGGTCTACCACCTCGAAGAGGACGACCTCTACCTGGTCGGTACCTCCGAGGTGCCGCTGGCCGGCTATCACATGAACGAGATCATCGACCTGTCCGCCGGACCCAAGCGGTACGCCGGGTGGTCGAGCTGCTTCCGCCGCGAGGCCGGCAGCTACGGCAAGGACACCCAGGGGATCATCCGGGTGCACCAGTTCGACAAGGTCGAGGGCTTCGTCTACTGCAAGCCCGAAGACGCCGACGCCGAACACCAGAAACTGCTCGGCTGGGAGAAGGACATGCTCGCCGCGATCGACGTCCCCTACCGGGTCATCGACGTCGCCGGCGGCGACCTCGGGTCGTCAGCGGCCCGCAAGTTCGACTGCGAGGCGTGGGTGCCGACGCAGAACCGCTACCGCGAACTCACCTCGACGTCGAATTGCACCACCTTCCAGGCCCGACGACTCTCCATCCGCTACCGCGACGAGAACGGTAAACCGCAGGTGGCCGCGACGCTGAACGGCACGCTGGCCACCACTCGCTGGATCGTCGCGATCCTGGAGAACCACCAGCAGCCCGACGGCACGGTGAAGCTGCCGCCCGAGCTGGCCAAGTTCGTCGGCACCGAGGTACTCGCGCCCGCCTGACCGCGGACCTGTTGATGACCGTGTCGAAACCGTTCCTGCTGCTGTCCATTCGCGCCGACGACGACGCCGCGGACGAGGAGTATGCGGCCTTCGCCCGGTTCGCCGGGCTGGCCGAGTCCGAGTTGATCCGGGTCCGGACCGAACAGGCCCCGATCGGCGACGTCGTCGTCGACGACTACGCCGGGATCATCGTCGGCGGCGGACCGTTCAACGCGAGCGACCCCGACCACCTCAAGCATCCGATTCAGCGTCGGGTCGAGACCGAACTCGCGGCGTTGCTGGACCGGATCGTCGCGGCCGACACCTGGTTCCTCGGCGCGTGCTACGGCATCGGCCTGCTCGGCACCCACCAAGGTGCGGTCGTGGACCGGACGTTCTCCGAACCGATCAGTGCGGTGCCGGTGACGCTGTCCGACGCCGGGCAGGCCGACCCGCTGTTCGGCGTTCTCCCACCGACGTTCGACGCGTTCGTCGGACACAAGGAGGCGATCAGCGAACTGTCGCCCGGGGCAGTCGCTCTGGCGTCGTCGCCGGCCTGCCCGGTGCAGGCGTTCCGCGTCGGATCGCGAGTGTATGCGACTCAGTTCCATCCCGAGCTCGACGTCGACGGACTCTGCACGCGGATCACCACCTATCAGCATCACGGCTACTACGACCCCGCCGAGCACGACGCGCTGCAGGCGATGGCGCGGCGGAGCGTCGTCACCCATCCGCCGGAACTGTTGCGGCGCTTCGTCGAACTGGCACGAGGCCAGCGATGACGCTCGGCATCATCATCGCGGTGATCGGCTCACTGTCGTTCGCGGCCGCGGCCGTCCTGCAGGCACTGGGCGCCGACCAGGTGGCCCAGCGCGCGGCGGTGCGGGAGGAACGACGACAATCCGCGAAAGCCCATCCGTCCCTACGCTCCACCGTCGCGACGATGCTCACCGTGCCGTTCCTGATCGGCTTCGCCTTCGACATCGTCGGCTTCGTCGCGACCATCCTCTCCGCGCGACTGATCCCATTGTTCTTGTCGCAGACCATCATTTCCGCGCGCCTCGTTGCCACCGCATTGTTGGCGATGGTGGTGCTACACGTGTCGCTGACCATGCGGGACTGGATCGCCGGCGCCGTGGTGGTGGTGGCGTTGGTGCTGCTGGCGGTGTCCGCGGGGCGGGAAGGTGTCACCGAGGACCGATGGATGCACTGGGCGGTGCTGATCGCCGGACCCGCCCTGTTCGTGGTCGGTCTGGTGGTGATGCGAAACCTGAAGCGGCACATCGCCGCCGCCACCGGACTCATAGCCGGCGCGGTGTTCGGGGTGATGGCCATCGCGTCGCGCATCCTCGACGGACTCGACCCGTTCGCGCCGGGTGCTCTGTTCACCGATCCCGCGCTGTACGCGTTGATCTTCAGCGGGATCGGCGGCTTCTACCTCTTCACCGTCGCGCTGCAGACCGGCTCGGTCAACGGGGCCGCCGCGGCCCTCGTCGTCGGGCAGACCGTGCTGCCCGGTGCGGTCGGCATCTGGTTCCTCGGCGACACCACCCGCCCCGGCTGGGGACTGGTCGCGGTGATCGCCTTCGTCGCCGCCGTTGCCGGTGGTGTCGTGCTCGCGTCCTCGGGTGCGGTGACCGCGGTCGAATCGGGGGATGCGACGAATCTGCCGCGCGGATACGGGCATCCGGTGCGGGAGATCAACTGATCACGGTGATGTCCGCGCCGTCGACGTCATTGTCGGTGACCCGCCGGTGCGACTCCGTGAGCAACGCGGTCAGCGTCGCGCGGTCCACGGCATCGACATCGGGTAGATAGAGACATCCGCGGCCGGTGGTGTGCGGGCACAGCGCGGCGAGGCGCTCCTCGTGGGCGTCGACGCCGTCGAGGAGGTAGATGGTCAGCGATTTCTTCCGCGGGGCCAGGCTGATGATCGGCGAGTCCCCCTCCGTGCCGGTGGGGTAGCGGTAGTGGCACGTGCCGAAGCCGATGATCGAGCCCCACAGAACGGGCTCCGCGCCGGTGATCTCGCGCATGATGTCGACGACGGTGTGCGCATCACGCCGACGAGCAGCCGGGGTGATCGCGGCCAGGTGTGCGGCGACGTCGCCGTCGGTGGGCTTCATGGGGCGATGGTAGGGCACATCTGCGACAGCGGATGTACTGCAGTATGAAACCGAGGAGATCTTCTAGCTGACGTACAGTGCTCCTCGGCCTGCTTGTATGCGACTGTGGATGACGCACCCGGATCTCTCGAAGGACACCGTCATGACCAGCGCAGCAGCCCCTGCCGACTTTCCGACCCTGTTCAGCCCGCTGAAGGTGGGGCCGGTCGACCTCAAGAACCGGATCTTCTCCTCGGGCCACGACACGGTCATGGCTGAGGATGGGCGGGTCACGGACCGTCTGATCGCCTACCACCGGGCGCGCGCCGAGGGTGGGGCCGGTTTGATCGTCACCCAGGTCGCCGGCGTCCATGAATCGGCCCGCTACACCTCGCACGTGCTGATGGTCACCGACGACAGCTGCATCGACGGCTATCGGCGACTCGCCGACGCGGTCCACGAGCACGGCTGCAAGGTGGTCTCGCAAATCTTCCACCCCGGCCGCGAGATCATGGAGTCGTCTGACGGTGCGCTACCGGTTGCGTTGGCGCCCTCGGCAGTACCGAACGAGCGTTTCCACGTCATGCCGAAACCCATGACCACGACCGAGATCGACGAAGTCATCGCGGGCTTCGCGACCGGAGCGGTCCGCCTGCAGCGCGCCGGCTTCGACGGCGTCGAGGTGGTGGCGAGCCACGGATATCTGCCGGCGCAATTCCTCAACCCGGCGGTCAACCAGCGCGATGACGAGTACGGCGGAGACCTCGAGAACCGGATGCGATTCCTGCGCAGTATTATTCGACAGGTGCGCGACGCGGTCGGGAGCAGTTTCGTTGTCGGCCTGCGTATCTCGGCCACCGACAAGTCCTTCGACGGAGCCGAGCCGGACGAGATGGTCGAGGTGTGTCGCAGGCTCGACGAGGACGGATTGCTCGACTACTTCAACGTGACCGAAGGTACGTCGTCGACGACTGCCGGATCGGTGCACATCGTGCCGCCGATGGCCTTCGAATCGGCCTACACCGCGCCGTCGGCAAAGAACATCAAGGCAGCCGTTTCGGTGCCGGTGCTCGTGGCCGGTCGGATCAATCAGCCGCAGGACGCCGAACTCGTCCTGTCCTCAGGATCGGCGGATGCGTGCGCCATGACGCGCGCTCTCATCTGCGATCCCGAGATGCCGATCAAGGCGGAAAGCCATCGAGTAGAAGAGGTTCGGGCGTGCATTGCCTGTAATCAGGCGTGCATCGGCCACTTTCATGCCGGTTATCCGATCTCATGCATCCAACGCCCGGAAACAGGGCGCGAACAGGAGTACGGAACTCTGCGTCGTGCATCGGAGAGTCGCTATGTCATGGTCGTCGGTGGCGGACCCGCCGGCATGAAGGCGGCGTCCGTTGCGGCCCAACGTGGTCATCGGGTCGTGCTGTTCGAGGCCGATGGGCGAGTGGGGGGTCAGGTTCGCCTCGCCGAACGTCTACCGGGTCGCGCCGAGTTCGGAGGCGCCACCACGAATCTCGAGAACGAACTGCAGCGCTACGGTGTCACCGTCAAGACGCGGGTCAGGGTGGATTCCGAACTCGTTCTCAGCGAGAATCCCGATGCCGTCATCGTCGCGACGGGTGCCACCCCCTACCTGCCGGCGGGCCTCGAACTCGATGACGCCATGCCGGTGGCCAATACCTGGGATGTGATCACCAGCAACGCTGCCGAGCTGCCAAAGGGTCACATCGTCGTCGCCGATTGGCGTTGCGACTGGGGTGGTCTGGGAGTGGCAGAACTGATCGCCCGCAGCGGGGGCCGACAGGTGACGTTGTGCGTCAACGGATACACGGCCGGAGAGACCCTGCAGCAGTACACACGCAACGCGATGCTGGCCTCTGCGTACAAGGCGAAGGTCTCAGTAGTGCCGAACGCGCGACTCTTCGGTGCCGACGAGGACACTGTGTACCTGCAGAACACCCTCACCGGAGAACCGGTTCTCATCGAGGACGTGGCCGGGCTCGTGGTGAATCTGGGTCATGTGCAACAGAATTCGTTGCTGACCGAACTCCAGGGAATCGCCGATATCGAGGTGTATGGAATCGGCGACTGCATGGCGCCGCGAACCGTGGAAGAGGCCACGCTCGAGGCACTACGGGTGGCCGCGACGATCTGATCAACTACCCCGACTGATCCGGTAGGCCACCAACGCGTTCCAGAATGAGGAGATGTCGGCAGAACTCTTCGTGCTGCGCCCGGTGAGCGCCTCGATCTTCTTCAGCCGGTAACCCAACGTCTGTCGATGGATCAGCAGTTGGTCTGCGGTCTCGGTCCAACTGCGATCCAGACTCAGATAGGCATCCAAGGTCTCGACCAATTGGGACTGGTTCTCGGCGTCGTAGTCGATGAGGTCACCAAGGATGGCCCGCGCGGCGAAGTGTGCCTCACTGAGCGTTCGGGGCAGAAAAAGCGGTGCTGCTGAGGAGTATTCGGCGAGAGAGCTGCCATCCGCGCGTGCTGCGTGCAACGCCCAGCGCGCTTGCCGTAGCGCGTCGCCGAGGCGGGTGATCGCGGTGGTGCGTGCCGATACTCCGATCGCGGGGATCGTCGGCCGCAAGGCGGACACCACCTCGTCGAAATCTCTGTCCGCCACCAGAAGGTAGCTCTCTTCGCCGGTCGACATGGTCATCTTCGAGATCGTCAGATCCCCGATGACGGTGCGCGCGAACGGAAGCTGAGTGACCGCGAAGCACAGTACCGCCCACTGTTGGTGAGCCAAGCCGAGCTGCTCGAGTAGCGGTTCTGCGGCATCGAACCCCAAGGCGCCGTCGACGATCTGGCGCATCAGCTGTTCTTCGGCGGCGTCGGTGCGCTCCCGTTCGCGCGTCAACCGTTCGACCTCGATGGCCACCAGGCTCTGGCTGTGCAACAGGACGAACGCGTCGAGTTCGACCTCGTCCGGACCTTCGGCGACGAGCATGCATTTGCGATGAGTCGGTAGCGGAAAAGTCGTTGCAACCAGACGTTCGTCACGCACGACAGGTAGTCGAGTGGGGAGTCGGTCCAGCCGGTCGCCAACCTCGTCGACGACCGCCGTCACCACGTCGCGCGGCAATCGCGTGCGACGAGCCAATACCTCCGAGTGAACCTCGACATCGACCACGTGGACTTCGAATCCGAGTTCGCGCGAGATCTGATCGAGCAACGTGGCCTCGCCCAGCGCGGCCGAACGGGTTGCTTCGTAGAGCTTACTGAGCCGCGCGATCCGGATGATCTGCTCGCTCTGCGCGGCAACGGCCACGGTGCGGCCGATGGCGGAGAACGGCGTTGAATGTCCCACCGACAGAATGGGGTAACCGAGCCGGTTGGCCTCGGCAAACATCTCATCGTGCAGCGGAGGTGCCTGCTGATCGTCGCCGATGGCGATTCCGGCCGTACCGCGCTCGTGTAGGTGTCGCACCAGATCACGTTGGTCGGCAGCGCTTTTCGGTATACACATCCCGGTCGTCATCAACAGCTCGTCCGCGCCCACCCAGTTCCACGGATCCGGCAGCTCGCAGACATGCGCCCAGACCAGCCGATGGTCGAGCCCGGAATCACCGGCAAGTGGTGTACAGGAAAGCTGACGCATGACGACGAGGTCCGCGACGGTGAGGCTGGCCAAGGAAGGTCCCTCTCTATGCCTTGACTCTACTACTGGTGGATGATGCGGGGCCCGCTAATCATACTGCAGTCGCCTATCCCAGATTTGTGATCGGCATTACGGTTCTATCGTTCCCCCACGACACAGAGGTTTCGATGAAGACATTCGACGTAATCGACGATGCACCCACGTCGCGATTTCACCGCAAACTATTGATCGCCTGTTGCGGCGGCCCATTTCTTGACGGCTACGTACTGAGCATCATCGGCGTTGCCATGGTTGGCATCAAGGCCGACCTCGGACCGTCGAGCTCGGAGGTGGGACTGATCGGTGCGGCATCGCTGATCGGAATCTTCTTCGGCGCAACCCTTTTCGGTGCTCTGACCGACCGAATCGGGCGCGAGAAGATGTATGCGCTGGACCTCACTGTCCTCGTGGCGGGCTGCGTGCTCTGCATCTTTGTCCAGGAGGCGTGGCAGCTGATCCTGCTTCGACTGATCATCGGACTGGCCATCGGCGCCGACTATCCGATCGCGACATCCCTGCTCACTGAGTTCACGCCGAGTAAGAAGCGCGGCTTCATGATTGGTCTGACCGGCGTCAGTTGGTCGGTCGGGGCCGCGTTCGCCTACATTGTCGGAGCCATTGTCGTCGGCGTTTCGGGCGACCACCAGAACTGGCGATTCATGCTGGGCACGGCAGCGGTACTCGGTGTCATCGTGGTGCTTGCGCGTCGCGGCATTCCGGAGTCGCCGCGCTGGCTGCTGAACAAGGGTCGTATCGACGAGGCCCAGGCCGTCATCGAGCAGGTGTATGGACACAAGGTTGAGCTGACGAAGGACCAAGCCCCGGCCTCCGAGAAGGGATCGTTCATGGCGATCCTGCGTGGCGGCTACCTGAAGCGGACCATCATGTGCGGCACGCTCTATCTTGCGCAGATCACTCCGCAGTACGCCATGATGACCTTCCTCCCGGTGATCCTCGCCGGCTTCGCGATCTCCGCGGATTCCGGATCGGTGAGCTTGCTGGTGGAGACCGTCATCATCGTGTTGTTCGCCGTCGGCGCCATCCCGGCACTGCGGTGGGTCGAGACGATCGGTCGCCGGAAGATGACGATCGTGCCGTTCGCGATCATGGCCGTGCCATTTCTCGTCTTGTGGTTGGTGCCCGATGCGCCGATCTGGGTTGTGGTGCTCGGCTTCTGCGTCTACGCCTTCGCGTCCGGTGGCCCGAGCATCCTCGAGTGGATCTACCCGAACGAACTTTTCCCGACCGAGGTCCGTGCCACCGCGGTGGGCGCGGCCGTCGGTATCAGCCGGATCGGTGCGGCCACCGGCACGTACTTGCTGCCGATCAGCATCGATCACCTCGGTATCGGACCGACCATGGGATTCGGTGCGCTCCTGACGATCATCGGATTCGTGGTCTGCTACGCATGGGCCCCGGAAACCGCCGGTCGATCGCTGGAAGAGACCTCGACGGTGGGAGTAGGTCAGCCAGCGCAGAAGAAGAAGACCGGACGGGTAGCCGCTCGGTGACCGCCTGACCGGACGATGACAAGGTGCCGGGACAGCAGATCACATCTGCTGTCCCGGCCTTCGTCGGATCTCATGTTCTCGGTTTTGTGTGCTTCGGCACCAGCGTCTGCGCGACGATCCCGCCGCTGAACACGGTCGTGTCGACGAGGGCTAGGTCCAGTGGTGCGGCCAGATCGGAGAAGATCGACCGGCCGGTGCCCAGCGCGATCGGAGCGATCACGAGCCGATATTCGTCGACCAATCCGAGCCGGACCAGGCTGCGCGCGAGTCGGACGCCGCCGTTGACGAGAATGACCTCGCCGGGCCCGTCTTTCAGACGTTGGACATCGACGTCGAGGTTGCCGTCGGCGATGTAGGGCGACTTCCAGGTGCCGTCACCGCCGGATGCGGCGGGCTTGGCGCTATGGGTCGCCACCACCTTCGGAGTGTCGTTCATCGCCGCAGCCATGGGCCCGCTCGCCTTCGACCAGTAGGAGCGGGTCTCGGTGTAGAAGCCGGCGCCCATCAGGTGAACATCGGCGCTCTGGAGAGTGTCGAGTACCCAGGCGCCGGAGTCCTTGCTTCGCGCGCGCTGCGACCAGTCCATCTCACCGTTCGGTCCGGCAACGAATCCGTCCAATGACATCGACATCTTCAGCACTAGCCTGCGCATCGGGCGCTCCTTCTCGACGGGGAACCGCTGACTGCGGCTACCGATCTGACCGTGTTCGCGGTCGGAACTCATCGGTTGGGGTGCGGGGGTGCAAGACTCTGTGCATGATCATCGGCATCCTCGCCGCAGTGCTCGCGGCGCTGTCCTACGGCACGGCGTCGGTGCTGCAGGCACGCGGCGCGCAGAGCGTGGAGCGACACGAGGCCGCGGCGCCCACCCTGCGCTCGACCATCACCGCGATGCTCACCGCGTCGTTCCTGGCCGGCATGGCCCTCGACGCGGTCGGTTTCACCGGTTCGATGGTGTCGGCCCGACTCATCCCGTTGTTCCTGTCGCAGACCATCATCAGCGCGAACCTCGCCGTCACCGCGGTACTCGCGGTCGTCGTCTTGCACACCCGCTTGTCGCGCCGGGACTGGACCGCGATCGGTGTCGTGGTGGTGGCGCTGGTGGTGCTGAGCTTCACCGCCGGCGACGAGGGCCATGAGGGTGACCACTACCGGCTCGGGTGGATGTGCCTGCTGGCCGCTCTCGGTCTGTTCGCGGTGGCGCACTTGCTCATTCGCCAATACGGTGATCGGATCGCCATCATCGCCGGACTGATCGGCGGTGTGTTGTTCGGCATGCTGGCCATCGCGGTCCGCATCGTCCCCGGAATCGACCCATTCGACCCGGCTGCCGTACTCACCAGCGCGGCGTTCTACGCGATCCTCGTCGGCGGGGGAGGCGGGTTCTATCTGTTCACCATCGCGCTGCAGACGGGTTCGGTACAGGGCGCGTCGGCGGCGATCGTGGTGGGCGAGACGGTGATCCCGGGTGTGGTCGGCATCTTGGTGCTGGGCGATACGACTCGCCCGGGGTGGGGGATCGTGGCGTTGATCGCATTCATCGCCGCGGTCGCCGGGGCGGTGACCGTCGCGTCATCGCCTGCAGTGCCGCACGGCTGAGGTCAGGCCCCGATGTCGCGGGTCATCCGGTCACGGACGAACGACATGATGATGCCCATGAGCATGTCGACGACGACGTCACGATCGGGACGGGGCGTCGCGTCGGTCCACAGATGACCCGCTTCGGTCAGCGCGCCGACGAACGCGGCCGCCTCGTAACTCCAGCCGAACTCCGACTCGCTCAGCTCGGGCGCAATCGTGTCGGCCATCGCGGAAAAGAACGTCGTCCACTCTGCTCGCGCACCCAGGCGATGCGCCTCGACGCGCGGACTCACGCCCGCGACCTCGATGAACGCAATTCGCATCCGGCGCGGGTCGGCGGCAACCGAGTCGAAAAACGCCGCGATGCCCGGCCGCACACGTGCGGAGACGTCGGCGACCGAATCGTCGACGGACCCGAACGCCGCGATCACCGCGTCGCGCGCCTCGGCGTGGATCATGTCGTAGGCCGCGATGAGCAGATCCTCGCGGCTCTCGAACAACTCGTAGAACTGTCGGCGTGACAACCCGGCGGCACTGCAGACCGCCGACACCGTGCCCTGCGCGTACCCCTGGGTGCCGAACACATCGAGCGCAGCCGCCATGAAGCGGTCGAATCGTTCGGCTTGACGTTCGGCTACCGACCGCCCGCCGTATGAGCGCTGGGGCACATACCTACGATAAGCGACAAATCACTGGCCGATTCGGTTGGCGCGCAATTCATGTCCTTTGGACGTCAGGCAGCGGCCACTCGGCAGGTCCCACTGCCACCCGTGCAGGTTGCAGGTGAGCTTCTCGCCCTCGATCACCCCGAACTTCGACAGGTCCGCCTTCAGGTGCGGGCATCGACGCTGAATCTCCCAGCCGTCCTTGTCGATTGACGCCGAATCGTCGTGCGCCTCGGCAAACCAACCGTCCGCGTAGGCAATTCGTTCGTCTGTCAAACATTTGAAGAAAGTGTACAAGTACTCGTTGTATCCACCGATCCGCCAGGTGGTGAATCGGGTGGACAAGAAGATGGTGTTCACCCAGTCCGGTTCGTCGTCACGCAGCACGGTCCGGACGAGTTCCGGCGCAATCCGAAAGCCGTAGCGGTACTTGCCTTCCCCTTCCTTCGGCTCACGAACGATGCGATTGGGGAAGTCGAGGACGACGGTCTGGTCGCCCATCACGAGTCCGACCGGGTAGCCGATGCCGTCGCAGATCAGATCCGATTGAGCCATGATCGGCTCGAACAGATCGCGCAGCGGCGGCAGCAACGGATCGCCGTCGTCGGACGCCCAGGTCGCCTTGTCGGCGGCGATGACCGGCGCGAACTTCTCCTTCATCCGCTCCAGATAGGCCTGCTTGTTCTCACCGAACACCTCGTGCGGCGCGTAGGGATGGGTGACCTCGTTCAGCGTCGAGCCAGTGAATTCGGCGACGGACCCGGACACCATCATCAGTCCGCGATGCTTCTCACCATCGTCGGTGCCATGGATGCGCATCTGTTCCAGGAAGGTCTCTTGGTCGGGGAAGATCGACGTGACGTCGCCCGGACGCTCATTGTCCGAATCCTCGACGCCGGAACCGAAGTCGTTGAGCCCGAACAGGTCGTCGTCGAGGAACATCGGCGGACCGGCGGACGGGACGACCCAGGTGGCACCGACCTGCTCGATGTAGGACCGCGCCCGGTCCATGCCGCGCTGTCGTTTCTGCGCGGCGAAGTTGGCCTTCGACTTGCGTGGGATGTCGTAGACCATCGGGTACCAGATGGCCCCCGAGTACTGGAGGAGATGGACGTCGACGTGCCCGAAGGCGTCGTCGATGACGTCGAGGTCGATCGGCCGCGCGTCGTTCATGTTGAAGCAGACCGTCTCACCGTCGGAGACGATGAGGCCGCTGTCGCCGATCGGGCCGTCGGCGGGGGCACGCAGCGCGATGATCATCACATCGAGCGAGCCCTTCTCGTTGGTGACCGTCGTCTTCACCGAGTCGGTGGTCTCCACGAACTTGGTGAACCCGAGCTTCTCCAGCTCGCGCTTGAGGTCGGGCACCGGGTAGTCGGGCAGCAGGACGGTGGCGTCCTTGTTGATGTTCTCCCGCAGGTTCTTCTCGTCGAAGTGGTCCCGGTGCAGATGTGAGACGTAGAGATAGTCGCAGTCGCCGAGGGCCTTCCAGTCCAGCTCCGAGTTGTCCGGGAAGGGCACCCACGACGCGAAGTACGCCGGGTTGACCCAGGGATCGCAGAGGATGGAGCCGGCCGCCGTCTGAATGTGGAATCCGGCATGTCCAACACTGGTGATCTGCAAGTTCTCGCCTCCTGGGTGGTCCGGACCGGACTGAGCTGGGTCCGGGAAAGTCCGTGTCAAGGGTAGCGTCGGGGACCTTCGGGCACGGCATCGAGGCGGGGGAGTGGGACCTTCGGCCCGGTTCCCGATTGACCGATAAGCTCGTCACATGGAACCCGTCTACTCCACCGTCATCACCACGGCACGGCTGCTGTGGTTGGCCGAGGGACTCAAGTTCAGCATCTCGGGTGTGGAGAACGTGCCCACGTCGGGCGCGGGCGTCGTCGCGATTAATCACACCGGCTACATGGACTTCACCTACGCGGGCATCCCGGCCTATCTGCAGGGCAAACGGTATGTGCGGTTCATGGCCAAGAAAGAGGTCTTCGACAACAAGATCTCCGGCCCGATCATGCGTGCGCTCAAGCACATCCCGGTCGATCGCAGCAACGGTGCGCAGAGCTATCGGGACGCCGTTGACAACCTCAAGCGTGGCGAACTCGTCGGTGTCTACCCGGAGGCGACGATCAGCCGCAGCTTCGAGCTCAAGGAGTTCAAGTCCGGGGCGGCGCGGATGGCGCTCGAGGCGGACGCGCCGATCATCCCGACGGTGATCTGGGGCGCCCAGCGCATCTGGACCAAGGGCTATCCGAAGCGTCTCGGCCGGACCAACACCAAGATCGCGATCGGCGTCGCGGAGCCGGTCGAGCCGGTCGGTGACGCCGAGGCGATCACCGCGAAGCTGCACAAGGTGATGGGCGAAAAGCTCCTCGAACTGCAGGACGCCTACGGAGAGCATCCCCAGGGCGAGTTCTGGGTGCCCGCCCGGCTCGGCGGTTCGGCGCCCACCTTGGAGGAGGCCAACCGGATGGACGCCGAGGAGCAGGCCGCACGCGCGGCCCGACGAGCCCAACGCGAGGAAGGCTGACACCGACGTGGAACCGGTCTTTCGGACCCTGGAGATCATCGCGAACGGACTCGCGCATGCCCAGGGCCTGAAACTGACCTACCGCGGCATCGAGAACATCCCGCCCTCCGGAGGCGCGGTCCTGACCGTCAACCACACCAGCTATGTCGACTTCCTGCCGGCTGCGCTGGGTGTGCAACGCGCCGGACGACGGGCCCGCTTCATGATCAAGTCCGAGGTGATGGACGTCGCGATCATGCGGTTCCTGGTCCACCACACCAAGACGGTGCCGGTCGACCGGTCGGTGGGGGCCGAGGCCTACGGCGCCGCGGTCGCCCGGCTGCGCGAGGGGGAAATCGTCGTGGTCTACCCGGAGGCGACGATCAGCCGCAGCTTCGAACTCAAGGAGTTCAAGACCGGGGCGGTCCGCATGGCCGCCGAAGCCCGCGTGCCGATCATCCCGGCGGTCGTCTGGGGTGCTCACCGGCAGTGGACCAAGGGTGGGGTACGGCAGATGGGGCGCAAGCACATTCCCGTCGCGGTGCGGTACGGCCTGCCGTTCCGCGTCGACGTCGACGAATCGCCCGAGGACGCCACGCACCGACTCCGTGAGGTGATGAAAGTCGAACTGCTCGAGGTGCAGAGCGACTACGGACCACATCCCGCCGGTGAGTTCTGGGTGCCGGCACGACTCGGTGGGTCGGCACCCACGCCCGAGGAAGCGCACGTGATCGAGGACGCCGACGCCGCCCGGAAGGCGGCGGCTCGCGCCCGCAAGGCCCAGGAGAAGAGATGAGCTTCGGACCACCCACCCTGATCGCCAGTGACGTCGACGGCACATTGATCGACGATGCCAACAAGGTCTCCGAACGGACCCTGAAAGTGCTTGGTGCGGCCCGTGATTCGGGGGCCGAGTTCGTGCTCGCGACCGGCCGCCCACCGCGCTGGATCGCCGAGATCACCGACCAGTTCGACGGCAACTCGCCCGTCCGGTATGCGGTGTGCGCCAACGGCGCCATCGTCTACGACGTCGCGCATGACCACGTGATGGTCTCGGCGACAATGCATCCCGAGGCGCTCGAGCTTCTCGTCGAGCGGGCCTATCGGCAGTTGCCGGGATGTGGCATCGCCGCCGAGCGCGTCGGGCGTTCGGCGCACGACGCGGCCACCCCGCCATTCGTCGCGACCTCCGGATACCGTCACGCGTGGCTCAATCCCGACCACGTCGAGGTTGGCGACGACGAGGTGTACTCCGAACCGGCGGTGAAACTCCTTGTCCGGCAACCGGAAATGTCAAGTCAGGAGATGGCCGCGCGGATGGCTCCGGTCGTCGGGTCACTCGCGCAGATCACCTTCTCCACCGACAACGGCCTGATCGAACTGTCGTTGCCGGACACCCACAAGGCCTCCGGCCTCGAGATGCTCGCCGCTCTCGCGCACCTCGACGACAGTGCCACGGTCGCGTTCGGCGACATGCCCAACGACGTCGAGATGCTGACGTGGGCACATCACGGGGTCGCGATGGGGCACGGTCATCCCGCGGCACGGGAGGCGGCCGACGAGATCACCGTGGGCAATAACGAGGACGGCGTGGCGCGGGTGCTCGAGCGGTGGTTCGGCTGAGGGCTTGCCATCTCAGGCCATCGCATCTGCGGAAGAACTTTCGCCCATTCTCGCGCCGATTCAACTCGTGACGCGGTTGTGACCTCCTCGGGTTGTCGTCCTACTCGTGAGTTCACTAGAGTCACACGAGTCACTTCAGTAACAGAACCGACGGGGAGGCCGAGACCTTGGTCAACGCACGCCCACGGCATGCTCGTGTCCGTACGCTCTCCCTGGCCGCGGTCGGGGTGATCCCCGCCGTCCTCGTGGGGGGCTTACTGACCGTCGGTGCCCCGAGCGAGTCCACGCAGGGTGAGACCACCCAGCGGATCACGCTCTCGGCCGGTTCCGAGCTGACATTGATCGGCCATGGCCTCGGTCATGGTCGCGGCATGGGGCAGTACGGCGCCTTCGGCTACGCCAAACAGGGCTGGTCGGCGTCGCAGATTTTGCGCCACTATTACGGCGGCACCACCGCGGGGAAGGTGGACAGACCCGATATCTCGGTCGCTCTGACCGGGAAGAATTCGGTGAATGTGCACGCGGACGCCGGAATGCGAGTCGGTGGCCAAACGGTGGCCCCCGGGCAGGCGGTCAGCCTGTCCGGGGCCACGGCCACCATCACCAACGGCTGCGGTGGCGCGGTCGTCCGATCGGTACCCGCCCAATTCGTCGAACCCATCAGCATGGCCGCGAGTCGGCCGCCGAACGAGTTCCTGAAGTATTGCGGCTCCAATCAGGCCTATCGCGGAGCACTCGGCTTCGACGGCGGGCGGGTCGTCAACCGGTTGAACGTCGACGACTACGTCAAGGGCGTCATCCCCAAGGAGAGTTCTCCAGGCTGGGCCGACGCCGGTGGGGCCGAAGCACTCAAGGCGCAGGCCGTCGCCGCGCGAACCTACGCGCTTGCCGCGATCGCCGGTGGCAAGAAGATCGACGACACCCAGAACTCCCAGGTCTACGGCGCCGTCGCGAGTGAGGACCCGCGTACCAACCGAGCCGCCGACGCGACCGCCGGCCAGATCTTGCTGCAGGGTGGCAAGCCGGCCTTCACCGAATTCTCGTCGTCGACCGGCGGTTACACCGCAGGCGGACGGTTCCCGGCAGTGCGTGACGACGGCGACTCCGTGTCCCCGAACCGCAACTGGACAGCCACCGTCAGCGCGGCCAGCGCCGGCGCGGCGTTCGGCGTGGGTGCGCTACGCAGCCTCGAGGTCACCGAAGCCAACGGGCTGGGCGCGGAAAACGGGCGGGCAATCAAGGTGCGCGCGGTCGGTTCGGGCGGCACCCGTGAGGTCAGCGGGGAAGAGGCCCGCAACCTGCTCAAACTCAAATCGTCGTGGTTCGCCATCCAGGGTCAGGCGACCAAACCGAAGATCGTCACCCCGCCGACCGCCCCGGGCGGCAGCGGTGGCCTGGATCTGGGCAGCCTCAGCACTCTGTCGGACAGCCTGCTGCCCGGCGCCACCCAGTTGCTCAACATCGGGACCAGCGCGCTGAGCGGCAAGTACACCGAACTCGGGGCGATCACCGGGCCACTCGGACAGGCGATCGGGGTGCCGACGCTGACCCCCGACGGCAAGGGCGTGGTCCAGCTCTTCCAGCGCGGGCTGATGCTGTTCAGCCAGCAGACCGGTGCGCACGCCCTGGTCGGCGCGAGTCTGGCGGACTATCTAGAGCGCGGCGGCCAGCCGGTGCTGGGCTTTCCGACCGCGGACCGGCTGCGGTAGCCGGTCACCGCCGCTGATCGGGTCCCGCGAGGACGAGTTGTTCGGCCACCGCGACGAGTTTGGTGTTGGTTTCCTGAGAGAGCCGGGCCAGCAGCGCGAAGGCGGCGTCGGCGTCGATGCCGTACCGCTCCATCAGCATCCCCTTCGCCTGACCGATGATGTCGCGGGAGGTGAGAGCGCTGCGCAATTGCTCACGTTCCCGCACGGTCGCGAACGCGGTGGCGCAGTGCGCGGCGAACAGTTCACCCAGGGCGCGGGCATCGGCGTCGAAGGCATCCCGCCGGGTGCTGTGCAAATTGAGTGCGGCCGAGTCCTTGCCGTCGATGTAGAGGCAGAAGCACACCATCGACAGGATGCCCAACTCGGTTGCCGCAGGCGCGAATCGGGGCCACCGCGTCTCCTGCGACATGTCCCTGATGAGGATGGTGGAGTCGTCGAGGGCGGCGCGCAGGCACGGCCCCTCGATCAGCTCGCGCTGCAGGTCGTCGGAGCTGCCCGCGAGATCGCCGACCATCACCGGTGTCTCGATACGTCCACGCGTGACCAGGGTGACGCTGGCATACTCCGCGCCCGGCACGGTGCTCACCGCAGCCTTCGACATCCCGCGCAGCATCGCCTCGGTGTCGCTGCTCTCGACGTGCAGATCACGGACCAGCCCGGCCATCCGCACACTGATGTCCACAGTCATCGCGCATCCTCCCCGGCCACCGGCCGCTCGAACCAGATCTTCAGCGTATTACCTCGGCCGACACCAAGCCCTCGGACTGGGCCACCGACGGGCGGTCGCTGCGATGGAAGACGTCGAGCCGCAGGTCAGCGTCACGATACGAGGCGCTCTGGTGCAGCGCGGACGCGGTCAGCCGGTCGTGCACGGCGTCCCCGGTTTGCGGATACTCCGCCACCGGCCACCGCCAATGCACCACGATCAACTCGCCGACGTCGGTCAGCGCTGTGGTCAACCGGTCGACGAGCCGGTCGAGCGTGGCCGGTTCGAGGTAGTACAACACCTCACTGAGCACGATCAGATCGAACTCGCCGGGCGGCCAGCCGTCGACGAAATCCCGGGTCTGCACCTCGACGCGGTCACCGAACCGTGCCAGCCGTTGGGCGGCGAGTGTCGTCGCGCGGTCGGCGACGTCGACGCACAGCAGGTGGTCGCAGCGCGGGGCGAGTTGTTCGCTCAGTACGCCGATCGAGCAGCCCGCCTCGAAGGCCCGACCGTAGGTGGGTGCACTCAGCGCGGCCAGCGTGAGCTGATACTTCCGCTGTTCGTACCACCGATCCCCGAATCCCCACGGATCGTCCTCGGTGGCGTACATCTCGTGAAAGTAGCTGTCCGACAAGCGGTTCATGCGAACACATACTCCTGATCGCGGGTCAGGTGCGCGAGCATCTGGGCGGAGAGCACCGCGCGGTCGGCGGGCGCCGACGACAGGGGATGGATCTGGGTCTCGAAGCAGTCGATCGCGGCGCGTTTGGCCGCGAGCACGGGCGCGGTGAGCGGCTGCACCCGAAGCCGATCCCACGGCACCGCCCGATCGCCCGGGTGCGCCCAGTGCCACATCCACACCGGATACATCCAGAGCGGAAGACCTTGTGCGCGAGCCACTTCGGTGGCGCACTGCCCTACCGCCTCGTGATCGGGGTGTCCGTCGCCCGACCACACCGCGAGCAGCCCCACCCGGCCCGCGGACTCCGCCACGGCACGCTCGATGATGGCGACCATCGAGGCGTGATGATCGACGAGGTGACCGTCCGGCAGTCCGTGCCAGTCCGGTGGGCGCAAGCCGAGAGTCTCGGTCGCCGCGGTCAATTCGAGATGACGGCGAACGCCCAGTTGCTCCGGTGACAGGGTGGGTGAGCCGGGGTGCGACGCCGAGCCGTCGGACATGCAGACGATCCGCACCTCGATGCCGGCCTGCGTCGCCGCGGTCATGATCCCGCCGGCGCCCAGCACCTCGTCGTCCGGATGGGCAGCGAGGACGACGAGGCGATCCACCGACAAGTCGAGCGGCGACCAGCTACGCGATCCGAGCCACTCGTGCCACTGCGATTCGGGAGTGCCGTCACCGTCGGTGGGCGTGGCGGCCAACCGCGCCGACGTGGCCGAGAGCTGCGGTTTCCCCGACTCGGCCACGAGTCGACCGAGCGTGACCAGATCACGGTCGGCGTGTGACTGGCGGAGGTAGATCTGCAGGTCGGCGACGGACTGGGCGTGATCGGCGTCATGTGCGAGCGGACCGGGCCCGAGCGCACGGGCGACGCGGTCGAGGACGGCGGTCGCGGTCTGTTCGATGCTCCACCGCACGGCGAACGCCTGGTGACGGGCGAGATCGAGATCGGACGGATGCCGGTCGATCTCGTCGGCCACGGCAGCGAGCAGGTGGCGCCCGCTGCTCAACAGTGCGTCCACCGCACCGAGATGCATCAGGGTCAGCTCATCGGACCGCTCCGCGCTGCGGCGGTACAGAAGGTCCGCCACCTTCTCGGCGCCGCCGAGCCAGCACGCGGCCACCCCGATCCCGCCATGCCAGAATCCCGGGCGGTCGAGGTAGGCGCCCGCCGGGCCGATCGGGTCGGCCGGTACGTCGTCGAAGGTCACCGCGCCGGTTTCGGTGGCGCGCATACCGGCCGCCACCCACTCTGTGCAGTCGCCGCGTCGGACCCCGGGCCGGGTCAGGTCGACGGCGAACAGTCGGCGGGCCGCGGTATCCGAATCGCCGACGTCGGCGGTGATCAGCGCATGGGTGCAGACGCCGACGCCCGAACACCACGGTTTGGTGCCGGTGAGGAACCACCCATCGTTCCGCCGGGTCGCGGTGACTCGCGGTGCGGGTGGTTCGGCGGCCCAGACTCCCCAGAACTGGCCGGACCGGACGCCGCCGCCGACGATGTCGTGCAGGATCGCGTCGGCGTCGAAGTGGGCTTCCAACAATCGGCCGATGGAGATGTCGGTGCGACACCACTCCGACAGGGTCGCCCAGCGCTCGGCGGTCGCCCCCTCGCCCGGGTAGGGCAGACGGCAGCGTGCGGCGTCGACGAGGTCGGTCACGACGGCGCCACCGGTCCGGTCAGTGAGTGCAGATAGGTCGCGAAGCCTCCGTCGGTGCGACTGCGGCGGCGGGTCGAGGTGACCACCGGAGCGCGCCCGCACCAGGCGATCCGCGCACCGTCGGCCTCGAGTCGGCGGACGAGATCGACGTCTTCGTGGGCGGAGATCGTCGAGAAGCCGCCGACGGCCGCGTAGGCCTGGGCCCGGAACGCGAGGTTGGCTCCATGGATGTGCCGGTGGCCGTCGCGCCCGCGGTAGCGCTGCGCGAATCGCAGGGCGGTGTGGTCCGGCCACCCGACCCAATCCCGCGGAGTGACGGTGCCCGCGTAGCCGTCGGCCCCGGCCGCCGCGCTGGTCAGTTGCTGGGCGAACCAGTGCGCCGGAACCGTCGAGTCGGCGTCGGTGGTTGCCAACCAGGTGGTGGCGAGCGCGCCGGCGTCCAGATAACCGAAGGGCTCGGCGAACCCCGCGCGGCGGGCGGCACCGACGGATCGGTAGCTGACCTCGAGCGTGTTGACGTGGCGGGGGACGGCCCGACGGGTCGCATCGGTGCACGTGTCGAGGACAACGGTGACCTCGACGGGAACCGGTACGTGCGCGGCCGCCGCCGACAGGGACGCCAGGCAGGCGGGTAGCAGACATTGTTCGTTGTGCGCCGGCACGACCACGAAGATGCGTTCGATGCCTCGTCGTCGGTTATGGGCGGGATCGGTCACGGGCAGCCTCCTGAACACCGCAAACAGGTGATGGGAGCCCGATGGCTGCAGGCCGGACCACCAACCCTACCCGTGATCTCTGCCACGCGAAGCAGCCGAGATATGCCGATGACCGGCCAGGACGCGGCGCGTGCGGCGATTCCTCAGGTTGCGTCCGTTACCCTGAACTCCCGTGGTGGTCAACAGTGCGAACTCCTACGACCTGATCGTCGTCGGTTCCGGATTCTTCGGGCTCACCGTCGCCGAGCGGGCGGCGACCCAGCTCGACAAGCGGGTCCTCGTGGTCGAGCGGCGCCACCACCTCGGTGGCAACGCCTACTCGGAGGCCGAGCCGACCACCGGTATCGAGGTCCACAAGTACGGCGCGCACCTGTTCCACACCTCCAACAAGCGGGTGTGGGACTACGTCAACCAGTTCACCGACTTCACGAACTATCAGCACCGCGTGTTCGCCATGTACCAAGGCCAGTCGTACCAGTTCCCGATGGGACTGGGTCTGGTGTCGCAGTTCTTCGGACGGTACTTCAGCCCCGATGAGGCGCGCGCACTGATCGCCGAACAGGCCGCCGAGATCGACACCAAGGAGGCGGCGAACTTCGAGGAGAAGGCGATCAGCCTGATCGGTCGCCCGCTCTATGAGGCGTTCATCAAGCACTACACCGCCAAGCAGTGGGAGACCGATCCGAAGAACCTCCCGGCGGGCAACATCACCCGGCTGCCCGTGCGTTACACCTTCGACAACCGCTACTTCAACGACACCTACGAGGGCCTGCCGGTCGATGGCTACACCGCGTGGCTGGAACGGATGGCCGCCGACGACCGCATCGAGGTCCGCCTCGACACCGACTGGTTCGCCGTCCGTGACGAACTGCGTGCCGCATCACCCGATGCGCCCATTGTCTACACCGGGCCGCTGGATCGGTACTTCGACTACTCGGCCGGCCGACTCGGTTGGCGCACACTCGATTTCGAGGTCGAGGTACTGGAGACCGGTGATTTCCAGGGCACCCCGGTGATGAACTACAACGACGCGGACGTGCCCTACACCCGCATTCACGAGTTCCGTCACTTCCATCCGGAACGAAGCGGTTATCCCGACGACAAGACCGTGATCATGCGCGAATACGGACGATTCGCGAAAGACGACGACGAACCGTACTACCCGATCAACACGCCCGAGGACCGGCAGATGGTCGCCGCCTACCGCGATCTCGCCAGGACCGAAACCGCCGAGCGCAAAGTGCTTTTCGGCGGCCGCCTCGGCACCTACCAGTACCTGGACATGCACATGGCGATCGCGAGCGCGCTCACCATGTTCGACAACACGCTGGCGCCGCACCTCACCGAGGGCGCGGCACTGGCGGAAGGCAATGACGCATGAGTGTGACCCCCACCCAACAGAACAACGCCCCGGCCGAGGTCGACGACCCGTCGTCGAAGGCGAAAACCCTGCTGCAACGGGTGATCTTCCCGCGGCCCGGGGAACCGATCGACGTGCGGTCGCTGTATCTGCAGGAATCGCACGACAATTCGCGTCGCGCGCACGCACCCAGCCGCACCGCGGTGTCGCTCGGCGCTGAGTCCGAGGTCAGCTTCGAGACCTACTTCAACGCGTTCGCCGCGTCGTACTGGCGGCGCTGGAGCATCCTGGAGTCGGTGGTGCTGCGCATCGAGGTCGTGGGCACCTGCCGCGTCGACCTCTACCGCTCGAAGTTCGACGGCGCCCGCATAGGCATCGGCGGAGACCTGGTGCCGACCGACGAAAACGGCCGGGGCGTCATCGAATTCGAACTCGACCTCGGACCCTTCGAGGACGGCGGCTGGATCTGGTTCGACGTCACCACCGACACCGACACCGAGATCGTCGCCGCGGGCTGGTACGCGCCGATCGACGCACCGAGCGGCCCTGAGACCAAACGAGTTACGGTCGGTATCCCCACCTTCAACCGGCCCAACGACGCGGTCGCCGCACTGGCCGCGCTCACCTCGGATCCGTTGGTGGACGGGGTGATCGACGCCGTGCTGATGCCCGATCAGGGCACCCGCAAGGTCATCGACGAACCGGGCTATACCGAGGCGGCCGCCGCGCTCGGCGACCGGCTGCACATCTTCGACCAACCCAACCTCGGCGGGTCCGGCGGCTATGCCCGCATCATGTATGAAGCGTTGCGGCGCACCGACTCCCCGTACGTGCTGTATATGGATGACGACATCGCCATCGAGCCCGACTCCATCCTGCGGGCGCTGGCCATGTCGCGGTTCGCGCGCACCCCGATGCTTGTCGGCGGGCAGATGCTCAATCTGCAGGACCGCAGCCATCTGCATTGCATGGGCGAGGTCATCAATCGGCACAACTTCATGTGGACCGCCGCGCCGTTCGTCGATTACGACCACAACTTCGCGAAATATCCACTCCGCGACCGGGAGAACTCCAAGAACCTGCATCGTCGCATCGACGTCGAGGGCAATGGCTGGTGGATGTGCATGATCCCGCGGGAGTGCGCGCAGACCATCGGCCTGCCGATGCCGTTGTTCATCAAGTGGGACGACTGGGAGTTCGCGCTGCGCGCGGCCAAGGCCGGCTATCCCACCGCGACGATCCCGGGTATCGCCATCTGGCACATGGCCTGGAGTGACAAGGACGATGCCATCGACTGGCAGGCGTACTTCCACCTGCGCAACCGATTGGTCGTCGCGTCCATCCACCACGACGGGCCGATGAAGGGCATCGTCCGGTCGATGACCAAGGCGACGGCGAAACACCTGCTGTGCCTGGAGTATTCGACGGTCGCGATCCAGAACGAGGCCATCCGCGACTTTCTCGCCGGCCCCGACCACATCCGCAGTCTGCTGCCGACCGCACTGCCCAAGGTCGCCGAGATGCGTAAGCAGTTCCCCGATGCGGTCGTCCTGCCGTCGGCCACCGAACTGCCCCGCACCAGCGGTGAGGCCACCCACCTCGGCACCAACCCGCCGCTTGGCAAGGTCGCCAAGCTCAAGGCGCTCGCCGCCTCCGTGCGCAACAATGCCCGCCCCGCTGATCCGCGGCATCACGAAGTGCCGCAAGCGAATTACCCGCCGATCGAGGCTCGTTGGTTCTCCCTCGGCCGGGTCGACGGGGTCACCGTGACCACCGCCGACGGCCGTGGCGTGGTGTACCGACAGCGTGACCGGGACAAGATGATGGACCTGGCGCGCGAGCACTTCGCGTTGGTCAAGGAGTTGCAGGAGAAATTCCCGGAGATGCGCGAGCAATACCGCGCCAAGCATCGGGAACTGACCAGTGAGGAGAGCTGGGCGCGTGTCTTCGGAATCGATTGAGCCATCCGGCGAGCTCGGCATTCTCTACGACGTCCAGAACACCGTCGGTGCGCTGCCCGGAGCCAAGTCCGCGGCGCGGGGGCTCTCGCACTTCGGGGAGCACTCCCTCGGGTGGGTCGGGGTCAGTGCTGCAGGCTGGGCGCTGGCCCGCCGCCGCGGCAACGCCGACGCGCAGCGCAAGTGGATCGAGGCCGGTGTCGGCGCGTTCGGCGCGCACGCGGCGTCGGTGATCATCAAGCGGATCGTGCGGCGTCCCCGGCCCAGCGATCCGGCGATCGAGGTGGGCGTGTCCACCCCGAGTCAGCTGAGCTTCCCGTCGTCGCACGCCACGTCGACGACCGCCGCGGCCATCCTGATCGGCCGCGCCGCCGGTGCACCCCCGGCGCTGTTACCCGCCCTGCTCGTCCCGCCGATGCTCGCCTCCCGACTCGTGCTGGGCGTGCACTACCCGACCGACGTGCTGGCCGGTGCCGCGATCGGTGCGGCGAGCGCCGGTGCGGTGATCGCGAGTGACAGACTGTTCGCGACACAACAGTGACGCGCGCGACGAAACCGAGATGAACCCGAGGACATGAGCGAAGAGCCGATCGAGCACGGACCAGTACTGGGACCGCCGAAGAACCTGGCGAGTGGACTGATCAAGGCCGTTCGACCCCGCCAGTGGGTGAAGAACGTCCTGGTCCTGGCCGCGCCGCTGGCCGCGGGCAACATCACCGACGCCGACGTCCTGTGGCGGGCGGCCGTCGCGTTCGTCGCGTTCTGCCTCGCCGCGTCGTGCATTTACCTGATCAACGACGCCAAGGACGTCGAGTCCGACCGCAATCACCCGACCAAGCGGTTCCGGCCGATCGCCGCGGGCGTCGTGCCGGTGTCGCTGGCCTACGGCCTCGCGGTCGTCCTCGGGGTGGCGTCACTGGCGATCTCGTTCATCGCGAACTGGCAGACGGCCGCGGTCATCGCGGTCTACCTGGCGATCCAGCTCGGTTACTGCTTCGGCTGGAAGAACCAGCCGGTCATCGACATCTGCATCGTGTCGTCGGGCTTCCTGTTGCGTGCCATTGCCGGTGGTGTGGCCACCGAGATCCATCTGTCGCAGTGGTTCCTGCTGGTGATGGCATTCGGGTCGCTGTTCATGGCGGCCGGCAAGCGTTACGCCGAACTGCAGCTGGCCGAGCGTACCGGCGCGAAGATCCGCAAGGCGCTGCAGTACTACACCACCACCTACCTGCGTTTTGTCTGGACGCTATCGGCCACCGCGGTCGTCATCTTCTACGGGCTGTGGGCGTTCGACAAGACGTCGCACGACACCAACGTCGCCTATGCGATCTCCATGGTGCCGTTCACCATCGCCATCCTGCGCTACGCCGTCGACATCGACGGTGGGCAGGCCGGCGAGCCGGAGGAGATCGCGCTCGGCGACCGTGTCCTGCAGTTGCTGGCCGTGGCCTGGGTGGTCTGTGTTGCTGTCGCCGTCTATGCAGTCAACTGAGCCGGTCCCCGGGGAGCGCCGCACCGGGGGCATCCGTACTTGGGGTGCGCGGCAATGGGTCCCGACGATCAGCTTCTTCGTCGGCGCTGTCGCCGTCACCACGTTCTTCGCCATCGGCGCGTGGCAGCGTCGCTGGATTGCCGATGACGGCCTGATCGTCCTGCGCACCCTGCGCAACCTGTTCGCCGGCAACGGCCCCGTGTTCAACGCCGGGGAACGCGTCGAGGCCAACACCTCGACCGCCTGGACCTACCTGCTGTGGTTCTGGGCATGGATCACCGACGGACAACTCGAGTACGTCGCCCTCTGGGTTGCGCTGGTGCTGTCGCTGTCGGCGATCCCGATCGCCATGTACGGCACCGCCCGGCTGATGCGCACACGCTTCGGCGGGATCACGGGCGACGGCTACACGCTGTTGCTGCCGTTCGGCGCGATCATCTACATCGCCCTGCCGCCCGCCCGCGACTTCGCGACCAGCGGCCTGGAGAACGGGCTGGTCATCTTCTGGATCGCGGTGCTGTGGTGTCAGCTCATCGCCTGGAGCCGCCGCACCCGCGGCGGCGTCGCGGGCAACACCGCCACCCTGCTGCTGGCGTTCACCGCCGGGCTGGCCCCGCTGATCCGGCCCGAACTCACCGTGCTCGGCGGCCTCGTGCTGCTGCTCGTCGTGCTGGCCCCGCA
This sequence comes from Gordonia sp. CPCC 205515, assembly GCF_048537925.1. NCBI lineage: Bacteria > Bacillati > Actinomycetota > Actinomycetes > Mycobacteriales > Gordoniaceae > Gordonia > Gordonia sp. CPCC 205515. Next base: position 34,095 of record NZ_JBCLVJ010000024.1, on the reverse strand, counting down.
GACCTGGCCGATGCGCGTCGGAATCGTCGTCGTCGCGGCCGTGCTGCCGGTCGGCTACCAGATCTTCCGCATGGGTTACTACGCGCTGCTGGTGCCCAACCCGGCCGTCGCCAAGGACGCCAGCGGCTCCAAGTGGCACCAGGGCTTTCTTTATGTGGCCAACCTGTTCGGTCCGTACGTGCTGCTGTTGCCCGTGGTCCTCGCGATCATCGCGGGTGTGGTGTTGACCGCGGGCCACCGATCTCGGCGCGTGGGTGGCGACACCAGCGCACCGGAGGAGCCGACGACGTGGCGGTCCCGCATCGGTGGCTGGTCGGCCGCCCTGCAGACGCCCACCGCGGCCGTCGTCACCGTGCTGCTGGCCGGTCTCATCGGCGGGCTCTACTGGATGCGTCAGGGCGGCGACTTCATGCACGGCCGTGTCCTGCTGGCCCCGCTGTTCACTCTGCTGCTGCCGTTGATGGTCCTGCCCATCACCATCCCGGCCCATGCGCGGGCGGCGTTCGGCAAGAACACGTCGGAGGAGGCAGGCGCCGAGACCCCTCGTCGCCGCACTCGCATGGCCCTCGCCGGTGCCGGCGCGCTGGCCGCGTTCTGGGTCACCACTCTCGTGTGGGCGATCGTGTGCCACCAGAACACGCTGCCCAATGCGGGCATCGACATCGGCCGCAGCGGCATCGTCGACGAGCGACGCTTCTACGTCACCAACATGGGCAACGAGAACCCGGTGACCGCTGCCGACTACCTCGACTACCCGCGTATGCGCGCGATGGCCGAGTGGATCGACGAGTTCCACAGCCAGGGCGGGGTGATCCTGCCGTCGTCGGACTATGACCAGTGGTACATCGCGAAGCTGCCCGACGACACCCCGCAGAAAGACCGCAAGCTGACCGTCTACTTCCTCAACCTGGGCATGACCAGCATGAACGCCCCGCTGGATGTGCGGGTCGTCGACCAGATGGGCCTCGCCTATCCATTGGCCGCGCACACCGAGCGCCTCGTCGACGGTCGGATCGGGCACGACAAGAACCTGCCATCGGAGTGGGTGGTCGCGGAGTCGGGTGCCTACCCGCGGAAGCCGGGGCTGCCGGGATATCTCGACGAGGACGTCGTGCGGCAGGCCGAGGTCGCGCTGACGTGCCCGGCGACGCAGGATCGGTTCATCTCCTACGAGTCGCAGTGGACGTTCGCCCGGTTCAAACAGAACCTGCGCAAGTCGTTCGACTTCACCGACTACCGCATCGAGCGCGAGCCGGAATACGAGATCCAGCGCTGCGGACTGACGATGCCGGAGCGTATTCACCCGAAGTGACGACAATGCCCGGTTTGCCTCATCAGGTCTCGAATCGGTAACGTTCGGCTCCGATTGGTCGATTAGGACATGTGACCAGGGCGTCCGGTGACAGCGTTTGTCACCCCAGGGGGTATGCAATAGGCTCCCGAAGCGGTGCGAAATTGCGCCGGTTCGGGGGAGGGCCAGCGACCGGGTGTCGACGACGATGTGGTTGATCGGGGATATTTTCCCAGGTCAGCCGCAGAACAGAGGGAGATTTCAGGCGATGCGCGAAGCAGTTGCCGGGCCACGACGTGGGCGGACCCGCTCCAGATTCGTGGCTGCGTTCGTCGCGGTGGCGACCGTCATCGGATTGGCCGGCGTTGTCGGCGGTGCCGGCCAGGCCAACGCCCGCATCGGCGGAACACAGGTCGGTCTTCAGCAGTTCTACGTCAACGGCTGCGGTATGCCGCAGGTCAAGGTGCGCGCCTGGAAGCGTCCGGGCAACTACAAGACCGTCATCCTGCTCGACGGCATGCGCGCCCAGTACGACTACAGCGGCTGGGAGATCAACACCAACGTCCAGGAGATGGTGCGCTCCGGCGTCAACGTCGTCGAGCCGATCGGCGGACCGGCCAGCTTCTACACCGACTGGGACGCGCCGAGTAACTTCAACGGCCAGCGCTACCGCTACACGTGGAACTGTGTGATCACGAACACGCTGGTGCGCGCTCTGGATGCCCGCGGCTTCCGAGTCGGCCCGAGCCGCAAGTATGCCGTCGCCGGCCTCTCGATGGGCGGCAACGCCTCCCTCGTGATCGGCGCGCAGAACCGACAGAACTTCGACCGGGCGGCATCGCTCTCGGGCTACAACTTCCTGAGCGCGCCGGGCATGCACACCGCCCTGCGGCTCGCGATGTTCGACGTCGACCCCAAGCCGTGGAACATCGACTGCATGTGGGGCCCGCCGTGGAGCCCGCGCTGGTACCAGAACGACCCGTTCCTGAACATCAACCGCATGCACGGGATGAAGATCTTCGTCGGCTCCGGCAACGGACTGTTCGGCCAGTACAACGCACTCCCGAATGTCTTCGACGACCTCTTCAAGGGATCGACGCTGGAGTTCCTGGCCTTCACCCAGGCCAAGGCCTTCGAGGCGGCCGCCTTCGTCCAGGGTGTTCCGGTCATGACCTACTACGCCAACGGCACCCATGCCTGGGGCTACTGGCAGGACATGCTCTGGAACGCGAAGAACCGGGGCTTCTTCCACTGATGATTTAACTTCAGTCACAGAAATCCCACGCGTCACAGCGTGGCGAGCACCTGAACAGAACGCCCTACGTGTATGAAAGCACGTAGGGCGTTTTGTTGCCTGTGAGGTTCATGTGACTTATGGGGATAAAGTTACGGACCAAGCAGACACGACGCCGACCTGCCAGGTGGGGTGCGAAGGAGTCGTGGTGATCAGTCGAGTGGTTCGACGTGTGAATGTGGCGGCGGTGAGTGTCGCGAGTGCGGCGCTGGTCGTCGTCGCGCCAACGGTGGTGGATGTGACCGCAGGAGCCGCCCCGGCTCCCGCCGCACCGCCACCCGCTGCGCCGGCTGCACCACCCGCCGCACCGGCGGCACCGCCGCCGGCCGCGCCCGCTCCCGCGGCGGCCCCGGCACCCGACGCACCGGCCCCGCCTGCGCCACCCGCGCCCCAGTCGCCGCCGGCTCCGGCTCCGGCACCGTCGGTGGCGCCGGTCGGCAAGGTCGAGGTCACCAAGACCTACTGGTACACCGACCGACGGGTCGCGCTGTGGGTGCACTCGCCGGCGATGAACAAGGACATTCAGGTGCAGATCCTGCTGGCCCGCGACTGGTGGGCCAAGCCGGCGGCCAAGTTCCCTCAGCTCACCATGCTCGATGGGCTACGCGCGCAAGAGGATCAGAGCGGCTGGATCATCAACACCGACGCCGAGAACTTCTACAAGGACAAGAACGTCAACGTCATCCTGCCCATCGGCGGGGAGTCGAGCTTCTACACCGACTGGAAGCAGCCCGACAAGGGCAAGCTCTACCGCTGGGAGACGTTCCTCATCAAGGAGCTCCCACCGGTCATCGAGGGGCAGTGGCGCTCGACCGATGTGCGCGGCATCGAAGGACTGTCGATGGGCGGCTCGGCCGCGATGATGCTCGCCGCCCGTAATCCCGGCTTCTACAAGTTCGCGGCATCGTTCTCCGGCATCCTGCAGCTGACGTCCTACGGCATGCCGCAGGCCATCCAGTTCGCGGTCCGCGACGGCGGCGGCTACGACTCGATGAAGATGTTCGGCCCGCCGAGCGACCCGGCGTGGAAGGAACATGACCCGTATCTGCTGGCCGAGAAGCTGCGTGGCACGAGCATCTATGTGTCGTCGGGCAACGGCCTGATCGGCCCGCATGACAAGCCGTCGGACATCCCGCTGCTGGCGACCAACTACTCCGGCGTCGGCCTGGAGATCCTCAGCCGGGTCACCTCGCAGCAGTTCGCGATCAAACTCAACCAGCTGGGCATCCCGGGTCAGGCCGTCTACCGACCGTCCGGCACGCACACCTGGCCGTACTGGGAGTTCGAGATGCAGCAGGCCTGGCCGCAGGCCGCCGCCGCGCTGGGCCTCGCCGGTGACCGGCCGATGTGCCGGGTGACCGGAGCCATCAAGAAGGTCTACGACGCCAATCGCGCCAGCCTCGGCGAATGCCTGACCCCCGAGTACCCGGTGCCGGGCGGTCGCGCCCAGGACTTCCGCGGCGCCCGGATCATCACCGGGCCGAAGGGACCGAAGATGGTCGGCGGCGGCATCGGTGGCGCCTATGCCGGGGCGGGTGGTCCGGGCGGACGGCTGGGTCTGCCGACCAGTAGCGAACTGCCGACCCGCGACGGCAAGGGACGGTTCAACACCTTCCAACGCGGCAAGATCGTATGGACGGCAAAGGATGGGGCGCGGATCACGAAGTGATGGGTAGAGCGTCGCGCTCGGGCGGTGAACCTGAGCGCGGCGCCTGTCCACGGCTGAGACTTCGCTGAGGAATCGAAGCATTTCCGCAGGTCGGGCGGGTCGCTGCGACGGAATGGTCCCGCGGTGCGGGTAGCCTTTCGCTTGGCGGGCCGCACTGGCGGCGAGGCGACGAGGAAGAGATGATGACGCGTAAGTTCCTGCAACTCGCGATGGTGACGGCGGGCGCCGCACTGACGATGAGTTCGGTGTCGGCGTGCTCCGACGACTCGACGGCGACCGCCCCGATCACCAGCAACCCGGTCACCACCACCTCGATGTACTCGACCCAGGCCAGTGAATCCGGGTCGGTCTCGCAGACGCCCTCGACCGAGACGAGCGTGTCGGCGACGGGTGACGCGACGACGCCGTCCACCCAACCCGGTGGCGCGCTGCCGGCGACCGCGCCGGACTCGCGGACCAGCGTCCCGAAGAGCTTTCCCGGACCCAGCACGCAACCCCTGTCCGACAAGTCCCGCGCCTACCTGGCCGCGCTGAAGGCGCAGAACGTCACCTTCATGGGCGACACGGACAACACCGTGGCGCTGACGATGGCCCAGTACGTGTGCGCGGAACGTCGCAAGAACACCGACCCGGTCACCGTGAAGGCCTTCGTCACCGCGTCCGTCGGTCCCGGCACCAAGACGGTCGCCGAGGCAAATGCCAAGGCGGACAAGGTGATCAAGGCCGCCGACGACAACTACTGCTGACGGTGGCGGCACGTACGAAGGCGCGCGCCAAACGTCGCCTGCCGAAGTTCCTGCTGATCCTTGCGCTGCTTGCGGTCATCGCGATCGTCCTGATCGTCATCCTGGTGATCACCCTGCTCAAGCCCAGCGCGCCCCGGATCCCGATTCCGGGCGGACCGTCGACGTCGGCACCGAGCGGGCGCCCGGAGGCGCAGCCTGCGAGCTGCCCGGACGTCCTGACCCTGGTCATTCCGGGAACCTGGGAGTCCTCGGCCGACGACGACCCGTACAACCCGACGTCGAATCCGCGGTCGCTGATGCTGCGCGTGTCCAGCGCGCTGCAGGAGGAGTTCCCGACCTCGCGGACCAGCGTCTACACGGTCCCGTACATCGCGCAGTTCCGTAACCCGACGAATCTCAACGACCGGCAGGCCGACTACAACGTGTCCCGCACGCAGGGTTACAAGCGTGCTGCGGGCAAGATCATCTCGACGCACGAAAGGTGTCCTCTGACACGCTATGTGATCCTGGGCTTCTCCCAGGGTGCGGTGATCGCGGGCGATCTCGCCAGCAACATCGGCAATGGCCGCGGCGTGCTCGACGAGTCCGATCAGGATCTCGTCCTCGGGGTCGGACTCATCGCCGACGGCCGCCGGCAGCCCGGCGAACAGAACGACATCGGACCGAGCCCCGACGGCGTCGGCGCCGAGATCGCACTCTCGGGCATCGGCAAACTGGTGCCCGGCATCGCGATGACCGGGTCCCGCAACGGTGGCTTCGGCGAACTCCAGGACCGAGTCCAATCCATCTGTGCGCCAGGTGATCTCATCTGCGATTCGCCGACCGCCGCGAACCCGCTGGGTGCGGCGGCGCAGCTTGCGGGGGCCATCAACAACCCGGTGCACGCGATGTACGCGACCACCCGGTACTGGGAGCTCGACGGGTCGAGCGCCACCGAGTGGATGTACGGCTGGTCCAGTGGCGTCATCAACGACGCGCCCCGGCCGGCACACAACTGACCACGACCCGCCGCGCAGCTCGCCGGGTCGGTCGACTGGGTCAAAGGTCCCGCGCGTGGTGTTGCGGGTAACCCTGCGCCCATCTGCGACGATGTGTTTGGGTGGTGCGTTGTTGCTGCATTAACGTGTTGGCCGACGATCTACCAGGACACCTGCGCCACACCAGAGGAGACACATCGAATGAGCGAAGCCGGAGAGCTGCGTAAGTTCCGGTTCGGCGCCGGTGGCGAGGGCAACAAGGACGAGGGCGGTGCCCGCAAGTTCGTGAAGCTGGCCCAGACCGCCGAAGAATACGGATACGACACCTTCGCGATCCCCGACCACCTCGGCAACCAGGTGGGCCCGCTCGCCGCGCTCGGCGCCCTGAGCCAGGCCACCAGCACCATCCGCCTCGGGACGTCGGTCCTCGCGAACGGCTTCCGCCATCCGGCGATCCTGGCCAAAGAGGCCACCACCATCGACGTGCTGTCCAAGGGGCGGCTCGAGCTGGGCATCGGCGCGGGTTGGATGCGCGACGAGTTCGACAAGGCGGGCATCGAGTTCGAATCCCCCGGTACCCGCATCCGCCGCCTCGACGAGTCGCTGACCATCCTCGATGGCCTCCTGCGCGGCGAGACCGTCAACTTCGACGGCGAGTTCTATCAGATCAAGAATCTCGAGGGCAGCCCGCGACCGCGGCAGGGCCCGCGCCCGCCGATCGCCGTCGGCGGTGGTGGCCCCAAGATGCTGGCGCTGGCCGCCAAGCACGCCGACATCATCTCCGTCGCGCCGGGCACCACGCCCGACGGGAAGATGAAGCTGTCGGACATGACCATCGACAAGACCGCCGAACGGGTCGACCGGATCCGGGCGGCGGCCGGCGACCGGTTCGCCGACATCGAACTGAACTGGACCATCGCCGTGATCGTCATCACCGACGACCGCCAGGCCACCGCGGAGATGGCACTGAAGGCGCTTGACCAGGGATATCCGCCGAACATCGAGCGTGACACCGAGTTCACCGTCGACGACGTGCTGTCCTCGCCCTACATCGCGATCGGTTCCTTCGAGGAGATCGCCGATCAGATCCGCGCGGTCCGCCGCCGCACCACGATGTCCTATGTCGGGGTTTTCCCGACCCAGATGGACGCGTTTGCGCCGGTCATCCAGCTGCTGAAGGGGGAGTAGGATGACCGACGGTTTCGGCAGCGAGCACGATGTCGACATCGGCGCGAGGGACGCGCCTGTCCGGTTTGCGGCACCGCGAAGATAGTTGAGTATCGCGAGCATTTCGGATGGGTAATGAGTTTCGACTACCGTGACCAGCGGTAGTAAACAGGGCGTGAACGGAGATGGGTCGGCGGCCGCCGGGGACGGTCGTCGATGCGGGGGAGGGACATCACCGGTTGCGTGGGGGCCACAGGAGTTATGGATGCTGAACACTGAATTCGAACAGTTCCTCGACGAGAACGGAAACCTTTCGTTCACCGAGGACGCCACCTTGGTCGACTATGTCGAACGCAACGTACGCGACGAGGCGGACACTCTCGCCTATCGCTTCATCGACTACAGCCGCGAACGGGACGGCGAGGCACAGGATTTGACCTGGGCGCAGTTCGGCAAGCGGCTGCGTGCAGTCGCCGCCCGCCTGCAGCAGGTGACCAAGCCGGGCGACCGTGTCGCCATCCTGGCCCCGCAGTCGCTGGAGTACGTGATCGGCTTCTTCTCCGCGCTGTACGCCAGCAACATCGCGGTTCCGCTGTTCTCCCCGGATGAGCCCGGCCACACCGACCGGCTGACCGCGGTGCTCGCCGACTGCCAGCCCAGCGCGATCCTGACCTCCACCAAGTCGGCCGAGGCCGTCCGCGACTTCTTCGCCGACCGGCCCGCCAAGGAACGTCCGCGCGTGATCGCCGTCGACGCCGTCCCCGATTCGGTCGGGTCGAGCTGGGTCGCCCCGGTCGCCGGCAAGGACCACAACAAGGACACCGTCGCCTACCTGCAGTACACCTCCGGCTCGACTCGCGTCCCCGCGGGCGTGGAGATCACCTACGAGGCCGTCGCGGCCAACGTCCTGCAGATCTACGACTGCATCGAGATCGACCGCAACGCCCGCGGCGTCACGTGGCTGCCGATGTTCCACGACATGGGCCTGCTCACGGTGATCCTGCCGGCGCTGGGCGGCAAGTACATCACGATCATGAGCCCGCAGGCGTTCGTGCGTCGTCCGGGCCGGTGGATCAAGGAACTCGCCGCGGAGAAGGACAACGCGCCGACCTACGCGGCCGCCCCGAACTTCGCCTACGAGCACGCTGCCGTGCGCGGTCTGCCGAAGGCCGGCGAACACCTCGACCTGTCGAACGTCATCGGCCTGATCAACGGTTCCGAGCCGGTGACCGTGGCGTCGATGAAGAAGTTCAACGATGCCTTCGGGCCCTACGGACTGCCCAAGACGGCGATCAAGCCGTGTTACGGCATGGCCGAGGCCACCCTGTTCGTCTCCGCCACCCAGCGGGAGAACGAAGCCAAGATCATCTACGTCGATCGCGACGAACTCAACGCCGGCCGCATGAAGCTCGTCGATGCCGACGCCCCCAACGCGGTGGCGCAGGTGTCCTGCGGGCAGGTCGCGCTGAGCCAGTGGGCGTGCATCGTCGACTCCGACACCGCGACCGAACGGCCCGACGGCCAGGTCGGCGAGATCTGGTTGCACGGTCTCAACATCGGCGCAGGCTACTGGAACAAGGCGAGCGAAACCGAGGAGACCTTCCACAACAAGATCGCCCATCCGCTCGCCGAGGGCAGCCACTCCGACGGCGCGCCCGCCGACGCCATCTGGATGCGCACCGGCGACTACGGCGTGTGGCTCGACGGCGAGCTCTACATCACCGGTCGCGTCAAGGACCTGGTGATAGTGGACGGACGCAACCACTACCCGCAGGATCTCGAGTTCAGCGCGCAGGAGGCCAGCCCCAGCCTGCGGCCGGGCTTCGTGGCCGCGTTCTCGGTCCCGGCCAACCAGCTGCCGCCGGAGGTCTTCGAGCAGTCGACGTCCGGCCTGAGCTTCGACGCCGACGACGCCTCCGAGCAACTCGTCATCGTCGGCGAGCGCGCCCCGGGCCAGAAGAACGACCCGCAGGAGGTGGCCGACACCGTGCGAGCCGCCATCGCACAGCGTCACGGTGTGATGGCCCGCGACATCCTGCTCGTGCCCGCCGGCTCCATCCCGCGTACCTCGAGCGGCAAGATCGCCCGACGGGCGACGCGCACGGCCTATATCGACGGCAGCCTCCGCGGCGGCTATAAGCAGACCGCCTTCCCGGATAGCGTTTGATCATGGTCGCCCGCGCGGCGATGCAGGAGGAGCGGCAAGGAGCGCAGCGACGCCGCCCGCGACGACGAAGAGCGGTGCTGAAGGGCGACCATGATCAAACGTAAAAATCACTCAGTAGTCTGGAAGCGATGTCTGAACTGAATAACGACGAGTCCACCACCCCCGAGGAAACCGGCACTGCCGGCGAGACCGCGGGTGATCTGACCGTCGCCGAACTGCGTGACTGGTTGCGAGGATGGGTGTCGGAGGCCACCGGCATCCCCGCCGAGCAGATCTCCGACGACCGGCCGATGGAGGAGTTCGGGCTCTCGTCCCGCGACGCCGTGGCTCTGGCCGCCGACGTCGAGGACAAGACCGGCGTCGTGCTCACCGCGACCGCGGCCTACAACCATCCGACCATCGCGATGCTGGCCAAGCGGATCATCGAGGGCGACCCCGACGAACTGCTCGACGACGGTGCCGACACGTTCTGGCAGCGGGAGCGCAGTGCCGACGACGACATCGCCATCGTCGGGCTGTCGACCCGCTTCCCGAAGGCGGGCACGACGCCGGAATCGACGTGGGACGCACTGATCGAGGGCCGCGACGGTATCAGCGACCTGCCCGCCGACCGCTGGACCGAGTTCACCTCGGATCCGCGGCTCGCCGAGGTCATCGAGTCCGCCAACGTCAAGGGCGGCTATCTCGACGACGTGAAGACCTTTGACGCGGACTTCTTCCAGATGAGCCCGCGTGAGGTCGAAATGGTCGACCCGCAGCAGCGCCTCGCCCTGGAGTTGACGTGGGAGGCGCTCGAGCACGCGCACATCCCCGCCAGCGATCTCAAGGGTGGGTCGGTCGGCGTGTTCATCGGCACCTCGACCAACGACTATCAGATGCTGGCGACGCTCGGTCTCGGCGAAGGCGCCCAGGAGACCGCGGCGTATGCGCTCACCGGTACCGCCACCTCGATTGTCGCCAACCGCGTCTCCTACTTCTTCGACTTCCGCGGTCCGTCCATCGCCATCGACACCGCGTGCTCGTCGTCGTTGGTGGCGGTGCACCAGGCGGTGCGCAGCCTGCGCTCCGGCGAATCGGAGGTCGCGCTCGCCGGCGGCGTGAACATGATCATCACCCCGGCGGTCACCCTCGGCTTCGACAACGTGGGTGCGCAGGCCAAGGACGGCCACATCAAGGCGTTCTCCGCCGACGCCGACGGCATGATCCGCGCCGAAGGTGGCGGCCTGGTGGTGCTCAAGCGCATGGCCGACGCCCGCCGCGACGGCGATCATGTGCTCGCGGTGATCGCGGGGTCCGCGGTGAACTCCGACGGCCGCTCCAACGGCCTGTTCGCTCCCAATCCGGAAGCGCAGGTCGACGTGCTGCGCGACGCCTACACCGATGCCGCGCTCGATCCGCGCACGGTGGACTACGTCGAGGCGCACGGCACCGGCACGATCCTCGGTGATCCGATCGAGGCCGACGCGCTCGGCCGGGTGGTCGGTCGCGGACGTGTCGTCGGCGCGCCGGCGTTGCTCGGCTCGGCCAAGACGAACTTCGGGCACATGGAGTCCGCGGCCGGCGCCGGTGCACTCGCCAAGGTGATCTTGTCGTTGCAGCACAACAAGATTCCCGCATCCCTGAACTACTCGGGCCCGAACCCGTACATCCAGTTCGGCCCGAACGGACTCCAGGTCACCCCGGAAGCCGCGGACTGGCCGCGCTATTCGGGTCACGCCATCGCCGGCATCTCCGGTTTCGGTTTCGGTGGCACCAACGCCCACGTCGTCGTGCGTGAGGTGCTGCCCGCCGATCTCGCCGACGGCCCCTCCGTCGACGTCCTTCCCGCCGAAGTCCTTCCCGATGGCGCCTCCTCCGCTGGTCGAGTAGGCCGCGACGAAGGAGCGACCGTATCGAGACCACTCGAAGTCGACGACGACGAAGACGACGAATACATCACCGAAGCCGAGCGTGCGATCCTGGCCGCCCAGGCCAAGCAGGACTCCGGCCCGGCCGAGGTAACCGACAAGGACCCGGCTGAGGGCTTCGCGCCGTGCGCGGTCGAGGGTTCGGTGGTGCCACTGGTGCTGTCCGGCTTCCTGCCGTCGCGTCGTCGCAGGGCCGCTGCTGATCTGCTGGAATGGCTGGAATCCGAAGCGGGACAGGCGACTCCGCTAGCCGACATCGGCCGCGCCCTGGCGCACCGCAACCACGGTCGCTCGCGGTCGGTGGTGATGGCGCGGACCCACGAGGATGCCGTCACCGGCGTGCGGGCCATCGCCGACGGTAAGAGCAATCCGCTTGTCTACGTTGCCGATTCGCCGGACGCCGCGTCGGCTGTGTGGCTGCTGTCCGGGTTCGGGTCGCAGCACCGCAAGATGGCCAAGCAGCTCTACCTCGAGAACCCGGTCTTCAAGAAGTATGTCGACCGGGTCGATGCCTTCGTCCAGAACGAACTCGGCTATTCCATCGCCGAGATGTTCCTCGACGATGAGCAGACCTACGGCATCGAGACCAGCCAGGTCGGCATCTACACCATCCAGGTCGCACTCGCCGACCTGCTGCGCCACCACGGCGCGGAACCCGGTGTGCTGGTGCCGCATTCGATGGGTGAGGCGTCGGCCGCCTACATCAGCGGTGGACTCTCGCTGGAGGACGCCACCCGCGTCATCTGTCAGCGTTCGCGGCTGATGGGCGAGGGTGAGTCGATGCTGCAGGGCGATGACATCCGTCTGATGGCGCTCGTCGAATACAGCGCCGACGACATCAGCGACGTCCTCGTCGACTACCCCGATCTGGAGATCTGCGTCTACGCGGCACCGACCCACACGGTGATCGGTGGACCCGAGTCGCAGGTCGACGCGATCGTCGAACGTGCGGAGAAGGAAGGCAAACTCGGTCGCAAACTGCAGACCAAGGGCGCCAGCCACACGTCGCAGATGGATCCGTTGCTCGGCGAACTCGCCTACGAACTCACCGGAATCAACCCGCTGCGACCCACTGTCGGCTTCTACAGCTCGGTGGACCGCGAGACGTTCTACCGTCCGGGCAGCGATCCGGTGCACACCATCGACTACTTCACCAAGGGGCTGCGCCACAGCGTGTGGTTCTCGCAGGCGATCGCGAAGTCGGTGGAGAACGGGCACCGTACCTTCCTGGAACTCTCGCCGAATCCCGCGGTGCTGATCTCCGTTGCCGCGGTGACATTCTCGTTGGGTCTGCACGACGCAGAGCTCATCGAGACGTTGCGCCGCAAGGAAGACGAGAGCTACGGCGTGGTCAACGCCCTGATGAAGCTCTACGTCCACGGTCACGCGGTCGACGTCGGATCACTGTTCGGGGCGGGCGATTTCGCTGATGTGCCGCGAACTCGCTTCGAGCGCAAGGAGTTCTGGATCAAGGCGCAGATCAGCGCCGGGGGCTCGAGTGGCACCGTGCCCGGCTCGCACGTGGCGCTGCCGGACGGCCGGCATGCCTGGGAGGTCAACGCCTCGGCGGTCACCGATCCGCGTGAACTGGTGCGGGCGGCCGCCGCTGCGGTGATGACCGACGTGAGCGTCGGCGCTGCCGTCACGCACGGGGAGCTCCCGACCGTCGGCACCATCACCACCACGCTGAGCCCGCACCCGGGTGGCGCGTCGGTGAGCGTGCACGTCAAGGAGGACAAGAACTTCCGGCTCGTGTTCGAAGCGGCCATCACCAGTGGCGGTCCGGTGCCGGAGTCGGCTCCGGCGGCCACCGAGCAGTCGCCGGCGGCGGTATTCGCCGACGACAAGGTCGTGACCGAGGACGAGGTCGTCCACGACATCGACAACAAGTGGGATCCGGAATCCGATGAGTCCGTGGAGGATCGGCTGGCCATCATCGTCGGAGAGTCGATGGGCTACGACCCCGAAGACCTGCCGCGGGAGATCCCGCTCATCGAACTGGGCCTCGACTCGCTGATGGCGGTGCGCATCAAGAACCGCGTCGAGTTCGAGTTCGACATCCCGCAACTGCAACTGCAGGCCATGCGTCAGGCCAACCTCGAAGACGTCACCAAGTTCGTCGCCTATGCCGTCGAGCACCGTGACGAACTCGACGACCTCGCCGATAACGCTGCGGGCGGTGGGGAACTGGACACGGCCGCGCTCAACGCTTACATCGACGAGCAGAACGCCAAGCGCGAGGCGGATCCCGTCCCCGCTGACAGCAACCAGATCCCCGCCGACGGCAACCAGATCCCCGCCGACGGCAACCAGAATCCCGCCGACGGCAACCAGGATCCCGTTGACAGCAACGAGATCCTCGCCGAAGCCGTTACGCCGACAGCCGACCCCGCCGACCTCACCGACGCGGCCGCCGTCGCCGACGCCGCGGGTGCCGACGTCCCGCCGCGCGACGCGGCCGAGCGCCTCACCTTCGGTGTGTACGCGGTGGTGACCAAGAAGTCCGCGGGTGGCATCTTCAACAAGCTGCCGGTGCTGGAAGAGGATGTGGCGCAACAGCTCACCGATCGACTCAACGAGCGGACGGGCGGGGATATCGACGTCGAGGACATCCTCGACTCGGAGACCATCGAGGACATGTCGAACTACGTCCGGCAGTTCCTCGACGCCAGCGCCGACACCGACGGGTTCCTGCGCTACCTGCGTCTGGTGCCGGACGGTAAGAAGTCCTATGACCCGGCCGCCGGGGATCCGTCCCCAATCCTCTTGTTCCACCCGGCCGGTGGTAACACCTCGGCCTACGAAGCGCTGCTCAAGCGGCTGCCGGAGGATCGCCCGGTCATCGGCTTCGACCGCGTCGAAGGCACGATCGAAGAGCGTGTGCGTCAATACCTTCCGCGTCTGCGTGAGCTGCAGCCGCACGGTCCGTACGTGCTGGTCGGCTGGTCGCTGGGTGGTGCGCTCGCGTACGGCTGCGCGCAGGTGCTGCGCGAGGAGGGGGAAGAGGTCTCCTTCGTCGGACTGATCGACGTGGTGCGGCCCTCCGAGCCGGTCATCGAGAATGCCGACACCAAGCGTGCGCGGCTGGAGCGGTGGAAAGAGTTCGCCATCAAGAACTATGACCTCGACGACGACATCCCGATCCCGATGGATCGGCTGGTCGAGGCCGACGACGAGGGCCAGTTCCAGATCATCATGGAGATGATGTCGATGTCGGGAACCAAGATTCCCGGCGGCATCATCGAGCACCAGCGGACGTCGTTCCTGGACAACCGTGCACTGACCAACATCGAGCCGACCCGATTCGACGGCAAGGTGATCCTCTATCGTGCCGACAAGATGCATGAGGGTGCGATCGAGTTGGAACCCCAGTGGGCCAAGATCGATGAGGACGGTCGATGGGGTGAGGTGGTCGACGATCTGGAGATCATCCACATCGGCGGCGATCATCTGTCGATCGTCGACGAGCCGTACATCGGCAAGATCGGCGTGGACCTGACCAAGCGTCTGGGCCACCTCGGCTAGCAGAACGCCGGCACGTAGCACGTCGGCAAGAAGTAGGGAGTTGGAGGACCGTGACTGACACCACCGCGAGCAAGTTGGCCGATCTACGCGAGAAGCTGGCTGCCGCAGCCGAACCGGGTGGCGAGAAGGCGATCGCCAAGCGCGAGGCCAAGGGCATCTGCTCGCCGCGTGAACGGCTCGCCATGCTCTTCGATCCGGGCACGTTCACCGAGATCGGTGCGCTGGCGAAGATGCCCGGCGCTGCCCACACCGGATACGGCGATGGCGTGGTCACCGGTCACGGCATGGTGCACGGCCGCCCCGTCGCAGCGTTCTCGCACGACCAGACGGTGCTCGGCGGAACGGTTGGAGAGATGTTCGGCCGCAAGGTGTCTGCGCTGATGGAGTGGGCCGGCAAGATCGGCTGCCCGATGGTCGGCATCAACGACTCGGCCGGTGCGCGGATCCAGGACGCGGTGACCTCGCTGGCGTGGTACGCGGAGATGGGCAGGCGAAACCTGTTGCTGTCCGGGCTCGCTCCGCAGGTCTCGGTGATCCTGGGCAAATGCGCCGGTGGAGCGGTCTACACACCCGCCAACACCGACATCCTGGTCGCGGTCGAAGACAAGAGTTACATGTTCGTCACCGGACCCGATGTGCTGAAACAGGTCAACGGCGAGGACATCTCCGCGGAAGACCTGGGTAGCGCCCACAACCAGGCGCGCTGGGGCAACATCCATCACGTCGCGCCCGATGAGAAGACGGCGTTCGACTGGGTGCGCGAGTATCTCCAGTACATGCCGTCGAGTGCGTATGAACAGCCGCCGATCATCAACCCGGGTTTGGAACCGGAGATCACCGACTCTGACCTTTCACTCAACACATTCATGCCGGACAACGACAATGCGGGTTACGACATGCACGACATCGTGATCAAGCTGTTCGACGATGGCGCCTTTCATGAGGTTGGCGAATTGTTCGCGCCGAACATTCTGACCGGTTACGCGCGCGTCGATGGCCGGGCCGTGGGCGTCGTCGCGAATCAGCCGAGCGTGATGTCCGGTGTGCTGGACACGGATTCGTCGGAGAAGGCCACGCGGTTCGTGCGGATCTGCAACGCCTTCGGCATCCCGCTGGTCTTTCTGGTGGACACGCCGGGGATTCTGCCGGGACTCGTCGAGGAACAGAAAGGCACCATCCGTCGGTCCGGAAAGTTCCTGTACGCCTACGTGGAGGCCGACGTACCGAAGGTGACGGTGGTGCTACGCAAGGCGTACGGCGGCGCGTACGCGGTGATGGGCTGCAAGCAACTCGGCGCCGACATCAACCTCGCGTGGCCGAGCGCGAAGATCGCGGTCATGGGTGCGGAGTCCGCCGCGGCGGTGCTGACCCGCCGGCAGACCGAGGGAATGTCCGCGGCCGAGGCCGACAAGGTACGCCGTGACTTCATCGGTTTCTACAACACGATGATGGCCACCCCCTACCTGGCCGCCGAGCGCGGCTACATCGATGCGGTCATCGAGCCCGCAGAGACCCGGCTGCAGCTGCGAAAAGCCTTGGCGCAGTTGCGTGACAAGACGGAGTACCGCACGCCACGCAAGCATTACCTGATGCCGATCTAGTCGGGTCACCCCACCGCCGTACCCACGAGCCGGCCGATCGCGAACGTCACCGCCATCGCGATCGCGCCGCCGACCACGACCCGGCACATCGGGCGCCACGGCTTGGAGCCGCCGAGGGTGGCCCCGACCCAGCCGGTCAACGCGAGAGCCAGGATCACCGTCACGACGGCGACCGCGATCCGCCACGATGCGGGTGGGAGCAGGATGGCGACCAGGGGCAACAACGCTCCCAGGGTGAATGACACCGCCGACGACATCGCGGCCTGCCACGGGTTGGTGAGATCGTCGGGATCGATGCCGAGCTCGGCGTCGACGTGCGCCTCGAATACGTCGTGCTCGGTGAGTTCCGTCGCGACCCGGCACGCGGTCTCGTGGGAGAGTCCCTTGCCCTCGTAGATACCGACGAGTTCCTCGAATTCGGCCTGTGGTTCTTCGGCGAGCTCGCGACGCTCCTTGGCCAGCAGACTCCGCTCGGAGTCGCGTTGCGTGCTCACCGACACGTACTCACCCAACGCCATCGAGACCGCACCTGCGGCGAGTCCGGCGATGCCAGCGGTGAACACCGGTGCCCGTTCGGTGGTGGCCGCGGCGACACCGACGACGATGCCCGCCGTGGAGACGATGCCGTCGTTGGCGCCGAGGACTCCGGCGCGCAACCAATTGAGCCGATTGGCCAGCCCGCCGCCGGTGTGGGGTTCAGCGGCATGCTGATGTGGCGGGTCGTCGGTACCGTGTGGTGAATTGTCCACGGACATGGCTCAACTCAACCGCTAACCGCCTCGCCCCGCAAGCAAGGCGATGGTTGCCTAACGGAGCCCCTCAGACGGCGAACCGCAGCAGGATTGAGTGCACGGCCTGGGTGACGGTGACCCGGTCGTAGCTCTGTACGAACTCGAAGGTGCGGTCGAGATCGGCTGCGCCGCAATGCTGATCGCGTGCCGACAGGAGCGCACAGAAGTGCGGACTGAGCACCGCCACATTCCATTCGTTGACCAGGTCGTCGTCGGGCGACAAGGGTGCCCGGTGTACGTTTCCGTCCCGGACATCGACGAGATCGACACCGTAGACGCCGGCGAGACCCGTCTTCTCCGACATCTTCCGCCAGCGTTCCGCGGTGTGCTCGGTGAAGTGCCGGGCGTGCTGGAATGTGCCCAGTACGACGGCGGCACCGCCCATCGCGGCCTGGTGTTCGAGCGCCTTGCTCATCTCGATGAGCAGCCGTTTGTCGCCGGGCCGCGACTCCAGGTGCGCCGAGGCGATCGCGAACGGTGTCGACTGCTCGGCCGGCGGGGTCGACCACACCGGCAGTTCCGGCAGCGGCACAACGGTTGTCGACGACAGCGCGGTCGGCGATTCGACCGCCGGGTACATCGCGCCGGTGCCGTAGGCGGCACCGATGGTCATCGCCGCCACGCGTTGCTCTTCGGTGTCGACGCCCTCGGCGATCACCACGGCGTGGCTGCGCTCGGTGTGTGCGGCGATCGCGTGGGCGACGCGCGCGGCTTCCTGACCGGCATTGCCGCGCAACAGATCTGCACTGGTGATGACGATGTCGGGTTCGATCAGCGACAGCAGCGCGGCCGCCTGCTCGCTGGTGTTGAGACCGTCGACGCAGATGATTCGGCCGGTGCGTCGCGCCCTGGCGACCTTGGCCAGCGTGTGCTGCGGACTGCGTTGCATCGCATCGGGCAGCACCACCATCACGTGGCGCTCCAGGGTGTTGACGGTCTCGTCGTCGAGCCCGGCGATCAGATCGAGATCCAGCGGGACGAGCAGCGGCAGTATCTTGGCGACGGACTGCGCGCGGGGGGTCGTCGCGAAGTCACGTTTGCGGCTGTCGAGCACGCGGTGCTGGTCCATCAGCCAGGCTGCGCGACGCAACGCACGAGCGCTCCCGACCCGCGTGCCCGAGGGACCGCGGAGTTGAAGTTCCATAGCGCCCACCGCGCCATCCGTC
Organism: Gordonia sp. CPCC 205515; assembly: GCF_048537925.1. NCBI lineage: Bacteria > Bacillati > Actinomycetota > Actinomycetes > Mycobacteriales > Gordoniaceae > Gordonia > Gordonia sp. CPCC 205515. The sequence continues at coordinate 15,794 of NZ_JBCLVJ010000024.1, read as the reverse complement.
AGCCGACAGACCGGCGCGAACTGCATGTGGAGCTCCAGATCGTCGAAGAGGGTGAACTCGCTCGTCGTGGTCGACTCGGAAGCCGGCTTCATCGCTGGACCTTGGGCCATCGCGCGGCCTCCCGTCAGGGCGAGAAGCCCCGATCGATCTGGGCGGATGCGGTCTGTTTCACACCCTCGAGAGGGCAAACACCTTGCCCGCCGTTAGCGTAACAAATAATCGCGCAGACGACGTGGCGCGTCGGCGGAGGTCAGAGCGTCACCCAGCGCTGCGGGCGGCGTCCGCGGCGCCGGTCTCGGTGCTCTGGCCTGCGGTGGCGAGGTTGCCGGTGTAGCTCTCGAGGTGCGCGCGGACGAACCACTGGAACTTCTCGAGTTCGGCGGTCTGCCCGATGAGAACGTCCTCGGTGATGGGGTCGAGTTCGCCGGTTTTCTCGATCGCCGCTCGGTGCGAGGTGATGAAGCCGTCGTAGACGAGATCCAGCGCCCCCAGGTGCGCCTGCGCGGTGTCGCGGCCGATGGAGTAGTCGTCCCAGGAGCGGTCGGTTTCGATGGCTTTCGCGGTGCCGCGCGGCGACGCACCCAGCGTTGCGATGCGTTCGGCGATGGTGTCGGCGTATCCGCGGACCAATTCGACCTGCGGGTCTATCATCTCGTGCACGCCGATGAAGTTGGCACCGACCACGTTCCAATGCACGTGTTTCAGGGTGAGGTGGAGGTCGTTGAGGGCGCTCAGGCGCTCCTGCAGTACCTCGGTCACAGTGGTAGCGGAGTCGATGGACAGGCCTGGTGCGGTGAATGAGGTCATGCCACGACGGTATGGCGGGCAATGGCCGCACATGGCAGTGCCGAACGCTATGGCAACGGAACCGAGATACACGGTCTCGATCAGGTAACGCGTCAGGTGTCAGAAAACCGGCACACCGAACCGCCGTCGAAGGCGCATGTCGAGAAGGTAGGCGAACAACAGTCCTCGCATGACCCTGCCGACTGCGGGGTCGACGATCCGCGCGGCACGCAGGGTCGCAGCGTAGATCCGTTCGTCGGCGGCCGTCCACCGCCAGTGCATCTGCTCCCGGAATCCGTCGGGCAGCCCGGCCTTGATGAGGTAGTTCATCGGCCGACCGAGGGCCTGGTGGACCATTGTGCCCGCCACACCGAATCGGTAGGAGAGGAAGGAGAGATCCGAAAGACTTTGCAACAGTTCACGAACTGGCGCATCTATGGTCATCGACTCGACTTGCGCTGCCCAATACTCCTGCAGCTGGGCGTAACTCGCGGGCCATTGGTCGTCCCGCACGTTCAATGTGGTGCCGAGCCACCGGGAATCGGCCACCACGCGTTCGCGTTCGGTGGTCGACAACTGTCCGTAGAGCAGTTCGTACTGGTCGATGAAGTACTTCAGCAGGCACACCGCCACCCACAGCTGCAGCCGGGAATCGTTGGCGTGGTATCGAACCGGGCTCTTGTCGGTGGAGTAGACCAGCGCATGGACCCGCTGGAGTTCACGGTGTACGTAGGCGCGGTCGTGGTCGTCGCCGAGGAGTGCCACCGCCAGGAATGTCCCGGTGGTGCGGCTGCGTTTGATCGGATGCTTGACCGCGCTACCGGAATCGACCCGGCTCTCCACCACGCCGTGGCCGACCTTCGGGTGCGCCAGCTGCATGATCACATTGGCACCGGCGATGGTCGGCCCCAGGCCGGTGACCAGATCGCCGGTGCGGCGCACGGTCCGCCGATGCCGGGCCCGCGGCACATCGGAGACGTGTGCGTGTCGGTAGCTGTCGTCGATGACATCCACCGGGTCACCGTAACCCGAAAACTGTGGCCGGAGGTCAGTATCCGCTCGATCGCATCGGTGCCGGGTTGTACAGCCCCGAATGCCGCGCAGTGCCCAGCTCCAACTCGGCGGGCGGCGCCGGATCGATCTCGGTGAACCGCTGCAGTCCGCCCCAGTCCCGGCCCCAGTTGTTGCGCAGGTAGGTCGGCAGCAGCGTCGGCGTCAGCATCGCCTCGGTGATGCCGAGCGGGCCACCGGCCTTGCCCGACATCCACGTCTGGCTGTTCTTCCGGGTTGCCTCGGCGTCGGGCATGATCCGCCACTTGGGTACCTCGAGGACGCCGTTGCGTACCCGCATCGGCTGCTGGCACGGGAAGACCAGGCCCGGCAGCCAGTCGATGAACACCGGGTCGGTGCTGCCGACGACGTTCTGCAGAGTGTCCAGTTCGCCCACCCGCGGCGGGGTGATCGCCACCCACTCGGCCGGCGCGCCCGCGGTGTCGGTGACCTCGACCCGCACGACGTCGGCGTTCCTCGGTGCCTGATCCATGGGGAACCGCAGATCACGCCAGATGGGGGCCTCGCCGGCATCGATCGGCGACATGGTGCCGACCGGGGTGACCTTCCCGTCCGGTCCGGTCCGGCCGAACCGCATGATCAGTTGCTGGCCGGGCTGCACCACTCCGATGCCGTCGACGGCCTGTACCTTTCCGGCGACCGCGATCGTCAGCAGTGGCTTGTTCTGATCGCGCGCCGGGAGTTGGTACCAGTCGGTGGTCAATGAGCCGGTGCCCGAGGCGGTTCCGTAGGTGCCGAGGACCGGCGTACTCGCGGGATTCAGACCGAAGGGCAGCTTGACGGTCGACCCGTTGACGCCGCGTGCGCCCTGTCCGCCCTGAGTGCCGCCCTGCGCCGACGTGTTGCTGTCGGTTGCTTCGTCGGCGCCCGCCCCGGACTGCGCGGTGTTCACCGCGCTCGTCGTCGAGGTGTCGGACTCCTGGGTGGAATCCACCGAGAGTTGGTTGGGCAGCCCGTTGGGCGTGAACTCGGCGGGATTCGACGACCCGGCCAACGCGGCGGACACACTCGGTGCGGGTCGGCCGTCGACGGCGGCCGGCGAGAGCAGCCCGGTGTTCGGATCCGCTTCCACCAGCACATCATTGGCGAGCGCGCAGGAGTTGCCGGTGAGCGCGCGGGCGTTCGACTTCAGCCACGACCAACTGTCGCGCTGTTCGTAGGCGGCCTTGGCGAACGACGCGACCATGAACATCACGACGAACACCGAGATCACCGGTAGCGGTGAGAACTTCAGCTTCGACGCCCAGCCGCTGCCGCCGCGGGTACGGGTCCGCTCGTCGACGTAGTCGTCTCGGAAGTGGAACCACAGACCGACGAGTGCGGTGATGACCGCCGCCGCGAGGATCAGCCAGCCGAGCTTGATCCCGCCGATGGACGGCGGCCGATCCCACCAGGGGATGCCGTAACTGGCCACGTACCACCAGCCGTTGGTGCCGGCGAACGATATGGCGGTCACCGCGAGTACCGCGGCGGCGAAGAATGTCCGATTGCGTCGCGACCGCAGGATCGCCGGGGCCATCATCGCGCCGGCCGCCGCGGCCAGACCACCGGCGATACCGGCGTACAGCCCGAAGTGGTGGGTCCATTTGGTCGGGGTGAACGAGATCAGGAACATGGTGCCGAGCACCACCGCCAGCAGCCGCCAGATCGGTGCGCGGGCAACACCGTTCGGATGCTCGCGGCGCAGCAGCCGCAGTAGCACCACGACGATGCACAGGATCATGATGAACACGCCGAACCGTCGCGCCAGGGTGCCGTCGGCGGTCTGCAGGTCGAGGTAGTAGTAGCGGACCGGTTCCTGCCACCATTCCAGCGTCGGCCCGACGTCGCTGGCCACCTGGTTGCCGACGACCAGCGGCATCAACGGCTGATCGAGGAAGATCTCGTAGAGCACCGCCGTGCCGGCCGCCACGATCGGGATCAGCATCGGGAACAGACCGTCACGCTTGCGGCGCGTGACAACGGTTTTCACGATCGGCCGGATGCCGGCCAGCAATGCGGCCACCGCCATCAGACCGCCCGGCGCGAGCGCCAGGGTGAATGCGGCGGTGACCACCGCGACGGCGTACGGCAGCAGTCGACGGGTGGCGATCGCGCGTTCGACGCAGCACCAGGTGAGCAGCGCGCCGATCGCCTCGCCGGGTTCCGGCCGTAGACCGTTGTTGTAGGGCAACCAGATCGCGAGGAAGACGAACGCACCCGACCACATCGCCGGTGTGCTGGTGCGCACCGCGCGACCCAGGCGGGGGATCACTTCCCGACTGAGCAGCCACCAGCCGAGCAGCCCGAGCAGGAACGCCGGCAGTCGCATCCACGGTGCGGACAGGCTGACGTGGGTCATCGCCGAGAGCACCTGGTAATGCCAGCCGAACGGGTCCTGCGGCACCCCGAAATAGCGGAAGTAGTTGTCCGCGTAGCCCGCTTCGCTGGTGATGCGGCCGACGGTGAAGTTGTAGCCGTCGTCGGAGGTGTTGGCGCCCATGAACCACCAGAACGCGAGCACTGCGAACACCACCACGTCCAGTGGCGTGACGACCCACCAGCCGGCCGGCAGGAAGCGCTTGTGCCCGCGGCCATCCCGGCTGTCGAGCACCCCGAGCGCGACCAGCGACAGGATCGTCATGATGATGCCGACGATGATCGCCGCGAGCTTCAGGAAAGTGGGGGAGCTGACGTACCGGGTGTCGATCGTCGCATGGAACGAAAGGCCCTCGCGCGGTGCGGTTTCCGGTAGGTCGGTGTACACGCCGATGATCTGCGGTCGCATGTCGGGGTCGGCCACCGCATAGGTGTGGATCCCGTCGCCGGTGACGCCGTCGATACGTGCATTGACCCCGGTCCCGTCGGCGTGGAACACGATGCGACAGTCCAGATCGGCTTGGGCGGCAGCACGATCGGTGTTCAGGATGACCACGTTGCGGTCACTCACGGTCAGCGCGTCGGCGGTGGCGCGGATGAACAGGCCGCGGGCGGCCGCGTCCTGCCCGCCGTCGGGCACCGTCGACAACAGCACCCCGCCGCCGGCCGGGAGGTCCCGGGCCAACGAACACGGCACAGCCACATCCATGTCGATCGGCACGAACGACACCAGCGGTGCGGCCACACTGCCGACACCGTTGCCCTGCGGCCAGTTGAGTTCGGAGGTCGACTGGTTCACCGGCAACAGCGGACTCAGTGCCGCCATCAGGATGCCGATCAGCCCGGCCACCACCGCCACGATCTTGGCGGTGCGGTAGTCGCGTTCCGTCGTCCTGGGTTCGGTCGGCGAGGGTTCAGTGGTCATGGGTTCAGTCGTCATAGGATTGGGGCTCCACCCTGATCGAACCGGTCCGCGACCATCCCCATCGCGTCTGCTGCGTGACATCCACGGTCACCGAATGCGCGTCGGGCTCCAGGGGCGACAGCCGTTCCAGCGCACCCCAGTCCTGATGCCAGTCGTCGCGCAGATACGTCGGGACGGTCGTGGCCGACGTCGTCGCCTGAGACACCGACAGCGGTCCGCCACCCGCGCTCGACATCCACGTCTTCGACTGGGAGTTCGCCGACGCGAAGTCGGGCAGGATGCGCCAGTCCGGCACCTCGGCGACCCCGTTGCGCACCTCCATCGGCCGCTGACACGGAAAATGTGCGGCGACAGTGAAGTCGATGAGCGTCGGGTCCTGCGAGCCGACGATCCGTTGCAGCGTCTGCAGCTTGGGTGCGCGCGGCGGCGTGATGCCGATGAACTGTTTCGGGTCGAGGTTGTTGTCCAGCAACGACAACCGCATCACCGTCGCGCGCGGCGGTACCTGTGCCATCGGCACCCGCAGGTTGCGCCACGGGCGATTCGGGATCACCGGTCCCGGATCGATGGGCACGAGGTCGCGGCCCACCTGCTCGAAGGCGCCGTTCGCACCGGGCCGGCCGAACTGCATGACCAGCTTCTGCCCGAACACGGTTGCGCCGAACGCGTCGATCGTGGAGATCGACCCGGCCGCCGCGACCACCAGCAGCGGCGACGAATTACGTTGCGGCAGTTGATACCAGCCGGTTGTCAGCTTGGCCTCACCGCTGTAGCCGTAGCTGCCGAGCACCGGGGTCGTGGCGGGATCGAGGCCGTAGGGCAACGCGACGGTGGAACCGTTGACGGTGCGTGGTCCGGTACCGCCGGTGGTCCCGGCGCCGAGACCGCCGTTGACCACGAACGGCTTGGAGAAGCTCGCGGCGACGTTCATCTGTCCGGGTCGAGCGCTGCCGGGGTCCGGGGTCAGATCCGCGGGCACCCCGTCGGGGGTGAACCCGACCGAACCGGTGCCGGCGAGGGTTGCCGACGCCGACTCTCCGGTCGCCGGTGGCAGGACACCGGCGTTGGCGTCGGGTTCGGCGAGTACGGCGTCGGCCATGCCGCAACTGTTGCCGCGCAGCGTGTTCAGGTTCTCGGCGGCGACGGTGAAGGCGGGCCGTCGGACGACCACCGCCTTGGCGAACACCAAGACCTGCGCGACAACCATGATGGCCGCGATGATCGCGATCGGCGACGACGCGAGGAACAGGCGCCGCCGATCGGCGGTGCTCGCCCCGGGGCCATCGGAACTGTGCGCGAGTCCCTTGTTCTGCACGTAGTCCAGGCGCAGGTGCTGCCACACCGCGATCCCGGCGGTCAGTACCGCGAGGCCGAGGAAGATGCTCGAGATGCTGAAGCCGAGGAGTACCGGTGCCCGGTCGAACCAGGAGATGCCGTACTCGTAGCCGAAGGGCCAGGCGTTCTTGCCGGCCATCGCGGCGGCCAACGCGAAACACAGGCCCGACACGAACACTGTGAGGTTGCGCGCGGAGCGGGCCGCCGACTGCGCCACCGCGAGGGTGGCCGTCGCCGCGAGTGCCGCCGCCAAACCCGCGAACACGCCGAACTGGATGGTCCACTTGGTCGGGGTGAAGGCAAACAGCAGCAGGGTGACGCCGACCGCGCCGATCGCCCGCCACGTCGGCCCCGGATCGACACCGCGGATGCGGGTGCGTCGCAGCATCACCGCGACGGTCACGATCAGCGCCGCCAGCAGCAACAGCACCGGGACGCGGCGGGTCAGCGAGCCGTCGTCGGTGGTGACGGTGAGGAAGTAGTAGCGCAGGTACTCCTGATGCCAGCTGATCACCGGGCCAACCTGGTAGCGCAGCTTCATCGCCTCGAGCACTGTGGCGAGGGTCTGGTCGCGGAACACCACGACCAGCACGAGCGAACCGGCGGCCAGGATCGGGGCGAGGACCGCGGTCAGCCCGGCCTCCCGGCGGCGGTCCAGCAGGACGTGCAGCAGCGGCCGCGCCGACACCAGCAGGATCGCGATACCGATGACGCCCTGCGGGGCCAGTGCGAGGGTGAACCCGGCGGCGATGGCGGCGGCCGCGGCGGGTAGCAGGCGGCGGGTGGCGATTGACTGTTCGGCCGCCCACCACGTCAGCAGCGAGCCGAGCACGATGATCGACTCACTGCGCAGGCCACTGCAGAACGGCAGCCAGAACGCGGTGAACACCGTGGCCGCCGCCCAGATCGCCCACCCACTGCGCCGCACCGCCGATCCCAGGCGCGGCAGCAGCACCCGGCTGAGTACAAACCATGACACCAGTCCCGCGATCAGCGACGGGATGTGCATCCACAGGATCGACGGGGACACCGACGACCAGTGCGAGAGGAAGTCGTAATACCAATCGAAGGGCGCCTCGGGGGCGCCGTAATAGCGGTAGTAGTCGGCCAGATAGCCCGCGGGACCGGCGATGCGGCCCATGTTCAGGATGTAGCCGTCGTCGGCGGTCCCCGCCCCCAGTACCGCCCAGATCAGCAGCACCACGGTCACCGCGATGTCCGACGGTCGGGGGATCAGCGACCGTGCCAGCGACCGGGACCGCTGCCCGATCCGACGGTGATACCCGAAGATGCGGTCGAGGTAACCGAGCGCCACCAGCGCGACCAGCACCGCGAGCACGGCGAGCACCGCCACGATGCGCTTCAGCACGCTCGGTGAGCTCACGTAGCGGTTGTCGATCACGGTGTGCACGCGCATCCCGGCATTGCCGGCGGCGATGGCCTGCTCCCGGGTCATATCCGTGTAGATGCCCGACACCTGGGGCCGCTTGTCCGGGGCGAGGGTCGTCGATTCACCAGCCGCACCGGACAGGCCGACGAACTGCGCGCCCGGTCCGCTCGGCGCCGACCAGATGTGCAACTCGCGGCAGCCCGACAACTCGGCACGCGGCGCCGACGCGGCCACCGAATTCCGGAATGTCACCGACACGGTCGACGACGTCGCGGTGACATAGAGCGCCGACGCCTTGCTCTTCGGGGCCGACGGCGCCATGGTCGCGAGCACCAGGCCGCCGTCGGCGGGCAGCGCCGCCAACACCGGGCACGGAATGGTCGCGTCCATGGACTCGGGGGTCTGTGCGATCAGCGGGGCGACGATGTCGGCCGACGATCCGGTCAGCGACTGTCCCTGCGGCCAGTCGAAGGCCGCATCAGTGCCCTTGACCGGCAGTAACGGGGTGATCGCGCACAGCACCACACCGAGCAGGCCGGCGACGACGGCAACGATCCGAACAGTGCCCGTTGACACCCTCGCGGTCGGGTTCGTTGCGTCGGGCGCACCGGTCGGCGCTGTCACAGGCACGATCCCAAATGCTAGGGGACTTCCCTGAGAGTACGCAGACATACCCGGACCGCGGCGCAGCACGATTCTGTTCCGGTTCCGTTGTTCAACTAGGGTCTCGATCTGATGACTGCTGATTCCCGACCCGCGAATGCGCGCCTGTGGGCGATGATCGCCACCGTCTCCGGACTGGTCGCGATCGTCGCGGCGGTGTTGACCCCGCTGCTCCCGGTGACCACGCACGCGGCGTCGATCGACTGGCCCGGCCGCGCGGCCGTCGGCGCCTCCACGGCGTCGGTGACCGCGCCGTTGGTGGCGCAGTCACCGGCGGATCTGCGGGTCACGATCGGCTGCGACACCCTGCGGGAGACGGCCGCCGACGGCACCACCGTCGTGCTGTCCACGCTGCCGGGCGCTGCGCCGCAGGCCGCGCAGAAGGGACTGTTCGTCACCACGGCCCGGGATGTCCTCGCGGTCACCCTGCGTGGCAAGGACCTGCTGCGGGTGCCGCGGGCCGAGTTGGCGCGGTGCGAGCGCCTCACGGTGATCTCGTCGCCGGCCGGTGTCGACGCGCGACTGGTCGGGGCCGGGCAGACCGGTCACGCCGAACCCGGCGAGCGCCCGCAGGTGTCGGGCATCTTCACCGACCTCGACCGCGCCGAGGTCGCGCGAGCGCAGGCCACCGGCCTGTCGGTGCACGTCGACATCGACAACCGCTTCGACACCAGCCCGACCTGGATCAAGCTGCTCGTGATGATCCTCGGCATACTCGCCGCGCTCGTCTGCTTCGTCGCGATCGCGGTGCTCGACGTCGCGAACGGCTATCACCGGCGGATCGGCCCACGGTGGCACGACCTGCGTCGTCTGGTGGCGCCGCGTCCCGCCGACCTCGCGGTCACCGCGGTCCTCGTCATCTGGCACTTCCTCGGCGCGGGCTCGTCCGACGACGGCTACATCCTCGCGATGGGCCGCAACGCCAACGACGCCGGTTACCTCGCCAACTACTACCGGTTCTTCGGCATCCCCGAGGCACCGTTCGACTGGTACTACAGCTTCCTGTCGCACTGGTCGGCGATCTCCACCGCCGGCGTGTGGATGCGGTTGCCCGCGCTGCTCGCCGGGCTGGCGAGCTGGTTCATCCTGAGCCGGGTGCTGCTGCCGCGACTCGGTGGCGCCGTCCGACGCTCCCAGTGGGCCATGTTCACCGCGGCCGCGGTGTTCGTGGCCTTCTGGATGCCGATGGCCAGCGGCCTGCGTAGCGAGGGCATCATCGTCCTCGGCTCCCTGCTCACCTGGTGGGGTGTCGAGCAGGCCGTCGCGACCCGCCGGATGCTGCCCGCCGCGGGCGCCGCGCTCGCCGCCGGGCTCACCCTGGCGCTGGCACCGCACGGCGTGATCGCGCTCGCACTGCTCCTCGCGGGTTCCCGCCCGATGCTGCGCACCATCCGACGACGCCACCGCGAAAACGGCTGGCTGCCGCTGATCGCCCCGATCGGAGCCGCGGTCGCCCTGGTGGTCATCGTGGTGTTCCGCGATCAGACCCTCGCCGGCATTGCCGAGGCCCTGCGCATCCGCTACACCGTCGGCCCGACGCTCGTCTGGTATCAGGAACTCCTGCGCTACTACTACCTCTCGCTGACCACCCAGGACGGCTCGCTGGTGCGGCGCGTGCCGATGCTGATGCTCGTCGCGGCGCTCTTCGTCACCCTCGCGCTGATGCTGCGGCGCAAACACATTCGTGGCGTCGACCCGGGTCCGGTGTGGCGACTGGTCGGCGCGATCCTGCTCACCGTGCTCCTGCTGTCGTTCACACCGACCAAGTGGACCGTCCAATTCGGCATCTACGCCGGCGTCGCCGCAGCGATGGCGGCCGTCGCCACGGTCGGGGTGGCGCAGTCGGCCCGACGGTCCCCGCGCAACCTCTGGATGTACGTCGCCGTGCTGCTGTTCGCCTGCGCCGTCGCGGTTGCCGGGAAGAATGCATGGGGCTGGGCCTACGACTTCGGCATCGCCTTCTTCGACAAAGCGCCGACACTGGCCGGCATCCCACTGTCGTCGGTGTTCCTCGTGCTCACCGTGCTGGCCCTGGCGGTCGCGATGTGGTTCCACCTGCGGATCGACGTCGACACGGAACGCGGTGCGCGACAAGATGACCAGACGCCGGTGTCGCGGTGGAGCAGCGCGGTGGCATCGGCGCCGATGCTGCTGATCGCCACGCTGGTGGTGATCGGTGAACTGCTGTTGTTCACCAAGGCCGCCGTGGCACGCTCGGACACCTACACAACCGCCAACGCCAACCTGCGCGCGCTGGCCGGACACCCCTGCGGCATGGCCGACCAGGTGCTCGTCGAAGAGAACCCGAATCGTGGTGCGCTGCAACCGATCGGCACTACCAACCCAACCGCGGCCCTGCGCGGCGAGTCGACCGGCTTCACACCGGACGGCGTCGCCGCCGACCTCACCCCGGACGCGACCTCGCTCGGCGCCGGTACCATCAACACCTCCGGCGACCTCTCGCGACCCTTCGTCGTCTCCGGTGGTCCGCCTGGGACCCTGAGCAGGACACTGCCTTTCGGGCTCGACGCGGACACCCCCGTCCTCGGCAGTTACGGGCACGACAACGGCACCGCCGAACTGACCTCGGCGTGGTACCAACTGCCGGCACGCAACTCGTCGCCGCTGTTGGTGATCACCGCCGCCGGACCGGTGCTGTCGATCGACCAGGACGGCGTGGTCAATCCGGGTCGCTCGCTGAAAGTCCAGTTCGGTCGCGACGAGAACGGGACCTTCACCGAAGTCGGTGCGCCCGTGGTGCCGATCGACCCCGGACCCGACCGCCCCAACCGTCCGTGGCGCAACCTGCGCATCCCCATGTCGGCCGTCCCGTCCGAGGTCACTGCGATGCGGATCGTCGCCCTCGACGACAACGTGGCCCCCGACCAGTGGCTCGCGTTCACCCCGCCCCGCGCACCGCAACTGCGCACCCTGCAGGATGTGGTGGGCACCGAGACACCCGTGCTGCTGGATCTGTCGGTGGGTAGCCAGTTCCCGTGCCAGCACCCGATGGGTACCCGTGACGGGGTCAGCGAGATCCCCGAATGGCGCATCGTCCCGGACCAGGTCACGACCAACTCGAAATCCAAGACGTGGCAGGCCGGCGTCAACGGCGGCATTCTCACCACGCCGGAGGCGTTGACCCGCGCCTCGACGATGGCCACCTACCTCGACAACGACTGGTATCGGGATTGGGGCGGTCTGCAACAACTTTCACCGATCGTGCCGGAGGCCGAACCGGCGCCGGTTCGGGTCGCGCCGTCGACGATGTGGGGCTGGACCCGACCGGGAGCGATCAGGGTGGTGCCGCAAAGTGACTGACGACAACGACATGACACACAACGTCGAACCGACTTCCGTGAGTCGGGACCCCGGGACCACCGAAACGCGCAAGATCCGCATCGCGAAGATCGTCGCGGTGGTGGCCGGACTGCTCGGCGTGCTGCTGGCCGTCGCCGCCCCGTTCCTGCCGGTCAGCTACACCAAGACTGAACTGGTGTGGCCGCAGGCCGGTGGCATCGAAAACGTTGCCGCACCGAACGTGTCGTATGTGCCGGTGTCCATGGACATCACGGTGCCGTGCCGGTTGGCTGCTGATCTCCCCGCCTCCGGTGGGGTGCTGCTGTCGACGGTGCCGGAGAACGGGGCCGAGGCGAGCAAGGTCGGTCTGTTCATCCGCGCCACGAGCGACCGACTCCTGGTAACCCAGCGCAATGCGGTCCTCATCTCGGCGCCTCGCGCCGACCTGCAGCGGAACCCCGACTGCCGCATCGTGATCGGTGCCAACACCAGTGGGACATGGGGCAGCGTGGAGGGTGTCGCCGACGGTCCACGCTTCCGGCTCGACGATCCCAACTCGCGACCCCAGATCATCGGCGTCTACACCGACCTACCGAAATCCGCGTCCGCCGACGGTTTGTCGTACCGGTCGACGATTGACACCCGCTTCATCTCCAGTCCGACGACGCTCAAGGGTGCGCTGCTGATTCTCGGTGTCCTCGCAACCATTGCGTCGATGATCGCCCTCGCGGTGCTCGACGCCCGCGACGGTCGACGACTCCGACGACTGCTGCCGCCGAAATGGTGGAAACCCACCTGGGTTGACGGGGTGGTCACCGCAGTACTGGTGGTGTGGCTGTTCATCGGTGGCAACACCGCCGACGACGGCTACCAGGTCACCGTCGGGCGGATTGCCCCCGGTGCCGGTTACCTCGACAACTACTACCGCTATTTCGGTGTGCCCCAGGATCCCTTCGGCTGGCACTACCAATACCTCGCCCTGTGGATGCAGGTCAGCACCGCCACGCCGTGGCTGCGGTTGCTGCCGCTGCTGTTCGCGCTGGCCGGTTGGTTCCTGATCAGTCGCGCCGCCATCCCGAGGCTCGGACTCGCCGTGCGCACATCGCGGGCCGCGCTCTGGGCCGCGGGCCTCGGATTCCTCGCGGTGTGGCTGCCGTTCAACAACGGTCTGCGCGTGGAACCGGCGCTGTCGGTGGGCATCCTGCTGACCTGGATCCTGGTCGAACGGGCCATCGCGACCGGCCGGTTCTTCCCGCTGACCCTGGCCATCCTGTCCGCGGCCTTCACCCTGACCATTCACCCGGCGGGTGCGATCGCGATCCTGCCGCTGCTGGCAGCGATCCGTCCGCTGCTGACCCGACTGCGCAAACGTCGTCGGCGCGACGGCCTGCTCCCATTGCTGCTGCCGATTCTCGCATCGGGTCTCGCCGTGCTGTTCGAGATCTTCGCCGACCAACCCCTCGCCGCGATCCGCGAAGGCATCAAGGTGCAGGGCATCGTCGGACCCACCAACAAATGGTGGACCGAGGCGATGCGCTACTACATCCTGCTCAACCCCACACCGGACGGATCGATCGCGCGTCGGGTGGGCATCTTCGTCACCATCATCGCCGTCCTGCTCATCGTGCTGATGCTGCTGAGCAAACGGCGCGTCCGCGGCGTGGCGACCGCACCGCTGTGGCGGCTGGTCGCCGTCACCTCCGGTGCAGTGGCGGTGCTGGCATTCGTGCCGACGAAGGCCACCCACCAGATGGGCGCATTCGCTTGTCTCACCGGTGTTCTCGCAGCTGCCGCAACAACTTTCGTGCGCCCCGAAGTGATGTCGCGGCGCTGTAACCGCACGTTCTTCGCGGCCGCCTGCGCCTACGCACTCGCCGTCGCCTTCGCCGGCCGTAACCAGTGGTGGTACGTCGGCAGCTATGGCATGCCGTGGGGTGACGACACCCCCAACTTCCGCGGCATCGGTTTCTACGTACCGATATTGCTGGTGGCGGTGGCCCTCACGCTGTACGGCGCCTGGCAGTACTACCGCGACGACCGACTCGCCGAACGCGGCGAACTGACCGCGAATACCGCCAACCGCAGCATCATCCAACGCATCCCCACCTACTCGCTCGCGATCATCTCCGCGGTCATCCTGCTATTCACCTTCGTCTCCTACGCGAAAGCGATTCGAACGCAGCAGGGCTCATGGTCGTGGACGAGTTCGAACATTGCCGCGATGAAGGGCAACCCCTGCGCCCTCGCCGACGCGGTGATGGTGGAAGCCGACCCGAACCAGGGCGTGCTGACGCCGGCACAGGTTGCGGGCCAAGCCAATCCGTCACCGGGTGCCGCGCTGGCCGGACGCGACATGGTCGGCTTCGAGCCGAACGGAGTCTCGGCACACCTGGAGAGCGACTCCGACGACAGTTCGGACTCCACCGAGGTCGACCGCACGCAGACCGATCCCAACGCCGCGCAGCAAGAGGTGTCCGGATCGGCCGGATCCGCCGACACCGGTGGTGGCACCACCGCCGGTCGCGGTGTCAACGGGTCGTCGGTGAAGCTCCCGTTCGGACTCGACCCGAATCAGGTCCCTGTCCTCGGCACCTACGGAACCGACAGTGGTCGTGGCCATCTCACGTCCGACTGGTACCAACTACCGGCCCGCAGCGCCGACAAGCCGATCGCGACGATCGCCGTCGCCGGCGAGGTGGAGTACGTCGACGAACTCGCCGTCACCCATCCGGGCCAGAAGCTGCGGCTCGAGTTCGGCCGCGTCGAGCCCGACGGCACGGTCACGACCACCGCGTCGATGGCCCCACTCGGCATCGACACGGCACCCGAATGGCGCAACCTGCGCTTCCCGCTCGACCAGGCGCCACCACGCGCCACGGTCGTGCGTGTCGTCGCCGATGACACCTCGTCGGATCCGGCCCAATGGCTGGCCATCACCCCGCCGCGGGTCACCCCGCTGGTGACGCTGAACTCGTTGGTGGGCAGCGAGGATCCGGTCCTGTTGGACTGGGAGGTCGCCCTGGCGTTCCCCTGCCAGCGTCCCGCCGCCGCGGTCCACGGTGTGCTGGAGACCCCCATGTGGCGGATCGCTCCCGACGCCGAAGGGGAGCGGGTCAACTCCCGACGCTGGATGGCCGGCGACTACGGTGGCCCGCTCGGCATCGTCGAGAACGAACTGCAACCGATCGTGCTCCCCGCCTATCTCCGCAACGATTGGGCCAAGGACTGGGGCAGCCTGCAGCGACTCGTCCCGCTCAAACCGCAAGTCCCCGCGGAGTTGACGATCACCGAGGATGTCCACGGCGGTATGTGGACCCCGGGTCCGATGCGCGCGATCAAGAACTGAGGGGTCACTTGCGGGCTCCCCCCGGGGAGCCCGCAAGCGCCGCTTGCCTGTTCACACTGTGGAGTTGTCAAAGAGCGTGCGCGGTCCCGACGGGTCGGGTGCGCGAAAGGTGCTACACACAGGGAGTGTTGTCGTTGGCGGGAGCCCGCATCAGATGTCGTGGGGTGTCGGCCGCTTGCCCTGGCTGATCACCCGGTACAGGTGTATCACCGACCCCCGACAAGTTCGGTGGCCTCAGGCTCAGGCGGCGATCGGGTCGTCGAGGGTCAGGGTGCGGCGGTTGTAGGCCGGTAGCGGTCGTCGTTGCCGATCGATCGCGGCCGGTGGAATCAACCAGGGGTGCCGGTCGGCGCCCATGATGATGTCCCAGTCGGTGGCGTGGATAAAGGCGTGGCACGACGGACACAGCAGACACCCGTTATCCAGATCGGTCGGCCCGTCCTGGCTCCACCACTGCACATGGTGCACGTGGGTGCGGCCGGCGGATGCCCCGCACTTGACGCAGCACTGGTCGCGGATGATGATCGCACGCCGCAGATGCGGCGGGAACCGGCGTCGGGTGGTGCCCATCTGCAGCGGCACGGTCTGTCCGTCGACGACGACCTCGGCGATCTCGGCGT
>NZ_JBCLVJ010000023.1:0-84052 GCF_048537925.1 Gordonia sp. CPCC 205515 | reverse complement strand
CGCCCTGAATTGCATTGACGGCGCTCATGGTCGAGGGGTCGACGTGAATATTCTGAGGTGAGATGGGCGCCGTCAATGGAATTCAGGGCGCCGTCAACGCTCTTGAGCCCCACGATCCGACCCACGCGACTCACCCCACGCTCCGGCCCCACGCGACCGGGCGCCGTCAATGGAATTCAGGGCGCTGTCAACGCCGAGGCGGGCGCCGTGGACGGGATCCGGGGCGCTGTCGACGGGGGGTCAGTGTCTGTTGCGCTGCTGCTTGGACCGCTCGTAGACGAGACGCAGCCCCTCGAGGGTGAGGTGACTGTGGTGCACGGTCAGGGTCTCGCATTCGTCGAACATCAGCGGCGCGAGGTAGCCGGTGGCGACGACGGTGACGTCGTCGGAGTCGAAGCCGTTGACGGTGTCACGGACGCGGTCGACGAGGCCGTCGACCTGCCCGGCGAAGCCGTACAGGATGCCCGACTGCAGCGCCTCGACGGTGTTCTTGCCGAGCACACTGCGGGGCGGCATGAGTTCGACGCGCCGCACCGTGACGGTGTGCTCGGAGAGCGCCTGCACGGCCAGGTTCACACCGGGCGCGATTGCGCCGCCGAGGAATTCACCCTTTGCGGAGATCGCATCGACGACGGTGGCGGTACCGAAGGCCACCACGATGCACGGACCCTCTGGGTAGGTGTGGTGCGCGGCAACGCAATTGGCGACGCGGTCGGTGCCCACTTCCTTGGGGTTGTCGACGAGCAACGGAACCCCGGTCCGCACACCGGGTTCGAGCAGCACGTGGTGCTGCCCCGCACCGAAGTACTGCGGCACCATCACCCGCAACTCACGCAGCAGCGACGGCACAGTGGACAGCGCGGCGACGCCGGTGACCTGCTCGATGTCGTCACCGAGCAGGCCGCGGATCATCAACGCCAACTCGTCGGAGGTGAGGTTGGGGTCGGTGTGGATTCGCCAGTCCCGCACCAGCGTGGCGTGGCCGCCGCTGCCGGCGAACACGCCGAAGTGGATGTTGGTGTTCCCCGCTTCGACGGCCAGGAGCATGTCAGACTGCGGCTTCGGCGGGGACGCGCGGATCGAGCAGGCCCGAACCGGACGGCACATCGGCCGGATCGTCGCCGGTGGTCAGGACGCGGTTGTGGTCGTCGACGAAGACCACCGACGGCGAGTACTCGGCTACTTCGGCCTCGTTGAGGATGCCGTAGGCGATGATGATCACCAGATCGCCCGGGTGGACCAGATGCGCTGCCGCACCGTTGATCCCGAGCACTCCGGTCCCGCGTTCACCGGCGATGACGTAGGTCTCGAGTCGCGCTCCGTTGTCGATGTCGACGATGGTGACCTGCTCGCCCTCGAGCAGATCGGCGGCGTCGAGCAGATCTTGGTCAACGGTGACCGAACCGACGTAGTGCAGGTCGGCCTGGGTGACCCGGGCGCGGTGGATCTTTGATGTCATCATGGTGCGAAACATGCGGTGCTCCTGTGTTTTCAGGGTTGGGGTGACGGGCGGGCTGCAGAGTCTTGGGCCGTTACGGGGCCTCGGATAAAGCATTGCGTTCTTCGAGGCTCAGACCGATCGCGACACCGACGTTGTCGATCAGGCGGGCACTGCCGAGTCGGGCGGCGACGAGCAGTCGTCCGCTCCCCTTCTCCGGAGCCTCGTCCAGCGAACGGCCGCACAGAGCCAAGTAATCGAGGGTGATCTCCGGCACAGTGGCCAGAACCTCATGTGCCGCAGCGAGAATGGCATCGCCACCGCTCGGCGCCGCATGCGAACCGGCGGTCAGCGCGGCCGAGAGCGTGGTCGCCAGCGCACGTTGTTCGGGCGTCAGGTAGCGATTGCGCGACGACATCGCGAGCCCGTCCGCCTCTCGCACCGTGGGGACACCGACGATGTCGACGTCGAGATCGAGATCCTCGGCCATCTGGGTGATCAGGACGAGTTGTTGGTAGTCCTTCTCGCCGAAGAACGCGGCGTGCGGGGCAGCGATGTTCAGGAGTTTGGCGACGACGGTGAGCATCCCGGCGAAATGTCCTGGGCGGGCGGCCCCGTCGAGAATGTC
The DNA here is from genome assembly GCF_048537925.1 of Gordonia sp. CPCC 205515. Classification (NCBI taxonomy): domain Bacteria; kingdom Bacillati; phylum Actinomycetota; class Actinomycetes; order Mycobacteriales; family Gordoniaceae; genus Gordonia; species Gordonia sp. CPCC 205515. Next base: position 81,986 of record NZ_JBCLVJ010000023.1, on the reverse strand, counting down.
GCCGACCGGTCCGGGGGTGATCGTGGTGCGTGGTCCGTGCGGATACATGGCCGTCACGGTCGGGGCGAAGACCAACTCCACGCCCAGCGGCCGCAACAGTTCGAGGTCCGCGTCGAAGGTACGCGGGTAGGCATCGAGGTCCTCGTTGGCACCGAACTGCAAGGGGTTCACGAAGATCGAGACGATGACCACGGTGTTGCCGCGCGCCTTGGCGGCGCGGACCAACTCGAGATGCCCGGCGTGCAGTGCGCCCATGGTCGGCACCAACGCCACCCGCTTACCCGCGCGGCGCAGTGCCGCGCTCACCCGATGCAGCGTCGCCGGATCCCGGTGAACGGTCAGCTCACCTGGTACGTAGGACTTTTCGGACAGTTCTGTGGTCACGACCCCTCCAGGACGTCGAGCAGGTCAGCGGGCGCGTCAGTGCGGGCCGCGGTCCGCGCGGCCAGGACTCGGTAGGCGTCGACGATCGCCACGTCGGGTCGGCCGGACCGTCGGGGCAGGGCGCCGAGCGCGGTGAGATGGTCGGCGACCGCGGTGGCGTCGCCGCGCGCGACCGGCCCGGTCAGGGCAGTCGAGCCCATCTCGAGCACGTTCTGCAGCGATGCGGTGACCAGCGGCCCGAGGATGCGTTCAGCGAGCATGGTGGCGCTGCCGTCGACGGTGGCGGCGTCCCGTCCGGCCGGACCCGCCGATCCCTCGATCGCCGCGTTGAGGGCGGTCACCGCATCGCAGATCAGGGTGATGAGGTGGTTCGCGCCGTGCGCCAGTGCCGCGTGGTAGAGCACCCGGTCGGATTCGGCGATCCGTACCGGCTCGCCGCCCATCTCGAGGACCAGGGACGCCGCGATCGCGAAGCCGACCTCGTCGGCGGCGGTGATCCCGAAGCAGGCGTGCCGCAATCGCGCGGTGTCGTCGTCGGTGCCGACGAAGGTCATCGCCGGATGGATGGCCAACGGCAGCGCCCCCATCGCGGCGAGCGGCGCGAGGACTGCGACGCCTTTCGCGCCGGCGGTGTGCGCGACCAGGGTCTTGAGTCGTAGTGCCCCCGAGGCGGCGATCTCGTCGACGACGCCCGGTAGTTGCGCGTCGGGCACCGCGAGCAGCAACAGTTCGGATCGCGCGACGACCGCAGCGATTCCGAGGATCTCCGAATCGGGCAGGCGTTGTGCGGCGCGACGGCGGGATGCTTCAGATCGTGCGACGACCGCTCCGACGACGTGGCCCGCGCGCTCCAGGGCGGCGCCAAGTGCGGTGCCGACCCGACCGGCGGAGATGACGCCGACCGTCAATCGCGCCGGGGTGGGGAGATTGGAGACACCCGCGAGATACGGGTCCCGGGCAGGACCCGACGAGCCCACGACGGGGCCGAGATCATCGCTCGGTGAGGTCACCGCTGTCCTCCGGGTTGTCCGTTCCAGTCCCGACGAGGTGCGGGTACCAGACGTTGCAGTGCAAGAGTAGGCGCTGCACCCGCGCCGAGGCCATCGGCTGTGACGTTGTTCACCCGGACCAGGAAATCACCCCGACCGGGACATCAGTCCGGCAGGCGCTCAGTCCTCTCGGCGACGACGACCGCTCGAGGCGCCCGCGTCACGCAGCTGACTGAGCAGCTCGGACACCGGCAGGCCCGCCGAGTGTGCGCTCTCGCCGTCGTCGGCCGCACGCCGACGTCGACGACCCGGGATCGACGGCGACTCGTCGCCGGCCGATTCGTGGCGACCCATCGAGCCGTCCGCGTCCTCGACGAGCTCCGAATCCTCCGCATCCTCGTCGGTTCCCCCTTGCGGTTCGTCCGGCGTCGTGGCGGTGGGTTCGACGGCCGCCGATGCCCATTCGTCGGTCGGTGTCTCATCGGTGTGCGGGGCGACGGCGGGGGTGCTGTCGGCCGGGCTGTACTCGACCTCTTCGGCGAACTCCGCGTCCTCGACCTGGTCGGCGACATCGTGGTCGGCGACATCGGAGTCGGGGACATCGTGATCGGGCACATCATGATCGGGGACCGACTCGGTCGCGATCCGGCCGGAGATCGGCACGTCGTCGGTGATCACCGGGATCACCTCGGTCAGTTCGTTGGGGTCCACGTCGGTCGGCAGGTGCCGTCCGGCGTCGGTGGCCGGTGCGGTGGCGGCGAAGTCGCGCGCGGCGAGCATGCTGTCGTCCGGCGTGGTGTAGTGCCCGTAATCGTCGGTGCCACCGATCCCGGAGGCCAACTCCCGTAGCTTTTCGCTGGGCAGCGCGACCCGCGGATCGGGCAGCGACTCGCCCAGCAGCATCTCCAGGCTCGCGCGCAGCGCCATGACCTGGGCCTTCAGCTCGGAGATCTCTTCCCCGGTCTCCGCGCTGACCTCTTTGCGAATGGTCGTCTCGACATCGAGTTCGTACTGCCGGCGCGCGGCGATCTCCCGCTCGAGCTGCAGTTCGTAGACCAGACGCAGATCACGGCTCTTGGACTCGGCGCTCTCGGCCTGGCGACGGAACTTGGTGACGAGGATCGCGCCGATCACGGCGGCCCACAGCGCTGCGATGACCGCAAGCGACCCGGTCACGGACAGCTGGTCGGAGAACACCATGAGGATGCTGGCCACGATCGCCAGCACGATGAGCAGCCCCAGCAGCCACTGTCCCGCCGATCTGCCGGAGCGTCGGGGTTCCTCCGAACGGGCATTTGGGGTCGACATGCCCGTGAAGATACCGGTTCACCGGTCCCAGATCGTCGACCTCAACCGGAGAGTCACGATTTCGCCCGACGACATGAGCTTTCTCACGCGGGCCCGGGATGCCCGTCGCGGCCACCGAGCGCATCATCGGTCGGATCGTCGGGTGCTCGGCAACAGTATTCGAGCCACAGCGCGGCGCCGACGAGCAACACGCCGCCGACCAGTCCGAGTATCGCGCCCGGCCGATCGTGATCGGCTGCGGCGAGGTCGTGTTGGGTCCACAAGAACACCAGGACACCCGCCCACACACCGGTCGCGATGGCACCGAGGATCGCCGACGCCTTGGCCAGCGCCAGCACCCGCGCAGCGGTCAGCGGATGCAGCTGTCCGCGGGCGCGGCCGACGTCCCGGGAGGCGACGCGGGATCGCACGATGAAGGCGATCAGTACCTCGAGCCCGGCGAGAATGTAGAGCACGATCCCCGCGAGCACCGGAACCGCGGGCAGGCTGCCGTAGTTGTAGCGGACCAGAACCCACGCGACGACGCCCACGCCGACGGCGATCAGCGCCAGGTCACGCAGTCGGGTGGGTCCTAGCCCGGGATGTTCGTCGGGCGAGTTCGGCGGGAGTTTCGGTGCGGTCATCGGGACTCCCCGAGGTGCGCGACCGGCCTTACGGCGGCGCGTTCGGCCGGATCGACGCGGTCGAGTGCATCGGCGACGGCGACGGTTCCGTCGGGCGTCCACAGGGTGGCGTCGGGATCGATCTCCAGCCACGGCACCAGAACGAATGCGCGCTCACGTGCCCGGGGATGCGGCAGCAGCAGGTGCGGATCATCGCTGCGCACCGGCTCGCCGTCGATAGTCACGGTGATCACGTCGACGTCGAGAGTTCTTGGTCCCCAACGTAATTCGCGCGTCCGATCGGCGGCCTGCTCCAACTCGGCGCCGATCGAGAGCCACTCGTCGGGACTGTGCCCGCCGTCGACGATCAGGGTGATGTTGTAGAAGTCGTCTTGCTCGACCCCACCCCACGGCGGGGTGGCATACACCGACGACACGGCGACGAGCTCGGCGGCGAACCGGTCGACGACGGTCTGCAGGTGCGCGGTCTTCTCGCCGATGTTGGAGCCGGCCGAAAGCACCGCGCGGCTGACCGCAGAGGTCCGGGTCATCGGGCCCCCATCGACTTCCGCGAGCGGCGGGTCACCACAGCGACGTCCCCGAACTGCAGCGGGATCGGTGCCGACGGTTTGTGTACCGTCACCTCGCAGGCCGCGATCCGCTCGTCGTCCATGATCGCCTCGGCGACTTCCGCCCCCACCGTCTCGATCAGGTTCCGCGGTTCGCCGGCGACGATGTCGTGGGCCTGCTGGGCGAGCTCCCCGTAGTGCACGGTGTCGGCGAGGTCGTCGGTGCTCGCGGCGATCGACAGATCGAGCCACAGGGTGATGTCGATGATGAAGTCCTGGCCGTCGCGTCGCTCGTGCTCGAACACCCCGTGATGTCCGCGCACGACGAGTCCGCGCAGTTCGATCCGATCCGCCATCAGTCCGCCACCACCGGCTGGTCGGAGGCGTCGACCGAACCGCGACGTCCCCCCGTATGCCACGCGGCGGCGACCGCAACCGCGTCCCGGCTGCCCGCCACGTCGTGCACGCGCACCGCCCACGCGCCGTTGGCCGCGGCGAGCGCCGAGATCGCGGCGGTGGCGACCTCGCGGCCGGCGGGCGGACGAAGTTGGTCGCCCTCGTCGGCGAGCAGGGTGCCGAGGAAACGCTTACGGGAGGCCCCGACCAGTACCGGGAAGCCCAATCCGACGATGGTCGGCAAGGCGTGGAGCAACGCCCAGTTGTGTTCGCCGGACTTCGCGAAACCCAGCCCCGGATCGAGGATGATCCGATCGGGATCGACACCGGCGGTCACCGCCGCGTCCACCTGCGCCAACAATTCGCCACTGACCTCGGCCACCACGTCACGGTAACCGCCGACGTCGTCGACGCCGTGGGTGAACCCGTCACCGGCTGGTCGGTCGACTGCGCGCCAGTGCATCAGAATCCAGGGCAGACCGGATTCGGCGACGACGCGCGCCATGTCGGGGTCGGCGCGGCCGCCGGAGACGTCGTTGATGATCGCGGCACCGGCCTCGATGGCTCGGGCGGCGACCGAGGCGCGCATCGTGTCGACCGAGATCGGTACGCCGGTACCGGCCAGACTGCGGATGACCGGCACGACCCGATCGGCCTCCTCGGCGGGATCCACGCGGATCGCACCCGGTCGGGTGGACTCGCCGCCGACGTCGATCAGGTCGGCACCGGCCGCGATGAGCTCGAGCCCGTGGTCGGTCGCGGCGTCGTGGTCGAGATACCGGCCGCCGTCGGAGAACGAGTCGGCGGTGACGTTGATGATGCCCATGACGAGGGTCCGGTCGGCGGGCTCCGTCATCGGAGCGTGCGGGCCGAGGGCCGATGCTCGACGCATAGGGCCGAGGTCAGGTCCGCGAGATCAGGTCGAGGGCTTCGCCGCGCGAGACCGCACTGGTCTTGAACAGGCCGCGGACCGCCGACGTGGTCGTGCGGGCGCCCGGCTTGCGGATGCCGCGCATGGCCATGCACAGGTGTTCGGCCTCGATCACCACGATCACGCCGCGTGGCTGCAACCGCTCGACCATCGCGTCGGCGATCTGGCTGGTCAGCCGCTCCTGCACCTGCGGCCGCTTGGCGTAGAGGTCGACGAGCCGCGCCAGCTTCGACAGGCCGGTGACCTGGCCGGACTCGCCGGGGATGTAGCCGACGTGCGCCACCCCGTGGAAGGACACCAGATGGTGCTCGCAGGTGGAGTACATCGGGATGTCCTTGACCAGTACGAGTTCGTCGTGGTTCTCGTCGAACGTGGTGGCCAGCACCTCGCTCGGATCGACGTAGAGTCCGGCGAACACCTCGCGGTAGGCGTTGGCGACGCGGGAGGGGGTGCGCTGCAACCCTTCCCGATCGGGATCCTCGCCTACCGCGATCAGCAGTTCGCGAACCGCTGCCTCCGCGCGAGCCTGATCGAACTGCCGTCCCGCCATGCTGGTGGCTTGGTCGTCGTCGGCCAGGTCACCCAGCGTCGACTCGCGGTGTTCACTGATGGTCATCGTCGTCTGATCCGTTCTCGTGGCCTGCGGCGGTCAGGACCCGTAACCGTTGCCCGGACCGCCGTTGCGGTGGTCACCGCCGTTGGGGCCGGTGCCGTAATGGCCGTTGCCGTACTCACCGTCGGCCCCATTCGTACCATCCGCCCGGTGGGCGCCATTCCCGTTGGTCCCGTTGGGCGCCTGCGGGTTCTCCCCCTGCGGCGGCCAGCCCGGTGCCGACCAACCGCGTGGTGCGCCGTAATCGGGGCGGGTGCCGCCGGGTGTCGGCTGCCCGGTCGGGCCGCCGTAGGGCTGGTTGCCAGGCGCCGACTGCGGCGGGTAGGCGGGCGGATAGTTCTGTCCGGGAGCCGGATTGGGGTATCCGCCGGGCTGCTGGTGCCCGCCGCCGGGCTGCGGTGCCGGCACGATGGCCGGGCCACCGACGCCGACTGGTTCGGGTGCGGCCGGCTTCGGCGGCGGCCACGGCTCGCCGCGTTCCATGGCGAGTTCACCCGGTGTCTTGACCGGCGGCTTGTCGCTCGGGGTGCGGTCGCCGAACTCGTTGAAGGCGGTGATCCGCGGACGCTTGTTCACCTGCGAGAAGATCTTCTCCAGGTCCTTGCGGGTCAGCGTCTCCTTGTCGAGGAGTTCACTCGCCAGCACGTCGAGGGTGTCACGGTACTCCGACAGGATCGACCACGCCTCGGTGTGCGCGGCCTCGATGAGTCGGCGCACCTCCTCGTCGATCTCGGTGGCCACACCCACCGAATAGTCGGTCTGCGCGCCCATCGACCGGCCCAGGAACGGGTCGCCCTGCTCCTGGCCGTAGCGGACGGCACCCAGCTTGCTGCTCATGCCGTATTCGGTGACCATCGCGCGCGCGATTTTGGTGGCCTGGTCGATGTCCGACGACGCACCGGTCGTCGGCTCGTGGAACACGAGTTCCTCGGCGGCGCGCCCACCCATCGCCATGACCAGCCGCGCGATCATCTCCGACCGGGTCATGAGTTCCTTGTCCTGCTCCGGCACGGCCAGGGCGTGACCGCCGGTGCGCCCGCGCGCCAGGATGGTGACCTTGTAGATCGGATCGAGGTCGGGCATCGCCCACGCCGCGAGGGTGTGGCCACCCTCGTGGTAGGCGACGACCTTCTTCTCGTGCTCACTGATGATGCGGCTCTTGCGCCGCGGACCGCCGATGACCCGGTCGACAGCCTCTTCGAGCATCTCGGCGGTGATCGTCTGCTTGTTCTCGCGGGCGGCCAGCAGAGCACCCTCGTTGACGACGTTGGCCAGGTCGGCGCCACTCATGCCGGGGGTGCGCTTGGCCAGACCGTCGAGGTCGGCGTCGGCGTCGATCGGCTTGCCCTGGGCGTGCACCTTGAGGATGGCGCGACGACCCGCGATGTCGGGGTTGCCGACGGGGATCTGGCGGTCGAAGCGGCCGGGGCGCAGCAACGCCGGGTCGAGGATGTCGGGACGGTTGGTCGCCGCGATCAGGATGACACCCGAGCGGTCGCCGAAGCCGTCCATCTCGACGAGCAGCTGGTTGAGCGTCTGTTCCCGCTCGTCGTGACCGCCGCCGAGGCCGGCGCCACGCTGGCGTCCCACGGCGTCGATCTCGTCGACGAAGATGATGCACGGGCTGTTGTTCTTGGCCTGCTCGAACAGGTCGCGGACGCGCGAGGCACCGACACCGACGAACATCTCGACGAAGTCCGAACCGGAGATGGTGAAGAACGGCACACCGGCCTCACCGGCGACAGCCCGCGCGAGCAGCGTCTTACCGGTACCGGGAGGACCGTAGAGCAGCACACCCTTGGGGATCTTGGCGCCGACGGCCTGGTAGCGGGCCGGGTTCTGCAGAAAGTCCTTGATCTCATACAGCTCTTCGACGGCCTCGTCGGCACCGGCGACGTCGGCGAAGGTGGTCTTGGGCATGTCCTTGGTCAGCTGCTTGGCCTTCGACTTGCCGAAGCCCATGACGCCGCCGCGGCCGCCGCCCTGCATGCGGTTCATCACGAAGAAGAACAGCCCGAACAGCAGCAGCATCGGCAGGATGAAGATCAGGATCTGCAGGAAAGCCGACTGCTCGTTGACGTTGGTCTGGTACGGCGCACCGGTGGTGGTGACCGAGTCGAAGACCTGCTCGCCGGCCGACGCGGGGTACTTGGCGGTGATCTTCGTGACGTCGTCGCCGTCGACCTTGATCGGCTCCTTGAGCTCGATCCGCAGCGTCTGTTCCCGGTCGTCGATGTCGATCCGGCTCGTGTTCTTGACGTTGAGCTGCGTCAACGCGACCGAGGTATCCACGCTCTTGTACTCGCGGCCGCTGTCGCGCATCGCCGTCCAGCCCCAGATGGCGATCACGACCAGCGCCAGGATGGCGAGGTTTCGGAAGAATGACTTACGGTTCATGCCTGTTGGTGGAGGCCGCGGTCGACGTCGTCGACATCACCCACGCCCGAATCCACTGTCCTTCCCGGTTGACGTACTGCTGGCAGTGCCCTGGCGCGCGTGGTTTTCCACGATGCACGCAGGGTTGACTGTGCCGCTCACATGTAGAGGCTACCGGTCAACGAACAGGCAGGGAAAACCGTTCCACCCGACTGCTGCGCTGCTCAGCTCTGGTAGACCGACGGGCGCAGCTTGCCGATGTAGGGCAGATCCCGGTACCGCTCGGCATAGTCGAGGCCGTAGCCGACGACGAACTCGTTGGGGATGTCGAATCCGATGTCGGCGACATCCACCGGCGAGCGCACGGCCTCGGGCTTACGCAGCAGTGTGCACACCTGCAGGCTGCGCGGATTGCGGGTGGCGAGGTTCTTCATCAACCAGGACAGGGTGAGGCCGGAGTCGATGATGTCCTCGACGATGAGGACGTCGCGGCCTTCGATGTCGCGGTCGAGGTCCTTGAGGATGCGGACCACGCCCGAGGACGACGTCGAGGATCCGTAGCTCGAGACCGCCATGAACTCCAGCTGCGACGGGATCGGCAGCGCCCGCGCGAAGTCGGTCATGAACATGACCGCACCCTTGAGGACGCCGATCAGGACGAGGTCCTCCTCGATGTCGGTGTACCGGGCGGCCACCGAATCGGCCAGTTCCCGGGTGCGCTGTCTGATCTGCTCTTCGGTGATCAGGATGGATTCGATGTCGTCGCCGTACGGGTCTGCGGGCTGCACGGGGTCTAGCTTGTCACGGCGGACCCCCGGACATACATCGGCACTCGTCGAATCACCCTTAGGGCTTGTCCCCCGTACGGACTACGACGGGCGATCTCGCAGGGACAAAGAGGTCACACTATGATCACGAATAACAACACGCGTGAACACCTGGCACATTTGTTGCCTCTAAAAAACGAGACTTTGTGAAGGTGAACTTGGCAATGTCGAATCAATTTCGCCGGTGCAAATTTTCGCCCAGCGAAAGAGAATGCAGTTCCCGCGTATTCATCCCCGACTCCCCATAACGGAGCCGACTACCGGAAAAGAAGATGCCCTATGCCCACCGATCGGCGCCACATCTCCCCCCAATGGCAGCTACGCATCCTGGCCGTCATTTCCTTTGTCACCGTGGCCATTACCACGCTCGGAGGGGTCGCGCACGCCGCGCCGACACCGACGAGCCCCGTGCAATTCCGGGTGTCGACCACCGCAAACACTTTGGTTGTCACCGTTGACCACGGAAGTGTAAGCACCGCAGGAGGGAAATTTGCGATCCGTAATCTTGCTGGAGAAACAGTTTTCAGCATGCCGCTGGCCTATAGAAAGGAATACCGTCAGTTCCCGATAGACGCGCACACGTCCGGGAGATCCGCAACATTGATTCCATCGCGCGACGTGTCGCGTTCGGTAGCGGTCGATCCAGCCGGGGTCGACGCCCTGAGAGTCAAGGCCGCGCAGATCGTCGGACCGCAAACCCGACAGCAGCGAGACGACGAGGCGTTGGCTAGATTCAGTGGCGTTCTGGGAGCCGGTTTGACGATTTCGTCCATTGTCGGTACTGCTCTCGGCGCGATCGTCGGCGGTGTCATCGGGTGCATCCCGGGTCTGGTGGCCGCTCTCGCCGGGTGCATACCGGGATTCCTGACCGGCGCGTCGATTGGCTCTGTGGTGGGCTTGATCCTCGGGGGCGGCGGATCACTGGTCGGTGCGGCGATCCAGTACTTCATGACGATCACCTCACCGTTTGTTCCGCAGAAGCGCTGATCTCACACCTTCCCGACGGTCCGCCTCAACGCTCGACGAGGCGGACCGTCAGTCGTGTGTCGACCCGCTGTACGACGCGGCGCACGGTCGGGTCGCCGCCGATCGCCACCTCCGCGCGGGATCGGGCGTCGGTGACGAGCCCATCGACCGCGGAGATGACCCGGTGCGTCGGTTCGGTGGCCCCCGCCTCGAGCAGCCAGCGCCGCAGCACGCGGGTGCGGATCGCGGTCGGCGTTTTCGCAAGTTCCGCGACGTCGAGATCGTCGCCGTGGGCCGCCCGGGCCCGGAGGTCGTCGGCGAGCGCGTCGAGCGCGTCGTTGTCGGCCTGTAGTGCCGCGGCCGTGCGCCCGAGTGCCTCGACCGTGCCGCCGTGCAGCACGTCGTCGAGCAACGGCAGCACCTCGCCCCGCAGTCGGACACGGGTGAACCGTGGGTCACGGTTGTGCGGGTCGTGGTGGGGACGCAACCCGAGTTCGGTGCAAACCTGCAGTGTCCGAGCCCGCCGAACACCGAGAAATGGCCTGCCCCACGGCGCATTCCAGGCACGCATGCCGGCGATCGACCGTGCTCCCGATCCCCGGGCCAAGCCCAGCAGCACCGTCTCGGCCTGATCGTCGACGGTGTGCCCGAGGAGCACCGGCGCCCCGTCGCGGGCGGTGTCGAGCGCGGCGTACCGGGCGGCACGTGCGGCGGCCTCGAGTCCACCGACGGTGCCGACGTCGACGCCGAGCACCTGCGCCCGCGCACCCAACACACGGGCCGCGTCAGCCGCGCCTTCGGCAATGTCGCGCGATCCATCTTGGAGCCGGTGGTCGACGACCAGCGCATGCACCCGCAATCCGGCGCGGACCGCACAGGCGGTGAGCGCCAACGAATCCGGGCCACCCGACAGGGCCACACAGACCTCGTCGCCGACCGCGGGATGCGCGGCGGCGAAGTCCGCGACCGCCCGGGTCAGAGCACTCGTTGCATCCATTTCCGCGGCTCGTCGATTTCGTCCGGCCGCGGCATCGTCTCCGGCGAGGTCCAGATGGTGTTGAACGCCGGCATACCGGCCGCTCCGACCACCTCATCGACGAAGGCCTTACCCCGAATATATTGCGCGAGTTTGGCATCCATTCCGATGAGCGCGCGGATGATGCGCTGCACCGGATTCCGCGGCGCGGTACGTCGCTTGTCAAAGGCCTGGCGAATGGACGCCACCGTCGGAACCTGCTGCGGCCCAACCGCATCCATCACGTGATCGGCGTGTCCCTCGAGGAGGGTGCCGAGCATCATCATGCGGTTGAACGCCTCGTACTGCTCGGGGGTCTGCACCAGTTGCATCGCGCCGACGATCCCCTTCTCGCGCGGTTGGTCGTTGTCGCGCAACGCCGAACTGATGCGACTGACCACCTCGCCGGCGCTTTCGCCGGTGTCGGAGGTGAGCACCTCGAGATTGTCGACCATGTATTGCCGCAACCACGGATTCGCTGAGAACTGCACCCGGTGAGTGACCTCGTGCAGGCAGACCCAGAGCCGAAAGTCGCTGGGCACCACGTGAAGTGCGCGCTCCACTGCGATGATGTTCGGGGTTACCACCATCAGCACACCCGGCTCGCCGGTGTCCGGGTCGGGGGTGAAGGGATCGTACTGCCCGAGAATCGCGCCGGAGAGGAACGCGAGCAGCGCCCCGGCCTGCAGGCCGCCCGCCTTGGCGGCGAGACCGTCGAATCCACCGGGCAGCGGTGCGTCGTCGGCGCCCAGCATCGAGCGCATCGACTGTGCCGCGGCGTCGATCCACTGTTTGCGGTCGAGGATGCGGGTGGTGGGGACGCGCAATCCGTCGGCCAGGCCGGTCACCTCACGCACCGGTGCCTCGGCCCGCGTGGCGGCGTCGGCGAGTTCGGCGCGCGCGAGGTCGAGGGTGTAGTCGGTGGCCTTCGGGCCGGGACGCGCCAGGCGCTTCCCGGTGGCCGAGGCGAGTCCCCAGTCGATGCGGGCACCGATGGATTCGGTTTCGTCGTGCTTGACCTCATTGCTCATCGACAGCCACACTCCCTCAGATCTCCGGCCACGTCGTCGAGGGCGGGCCGGGCGTCCGCCGGCGATGTGCCACCGGACATCAAGGCGAACGACAGGACCCGCCCGTCGACGGTCTGCACTATGCCGGTCAACGAACTCACGCCCGTCAGCGTTCCCGTCTTGGCGCGAACCCACCCGGCACCGGGATTAGTGGTCGGGTCGAAGCGGTCCGCGAGCGTGCCGGTACCGCCGGCGACGGGCAATCCGTCGAGCATGGGGCGCATCAGCGGCTGCGCCGGACCGCTCGCGGCGGCCATCAGCTTGTCCAGCAGCGCCGCAGGCACCTTGTTGGCGTAGGACAGCCCGGACGCGTCACGCAGGGTGACGCCGGTGAGATCGAAACCCTTTTCCCGCAGGACCGATTCGACGGCGTCGACGCCGCCGGCAATGGTCGCCGGGCCGCCGCGCGCCACCGACAACTCCAGGGAGAGCGTTTCGGCAAGCACGTTGTCGCTGTAGCGCATCATGTCGTTGACCCGGGTGACCAGCGGCGCCGACTTCACCGACGCGATCACCTGGCCGGTCGACGGGGCGGTGGTCGTGGTGACGACGGTTGTGACGCCGAGCGCCGTGGCCAGCGCGGCGCCGGCCGCCTCGGCGGGTTGTGCCGAGCGCGGCGAGTACTCGTTGAGGCGGTCCGTGCGGGCGCCGTCGACCATCAGCGACTCGATGGGCGCGATGTCGCCGCCGGCGATGTCCTGACGATCCCAGGTCTGTTCCATCGTCGGCCCGCTGAACGCGCTGGTGTCCACGGCCACCGAGGTGACCGTGGTCCCGGACTTACGGATCTGGGCGGCGAGGTCGGCGATCCGCGGAGCATCGGTGTAGAAGGTGTCGGTCCCGGTCGGCTGCGCCGACAAGGTCGGATCACCGGCACCCTTGAGGATCACCTGGCCGTTGGGTCCGGCCACCACCGTGGTGTCGAGACGTTTGTCGTGCGGCAACGCCAATAGCGCGGCGGCCGCGGTGAGGATCTTGGTGTTCGATGCCGGCGTGCGCGGGGTGGCGGGATCGTCCGACCAGAGGATTGCCCCGGTCAGCGAATCGCTGATCTGGCCGGTGAACTCGCCGAGTTCCGGCGCACGGACGTCACGGGCGATCGCCCGTCGCACGCCCTCCGGCGTGGGTTCGGGTGCAGTCGCGACGACCGGCTGGATCTGCGGGTTCACCGTGATCGCCGCCGGTTGCGGCGGTATGCCGCGCGGTAGGTCGTCGGAGTTGTCGAGTCGCATCGCGATGACCACCGAGCCGGCTGCGATCAGGGCGAGGATGGCGACCGAGATGATCGTCCACACGAGCATGCGGCGAGTCGATCTGCGCCGTGCGCCCACGGATACCTCCGAACGATGTTGGAACTGTGGTGGCGAGGACCACCCGGGGCAACTCCCCCGCACTTGGGTTCCCACAGTATCGTTGAGGCGATCTGCGCAGGCGGCCAGCGGTATTTCCCCAGGTCGACTGCCATCACCACCCGCGATGACAACGACGCCAGGAGGAAGCCGTGGAATTCGATGTGACCATCGAGATCCCGAAGGGTAGCCGCAACAAGTACGAGGTCGACCACGAGACCGGAAAGATCTACCTCGACCGCTACCTGTACACATCGTTCGGCTACCCGGCCGACTACGGCTACATCGACGGCACCCTCGGCGAGGACGGCGACCCGTTGGATGCGCTGGTCCTGCTGCCCGAGTCGGTGTACCCGGGTGTCATCGTCAAGGCCCGCATCGTCGGCATGTACACCATGACCGACGAGGCCGGCGGCGACGACAAGCTGCTCTGCGTCCCCGCAGGCGACGTCCGCTGGGATCACATCCAGGACATCGGTGACGTCTCCGAGTTCGAACTCGGCCCGATCTCCCACTTCTTCGAGCACTACAAGGATCTCGAGCCGGGCAAGGAAGTTCAGCCCGGAGGCTGGGTCGGGCGGGCCGAGGCCGAAAAGGTCGCACAAGAGTCCGTCGAGCGGCTCGAAAAGCACCCGCACGAGGCCAACGAGCCGTCGCGAGGCTGACGCGCGACGCGTGGTCAAGCCTCGCAATTCCTCTACCCAACGTGCCCTGCACGACGGTCGAGTGGGCGTTGAGTTTCATCGACGCCCACTCGACCCGACAGGTCGAGCGCATACCTCAAGAAATATCGCTGATATGCGGGAAAGCCTTCTGCCGCCTACCTTCTCGTATCTGGATTGTCTTTATCTCGGTGAACTCCTCGAATCCGGCGTTACCCATCTCACGACCGTAGCCGGACTGCTTCATGCCGCCGGCCGGGAGTTGGGGGCCGCCGTCGATGGTCGTGTTCACCCAGACCCGTCCGCTGCGAAGTCCTTTGGCCACCGACAGCGCGCGGTCGATGTTTTTGGTCCACAAAGAACCCGACAACCCATACTGGGTTGCATTCGCGAGCCGGACGGCTTCGGCCGCGTCCGAGAACCGCGTCACGGTCAGGACCGGACCGAAGATCTCTTCGACGAACTCCGGCGACTCTTCGGCGACGTCGACGATGATGGTCGGATCCACGAAATGCCCGGACGCGCCCGTGTCGTCCTCCCGGCGGTCACCGCCGAGCGCTATGCGCCCACCGTGCGATTCGGCGGAGACGATGTGGCCACGAACCTTACGTGCATGATCGGCGTGGATCATCGGCCCAACATCCACCGACTCATCGAGGGGATCGCCTAATCTCAGCTGCCTGGCTGAGGCAATCAGTCGCTCCACGAACTCGTCGGCGATGGTGTCCTGGACGAGTAGGCGTGCCCCGGCGACACAGCATTCTCCGTTATTGAAGAACGCGCCGAACAAGACACCGTCGAGGGCGTCATCGAGGTCCGCATCGTCGAAAACGATATTCGCGGCCTTCCCGCCGAGTTCCATCGATAGGCGCTTGGCCGTGTCCGCCGACGCAGCGGTGATCGCGCGACCGGTCGCGGTGCTGCCGGTGAACGACAGCAGGTCGACATCGGGGCTCTCGGCCAGCACCGCGCCCACCTCGGCTCCGAATCCGGTGACAACGTTCACCACTCCAGCCGGGATGCCGGCCTCGGCCAGGATGCTGGTGAGTTCGAGTGTGGTTCCAGACGTGAACTCGGACGGTTTCACGACAGCGGTGCACCCCGCCGCGAGTGCGAACGGCAGCTTCTGCGCCAGCAACAGCAGCGGGAAGTTCCACGGCATGATCATCGCCGCCACTCCCGCCGGTTCCCGGACGACCAAGGCGGTGCAGTCCTCGCCGAGTCCGGTGTGGGCCTCGCCGTGGGCCGACATGGCCAGTCCCGCCGCATACTCGAAGAGTTCGGCGCTGCCGGCGATATCGCTCTCCGCGTACCGCAACGGCTTTCCAGTCTCCTCGGCCTCGATGCGCGCCAGTCGCGCGGCATCCGACCGGATCAATGCGGCGATGCGCAGCAGGGTCCGCGCCCGGTCCATCGCCGGGATCCGCGACCATGAACCCGCGTCGAATGCTCGACGCGCCGCCGCGATCGCGCGAACGGTGTCGTCGCGGGTGCCGGCCGGGATCTCCGCGAGTTCCCGACCGTCGACCGGACTATGCCGGGTGATCGTCGGCCGATCGTCGGCCGACTCCACGCGGCCATCGATGAACTGCCCGTACCGACGGATCGCCGTGGCGGTGTCGGTCATGCTGGACGACATGTAGAACTCCTCGTGAATCGAAAGGATGCCGGTGCTCGTGCTCAGTGCTCGTGAATCAGCACGCCGCGCAGATTTTTCCCTGCGTGCATGTCGACGTAAGCGTCGTTGACCTGGTCGATCGTGTACCGCGTGGTGATCAGTTCGTCGAGCTTCAGATTGCCTGCCTTGTAATAGTCGAGCAGTGCCGGGATGTCAGTCGTCGGGTTGCAGTTGCCGAAGAGCACACCGCGAAGTGTCTTCGCGTAGACCACGAGCTCCAACGGGCTGATCGGGATTCCCGGCTCGTTCTGACCGATCGAGACGACCGCCACTCGGCCTTCCTTGCGAACCGCCGAGAAGGCTTCGGCGATCAGTGCACCTTCGACTACACCGACGGTGACGACCGCCGAGTCCGCTCCCTGTCCGTTGGTCACCGAACCCACGAACGGGATCGCGTCGGCGATGGATGCGAATGCGTGGGTCGCACCCAACTCCAGGGCTCGCTCGCGTTTGAACTCGACGGGGTCGACGGCGACGACATGCGCGGCACCCGCGTTGTGCGCACCCTGGACCGCGTTGATCCCGACGCCGCCGACGCCGACGATCATCGCGGTGTCCCGCGGCCGCACGTGGGCTGCGTTGACCGCGGCTCCCCAACCTGTTGCGACACCGCAGGACACCAGGCAGGCAACGTCGAACGGCAGATCATCGTCGATCTTCACCGCCTGCGACTCGTCGGTCACGAGGTAGTTGGCGAAGGTACCGAGTCGCTGCATCGCACCGATCGGCTGGCCGGTGGCACGGGTAAACCGGGCGTTGCCATCGATGCCGAAGCCGTTCTCCATCCCGGCGCCCGAGTCGCAGATGTACTGCATACCCTGCGAACACCACCGGCACCGGCCGCACGCCGGCAGGTAGGCGGTGGCGACATGGTCGCCCACGGCCAGGCGGCGCACGCCCGGTCCGACGGCGTCGATGATGCCCGCGCCTTCGTGTCCTCCGACCATCGGGAGAGCGTTGGGGATGTCGCCGGTCACGAGGTGGTCGTCGGAATGGCACAGGCCCGAGGCCATGACCTTGATGCGGACCTCGCCGGGTCCGGGTTCGGCGAGCTCGAGGGTTTCGACCTCCCACTTTCCGCCGATGGCGTCGATGACTGCTCCGCGCACTGTTTGAGACATGATGATTCCTCCTGAGGTGGACTATTTGATGATGGAGAGTTTGCTGCGGTCGAGGGTGAGAACGACGATCGCGATGACGACGCCGCCGTAGACGATCTGCTGGTAATTGGGGTCGACGCCGGCCACCGAGCCACCGACGCGCAACACTGTGACGATGAGCGCGCCGACGATGACCTTCCAGGCGCCGCCGATACCGCCGGTGATCGCGCACCCTCCGACGAGGACCGCGGCGATCGCGGGGAGCAGCAGCGCGTCAGCCAATTGTGGTGCTGCACTTTGCTGTTGGGACGATAGCACCACCGCGGCCAGACCGGCGAACAGCCCGGAGAGCGCGAATGCGGTGATGCGTACCGCCTTAGTCCGGATGCCGGCCATCAGCGCCGAGCGCTCGCCGAGTCCAACGATGTGGAAGATGTTGCCGCGCGGGTGATAGTGCATGAAGGCCCAGATCCCGGCGGCGATCACGATACCGATCCACACTGCGAGCGGCATGGACAGGAAACTCTTCGAGCTGAGCCAGAAGATCGCGCCGTAGTGATTGTCGATGTAGATGGTCGTCGATCCCGACAGCGCGAGCGCGATTGCACCCCAGAATCCCAGGGCCCCAAGCGATACCACGAAGGAGGGAACCTGCCCGAGCGTGATCAGGAAGCCGGTCAGCGCACCGATGGCCGCGGTCGCCACCACTGTGATGAGAATGGCTAATGGCCCTGTGGCGCCGATGGTTTGGGCGAGGATCACCGTTCCGAGTGAGCACACGGCCGCGATGGAGAGGTCGATGCCGCCGGTCAGGATGACGAACATCTGCCCGAGTCCGAGCAGCAGGATCGGCAGCGCCTGTGCGGTGACCACCGCGAGTGCCGTGGTCGAGAAGAAGTTCGGTTCGGCGATGGTGACCAGCCCGAGCAGCACGATCAACAGGACCGGTGGACCTGCCGTCCGCAGCATCGCCGCCGAGGGCAGGGTGGAGCGGGTCGGCGCGGTCCCGGTGCGGCGCAAGGTCGAGGTGATTGCGGTGTCAGCCATGGTCACATCATCATTTCGAGTAGTTCAAGTTTGGTGGGGGGTTCTGTTGCGACAGAGTCATATTCGGCGGTCAGGTGCCCGTCTCGAAGCACCACGATGCGGTGACCGAGACCGATCGCCTCGTCGAGGGTGTCGGCGAGGACGAGCACACCGACGCCGCGGTCGGAGAGGTCACGGATGAGGCCGTAGACGTCTTCTTTGGCACCAATGTCCAGTCCGCGAGTCGGGTGATCGAGGATTAGCACCGACAGATCGTCGTCGCACAGCCATTTGGCGAGCACGGCCTTCTGCTGGTTGCCGCCGGAGAGCCGGGCGATGTCGGTGTCGGGATCGTCGGGACGTACATGCAAATCTCGGATCCACTGCTCGGCGATCTGCCGGGCGGCCGCGGCGCGACCTCGGCGACCGGAGACCGGATGGGTGAGGCAGATGTTGTCGGCCACCGTGGCGCCCGACACCATGCCCTCAGTGCGTCGCTCGGCAGGCAGGTAGGCGACGCCGGCACCGACTGCCTGTTTCGGTGACCGCGGTGAGAGCGGCGATCCGTTGACGGCAACGGTCCCGCCGCGCAGCGGTTCGGCCCCGAAGATGGCCCGCGCGAACTCTTCCCGGCCGGACGCGGCGACGCCGACCATACAGACGACCTCACCGGGTTTGACGGACAGCGAGACGTTCTTGACGCTGTGGCCGACCGACACGTCGCGGGCGTCGAGGACCGGGGCGACGTCTTCGACCAAGGTCCGCCGCTCGGTGCAGTAGATTTCGTCTGCGGCCTCTTTGCCGATCATCATCGAGTAAAGCTCTTTCTCGTTCACGTCTTCGGTACGGCGTTCTCCCACGAGGTGGCCGTCGCGCAACACGTAGACGCGGTCGGAGAACTGCAGAACTTCGTCGAGCCGGTGCGAGACGAAGATGACCGACCCGATCTCACGCAGCGCCATGACCCGGTCGTGCAGGATTTCGATGTCGGCGGGCTGCAGCACCGATGTCGGTTCGTCGAGGACCAGCAGCGGGGCGTGATCGGACTGCCGGTCACTGATCGCCCGGGCGACTTCGACCATCTGACGTTCGGCGAAGCCGAGATCCTCGGTCGGAGAATCGGGATCGACGCCGGAATCGACACGGTCGAGCATCTCCTGGGCGGCGCGTCGTCGAGCACCTCGTCGGGTGACACCGAGTCGGACGTAGTCAGTCTCAGATCCCAGCGTGAGGTTCTCTGCGACAGTCAGATTGGGCAGCAGCGACTGCTCCTGGTGGACGACACCGACGCCGTGGCGGGTGGCATCGGCCGGGTCGGCGAACACGGTGTCGACGCCGGCGATCCGCATCACGCCACCGTCGGGCTTGTGCACGCCGGCCAGGATCTTGAGCAGTGTCGACTTGCCTGCCCCGTTCTCGCCGATGAGTCCGATCACTTCGTTCTTGTTGACGGTGATGGACACGTCGTCGAGGACCACGTTAGGGCCGTAGCGCTTGGTGATTCCGTCGAGTTCGAGTAGCGGTGTCATTTCACGACCCTCAATCGGTTGCGGGCAGGCCAGCCGGTCGCGATCACCGCGGCAACGATGATCACGCCCTGCGCGCCTTGCTGGACATAGGGACTCGCGCCGGAGAGCAACAGACCGTTGCCGAGGACGACGAGCAGGAGGATGCCGACCAGTGAGTGCAGTGGTCCGCCGCGGCCGCCGGACAGCAGCGTTCCGCCGACCACCACCGCCGACAGGGTGAGGAAGAGGTTGCCGGAGCCAACCCCGACGTCTCCGACACCGAGCCGGATAGTCGCGAGGACTCCGCCGAGCCCGGACATGATGCCGGCGATGGTGAACAGGATGACCTTCGTGCGGGAGACGTTGATACCGGTCACCTTGCTGATCGCCTCGTCACCGCCAATCGCGTAGGTGTGGGTGCCCAACGGGGTGAACTTGCAGATGAACAAGGTGATGAACAGTGCCACGACGGCGAACACGACAATGATCGGGATACCGAGCCACGCCCCCTGTGCCCACTCTGTGAGCCCCGCGTCGGCGAGTTGCGGTGTCGTGGTGCCGAACAGGACCGTCGCCACGCCCAGGCCGATGAACCAAGTGCCCAGTGTCACGAGGAACGACGGGACCCGCGCGATCGCGTGGAGTACGCCGTTGACCAGTCCGAACAGTGCGCCGACACCGATCGCGAGCAGCACCGCCCATAGTCCGAGGTTGTTCCCGTTGACGCTGTTCGCCGCGAGCAGTACGAAGGTGAGTCCGCTCGCGGCCATCACGCCCTCGATGGAAAGGTCGACGCTGCCGATCAGGACGACGAGCGTCGCGCCCATCGCGAGGATCAGCGGGATGGCAGCCTGCTGGACGATCGCATTGAAGTTGCCGACCGTGAAGAACGAGTCGGCGGTGAACGAGAAGATCACGCAGAGAGCGACGAGCGCCACGAGTGGTCCGAGCGATCGTCCCCATCGGGACAGCAGAACCGATCTGCCGCTACTGCCGGTGATGTCGCCGGCCGCCGCGATCTCTTCCGGCTGTGCCGGAGCTGAAGTGGTCATGATCGGGAGTTCCTCACTGATCGATCGGGCCGACGATGCGCGAGAACGGATCCTGGACCGAGTCCACGATCTGCTGATCGGTCGGGCGCTGTGTGTACTGGCCGGCGTTGTCCTTGGTGATCAAGGTCTGATCGACGTAGAACTCGCGCTCGAGTTTCGGCATCTGCGACACGTCGAGCTGTCCTGTCGCGGCCTGATGGCAGATTGCCAGGCCCATGGCGCCGTTGAAGTAAGGGTCGGTGGTGTAGGTGGAGACCATCCCACCCTTCTGGATGGCCTCGAGACCCTCGGGCGTCGCGTCGGCGGCGCTGGCGACCTTGATCTGGCCGACCTTGCCCTTCTCGCGCACCGCCTGCAGCGCGCCGAGCGCCATCGAGTCGGTGGCCGCCCAGATGCCGTTCACCTTGTCGCCGTACTTGTTCAGCAATGTCTGCGTCGTCGCGTAGGCCTTGTTGCGATCGAAGTCCGCCGGCTGGCTGTCGAGGACCGTCACCCCCGGATGCTTGGCGATGCCCTCGGTGAAGCCCTGGTACCGGGTCTTGGAGACCTCATTGGCGAGCAGGCCTTGGATGGCGATGACGCCCCCCTTGCCGCCAATGCTCTTACCGAGGACGTCACCGGTGTCCGAACCCTCCTTGATGCCGTCGTAGCTGACGTACGACGCCCACCCGTCACCGACATCCCAGGGGTGCAGGTCGGCCGGCTTGCTCCATTGGGTGACCGCGCAGCCGCCACTGTTCCGTACGGCCCGAACGATGGCCGGGGTGTCGGCACTGGTGTTGGGGTTAATGTTGAGCAGGACCTTTTTGCCCGTCGCCAGCACCGACTGCAGCTGCGAAAGCGCATTCTGCGAGTCGCCGCCGTAGACGATGACCTTGAGGTCGACGCCGACCGACTTGGCGTAGGCCTGGCTGCCCTCCACCCATGCGGCCTCATACGGGTTCGTCAACGACCGGACCTCGGAGAGCATCAGCAAGTTGCTCGCGTTCGATGTCGCAGAACCCGATCCGCACCCGGCGAGTGCCGCGGACCCGAGAGCCGTGGCGACGGCCAGAGCCGCGAGCCTACGCGCCGCAGATCGGGAAAATGACTCTGTCATGAAGATGAAACCTCCTGTAAGCGTTTTCTACAGTGATCGAGACCACATGTCAAGGGCGGTGCGACACCGCTGCCGGTTTGCCGAAGCCGCTGGCATCGATGCAGATCAGCAAGACTATGTAGCGGCCTGCCAAGCGTCTGCGACCGTCCACCCGGATGCCGCCTCCGACCATCGCAACGAGTGTCGGGTGATAGCGCTTTCTCGTGGGGCGCGCGGCGGCGCCGCGACACTCAGCCGGCGGACCGCAACAGCGACCTGCTGATGATCAGCCGTTGCATCTCGCTGGTACCTTCGTAGATCTTGGTGATGCGGGCATCGCGATACAGCCGTTCGACCTCGTACCCGCGGATGAAACCGTTTCCGCCGAACACTTGCAACGCGGCATCGGTGTGCCGAACGCAGGCCTCCGAAGCGTTGAGCTTGGCCATCGAACACAAGACCTCGGCATCGGCGTCGCCGGCGTCCAGCGCCCGGGCAGCGCTCACCGACAGTGACGTCGCCGCCTGCAGCTCGGTGGCGACCGACGCCAACGAAAACGAGATTGCCTGGTTCTCGGCGATGGCGTGGCCGAACTGGTGGCGATCGAGCGATTGCCGCACCGCGGCATCCAGTGCCGCACGGCTGATCCCCAGGGCGAGCCCGGAAATGCCCAGCCGCCCCTTGGCCAGCACCTTCATCATGTAGCCGAACGCCTGTCCCTCGTCACCCAGGAGCGCAGACTCGTCGAGCTCGACGTCGTCGAATACCAGTCCGCCGACCTGGGAAGCCCGCTGACCCATCTTGTGTTCGTGGTAAGCCCGACTCACGCCGGGCGCATCGATGTCCACAACAAACACCGAGATGCCACCTCGCTTACCGCGTTCCGGATCGGTGACGGCCAGCACGACGGCGAAGTCCGCGACCGGTGCGTTGTGGATGTAGATCTTCTCTCCGCGCAACCGCCAGCCCGACGCCGTCCGCTGCGCCCGGGTGGTGATCGAGCCCAGATCCGATCCGGACCCCGGCTCGGTCAATGCGTAGGCGCACCGCTTCTCGGCCGCGAGCATGGGACGCAGATACCGCTCTTTCTGTTCGTCGCTCCCGTACCGACCGAGCAGGCTGCCCAAGATCTCGACCAGACCGCATTGGTCGGCGATGGAGGCGTAGCCGTACGACAGCGACTCCATCACGAACAGGTAGTCGAGTGCGGTGCCGCCCGCTCCGCCGAGTTCTTCCGGCACGGTGATACCGAACAGGCCGATCTTGCCCATCTCGGCATAGATCTCTTCGGGAAACCGCTCGGTCTCGTCGAGTTCGGCTGCGATCGGCCGGATACGTTCGTCGACGAACTCGGCGACGAGGGTACGTTCCTCGGATCCGAACAGCGCGGTGGGGATGCGACTGTTAGCGGTACCAGGTGCGAAGGACATTGATCACTCCTCGGGTGATTGCGGGTGTTTCGGATGTTTCGGTGGTCGGTGATTCAGCGGGGTGCGAGCGCGACCGCGGCCCCGAACAGCATGGGATCCATCTGCCTGGGCCCGTCGACGATTGGCTGGAAGCCCATGTGCGCGAAGATGTCTCGTTCAATATCGATGCCCGGAGCGACCTCGGTCAGCTCGAGTCCGGAGGCACCGAGGACGAAGACCGCCCGCTCGGTGACGTAAATGACGCGCTGCCCGGTCGCCAGCGCGCGGGAGCCGGAAAAGGTCACTTGCTCGCGCGACCGGACGAACTTCGGTACTCGTCCCTCTCGCCGAATGCGCAGACGCCCGTCGTCGAGGGCGAGTTCGAGTCCACCGGCGGTGAAGGTCCCGCAGAACACCACCGTCCGTGCGCTCTGAGAGATCTCGACGAAGCCGCCGGGACCGTTGACCGCACCGGCGATGCAGCTGACATTGACCGATCCGTGTGCGTCGACCTGGGCCATACCCAGACACGTGAGGTCGAGCAGGCCGCCGTTGATGAGGTCGAACTGAGTGGTGGATGAGTGCACGACCTCCGGATGCACCGCTGCGCCGAACAGGTCTCCGGTCAGCGGGCGGCCACCGATGATGCCTTGTTCGATCACTATCGTGTTGTCGCGCAGGCGACCGTCGGCGGCCAAGATGTCGACCACGTGGGTGGGGATGCCGAATCCGACGTTGATGATCGAGCCCCTGCCTATCAACGCTGCGGCGCGTCGGGCGATGACCTCGCGCACCGTAGCCACCGGACAGGCTGTGTCATTGTCGAGATCTCCTGGGCTGCAGAGCCTTTCGTCGAACTCCGACTCATGCGTCTGCCACTGTGTCGGGACCTCGACGACTGCGTCGACGAGCACCGCCGGCAGATGAACGATGTGCGGGTCGAGCGTGTCGTCGGTAACCGTCTTGACCTGTGCGATCACGATCCCACCCGAGGCGCGAGCAGCCTGAGCGATCGAGAGTGCGTCGAGTTGGGCGGCCTCTCCGGCCCACCCGATGTTGCCGTTGCGATCCATCACGTCGCCGCGAACTAGCGCCACGTCAACCCCGAACGGCTTGTAGCGCAGATACTCCCGGCTGTCGAGTTCGACCAGTTCCACGATGTCGTCGGTGGCCGCGACATTGAACTTGCCGCCACCGTGCCGGGGGTCGGCGAAAGTGCCGAGACCGACTTCGGTGATCAGACCCGGCCGCCGAGCGCCGATCTCCCGGAAGAGTTGACTGATCACTCCACCCGGGAGTGCGTAGGCCTCGATGTCCTCATCCCTGGCCATCTGGCGCAGTTCGGGCGACCACGTCCACAACCCGCCGATCACGCGTCGCACCAGCCCACGATGCGCGAATCGACCGGCACCATCGCCCCGTCGATTTCCCATGCCGAGTGCGTAGACGACCGTCAGGTCACGCGGTTGTGCAGTATCGACGAAACGCGTCTCGAGCGCGGCGAGCAGCGCCTCGGGTTCCAGGACACCGCCACCGGCTCCGGTCACCGCAACAGTCGCCCGGGTGGGGATGAGATCAATCGCCTCGGCGGCCGTCATCTGCCTGGGACGCAGTCCACGAGTGAGGATCATGAGGAACGCTTTCTTTGCTATCACAGCGGATACATAGAGCTTGTGTGTGTGAACTGTATCGCAAAGAAAGCGCTTTCTCAATAGCTTGCGGGAAACTTCCTCGGTCCCCTCGACGGCCCGCTCGCCGCAGATCGGTGCTCAGGCGTCCGGTGCCGGACCGGTTGAATCGCGCACGACCATCTCCGCGTGGAGTGGTTCCGGGGAATCGGGTTGCTCTCCGGAGTCGAGCATCGCCTGCATGAGTTCCCACCCCAGACGGCCCAGTTCGGCCTTGGGACTCTTCACGGTGGTCAGCTTGGGCGCGATGTGCCGTGCGAGCACCACATCGTCGAAGCCGGTCACCGAGATGTCCTCGGGTACCCGCAGTCCCCTGTCCCGTAATGCCGAGACCGCGCCGATCGCGCTCAGGTCGTTGAAGCAGATCAGCGCCGTGGGGTCATGCTTCAGCGCCTCGGCAACCGCCTCGTAGGCACCCTCGACCGTGCCGTCGGCGGCGACGCTTGTCGTCTGCAGACCGAAGGCCGATGAGCTCTGCACCGCCCGCCACCGTTCGCGGTTCTGCCAGGCCAACTCCGAGCCGCCGATATAGACCGCGCGGGTGTGCCCGAGGCGCGCGAGGTGGCTGCACATCTGCATCATCGGCGTGAAGTTGTCCGCCGCGATCATCGGTAGGTCCACGCCGAGTTCGATCCGGTTGATCAGGACCGTCGGCGCCTGGCGGCGGGCGAGTTGTTTCAATCCCGCGGTCGGTATGCGACTGGACAACAGCACCAGGCCGTCGACCTGACCGAGCAGATCGAGAGCGGTGTTCAGCTCCTCGCCGGGGTCGCCGTTGGAATCGGCGACGAGCATCCGATAGCCCTGCTCCGCGGCGCCGCGGTGCATCTCGTTGACGACGTCGAAGAAGTAGGCGTTCGTGAGGTCGGGCAGGATGACCCCGACGTTGCGCAAGCTACCGAGCGCGAGACCTCGGGCTGCACGGCTCGGGCGGTACGCGAGCCGGTCGGCCGCTTCGTGCACCCGGTCGGCCAGTTCCTGGTTGACCTTGGACGAACCGCTCATCACCCGCGAGACCGTCGCGATGGATACCCCTGCGGCTTCGGCGACCGTCGCGATCGTCGGCCGTGATCGGGCAGCGGTGGGGCGTTGTGTCGGCATGACCTCATCCTCGGTGTGACTGTGAAAACCACGGCACCCCGGGTTGGGCGACGTTACATCTGACGATGTGGCCAACCACATCGCACCTGGTCACCGACCCTACTGCCCGGAGTCCGCGTTGTCCGCCATCTTGAGAAAGCGATTGCTCGGAGTGTCGTTGTCAGTAGGCAAGGCGTACGGGTCGACGAGATCGGTGAGCGCTCGCGCTGCCGCCGCGACGGCCTCGGCCGGCGCAACCGACCACCAACGCCTGCTCAGCACCTCCACTTCGACCAGGCCGCGATAGCCCGCGCCGCGGCAGTCCGCGAGGAACCGCCCCATGTCGATTACCCCCTCCCCCGGCATCCCGCGACTCTCGAGTTCGTCGTGGATGGGCATCATCCAGTCAGCCAGTTGGACCGAGCGGATCAGGTCGCCGGCGTCGGCGATGCGTTCGCCGAGTTCGTCTTCCCACCAGAGGTGGTAAGAGTCGACGGCCAACCCGAGACGCGGACTCCCGATTGACCGAACCAGCGCCAGCGCCTCACGCAACGAGGTGATCACGGATCGGCTGGCGGCCATCATCGGATGAAACGGCTCCACCGCGAGGTCCACGCCCGCTGCGGTCGCGTGGGGCGCCAACGCCTCGATCCCGTCGCGGATCTCGGCGCGCGCCGAGGCAGTATTGCCGTCGTAGGGTGGACCACACACCAGGACCAGGCACTCCGCCCGCAGGGCGTGTGCCTGGTCGATGGCACGCAGGTTGTCTTCGAAGCGTGCTTGCCGGAGTTGACGCGTCGGCTGTGGGAACATGCCGCCCCGGCAGACGCTGCTCACCCGGAGTCCCGACGACGCGACACGTCGCGCGTTCAACGGCAGGTCGGCATCGTCGAGAACGTCGCGCCACAGACCCACGCCGCCGAAGCCGTGGTCGACCGCGAGGTCGAGCACAGAGGTCAGTGAGGCGCCGCGGATGGTCGCGGAGTTCAGGCTGCACTCGGACAGGCGCATCGGTCAGCCGATCCCGTGTACTGCGAAGTACGCGCGCGCACGCCGCGCGGTGAGTTCCGGATCGGCGAACAGGCCGATCCGGTCGGCCTCGCGCACCAGGTCGGCAAGGTGGACGAGGGATCGTCCCGTCTCGAAGCCACCGATCATCCGGAAGTGGTCCTGCTGACCATTCAGGTATGCCAGCCACGCCACACCGACCTTGTAGAACTGGGTCGGCGAGGTGAAGATCAATCGCGACAAGGCTTCTGTCGGACCCAGGACGTCACGGAAGCCGTCCACGTCCTCTCTGTCGAGGCGCGCGAACGCCGCAGAGGCGAAGGGGCCGAGCGCGGCGAACGCACCGAGCAGAGCATCGCTATTCCCCTCGTCGTCGCCGACGATCATGTCGACGTAGTTGTAGTCGTCGCCGGTGAACACCCGCACCCCGTCCGGAATACGATTGCGCAGACGGATCTCCTGGACCGGATCGAGCAGCGAGACCTTGATGCCCCGGACCCGGACGGCGTGGTCAGCAATGATCGCCACCACCGTGTCCATCGCCGCCGCCGGATCGCCGTGTCCCCAGTAGCCTGCCAGCGCGGGGTCGAAAACCTCACCGAGCCAATGCAGTACGACCGGACGCGAGGCCTGGGACAACACCGCGTCGTACACAGTCACATAGTCGTCGGGGGTTGTCGCGACGGCGGCGAGATGGCGACTGGCCATCATCACGCACGACCCGCCCAGTGACTCGATAGCGGCCATCTGATCGAGGTAGGCAGCGGTGATGTCCGTCAAGGTCGGGGTGTCGATCTTGAGGTGATCGGTCCCAATACCCACGACGACCCGGCCGCCGACCTCATTCGCCGCACGTAACGTGCGCGTGGCAAGTTCACGCGCGCCGGGCCAGTCGAGTCCCATGCCTCGCTGCGAGGTGTCCATGGCCTCGGCGACTCCCAGACCCAAGGACCACAGATCCTGCCGAAGTCGAAGTGTCGCATCCCAGTCGATCTGGTCCGCGCCACCCTCTGCGGAGGCGCGATAGGGATTCGCGACCACATGGGCGGCCGCGAAGACATCGCGTGACGTCGGTGGTGTTGTCGCAGTACTCAGTGCAGCAGGCGCGCCAAGGGTATGCGTGGCGGTGCCACCACCGGCAAGCGGCAGGTCGAGAGTGAACATCAAAACTCCTGTAATCGCTTTCTTGCGGATTGTGAAGGCGAGCCTATACCCTGAGAACATCGAGGTAAAGGCTCTGCACTAGAGCGCCCGACTTCTGAAAGCAGTTTCTCCAGGGCGGCCCAACTGCTCCGCCGACTATTTGGAAAGAGGACTCCATGGCCGACTCACACAGCCAACTGGCGGGCAAGACCGCGATCGTCACCGGCGCCGCCGGTGGCATCGGATCCGCGATCGCCGCCGCATTCGCCCGCGACAGGATGTTCGTGATCGGTCTCGACGCCGATCCCCGGGTGCACTCCGTGTTGCAGCCGATGAAGGGGGTTGGAGTGTGCGGCGAC
This sequence comes from Gordonia sp. CPCC 205515, assembly GCF_048537925.1. Classification (NCBI taxonomy): domain Bacteria; kingdom Bacillati; phylum Actinomycetota; class Actinomycetes; order Mycobacteriales; family Gordoniaceae; genus Gordonia; species Gordonia sp. CPCC 205515. The sequence goes on along the minus strand of NZ_JBCLVJ010000023.1, from coordinate 53,800 downwards.
CTCACCGATGCGTCGGTGAGTCAATCGGCGATCGACGAGGCGATCGGCCGCACGGGTCGACTCGACGTCGTCGTCAACGCCGCCGGCATCCAGAAGAGGACTGACGCGATCGACATCTCCGACGACGACTTCGACCAGCTGGTGGCAGTGAATGTGTCTGCCGCATTCCGGCTGGTCCGGCAGGCGACCAAGGCGCTGTCCGAATCGAAGGGCAGTGTGGTGAACATCGCGTCGTTGTCAGCCGATCGCGCCGTTCCCGGCATCGTGCCGTATGGCGCAACGAAGGCCGCACTGACTCAGCTGAGCAAGGGCCTTGCCGTCGAGCTCGGGCAATACGGTGTCCGCGTCAATGCAGTCGCCCCTGGCTACATCGAGACGCCGATGACTGCGGACGTGCTCGGCCAAGCCGAGTTCCGCGCGGCGAAGCTGGCCCGAATTCCCCTGCAGCGCTTCGCTGATGGCGACGATGTCGCCGATGTGGTGACCTTTTTGGTCTCCGACGCCGCGCGGTATGTCACCGGCGTTGTCCTGCCGGTCGACGGTGGGTACTCGATCACATGACACTCTTGAGCGGACCAGGGGCGGCCATCATCGGTCATCGCCGCCTGAATATCGTCATCGCTCCCGACTCGTTCAAGGGCAGCGCCCGAGCCGACGAGATCGCCCACGCGATCGCCGACGGCTGGCGTGAGGCGCGGCCGGCGGATCACCTCACCGTCCTCGCTCAAGCAGACGGAGGCGAAGGCACTCTCGACGCGATCGCCGCGGCCGCCCCCCGGGCGCGCAAGCACGTCATCAGCCGGCCAGTGTGCGGTCCCGATCGACAACCCGTTGCGGCTCGATGGATCGAACTTCCGGGCGCCGTGGGTGTCGTCGAACTCGCCGAATCGAGCGGCCTGCCGCTGATGGCCGAGCTAGCACCGACGCGTGCAACGTCACGGGGCCTCGGGCAGGTCATCCGGTCGGCCATCGATCATGGCTGTCAGCGCCTGGTCGTGGGTCTCGGCGGATCGGCGTCGACTGACGCCGGGATCGGCGTACTCCTCGAACTCGGGCTGTGTGTCTACGACAAGTACGGACATCGACTCGACATCGCCGACTCCCTCGATCTCACGCGAATCGCCGCAATCGACGCCTCCGGACTGATGTCGCCACCCGACGGCGGTGTTGAGGTACTGACAGACACGTCGGCACCACTGTGCGGTCGTACCGGTGCCGCACACATGTTCGGAGCACAAAAAGGTGCCGGCGCCGAGGTGCGGCGCGATCTCGACAGCGCGCTCGCACACTTCGCCGATCTGGCCGAACCGGTCTTCGACATCGACCGCTCCGAGCCCGGCACCGGTGCCGCGGGCGGCGTCGGTTTCGGTCTTCGCGCGTGGGGCGCGACGCTGCACTCCGGCGCTGAGCGGATCGCCGAACTGACTGAACTGAGCGACGCAATAGACACATCCGACCTGGTCATTACCGGTGAGGGCCGATTCGACTCGACGTCGCTGACGGGCAAGCTGGTCGGCACCGTGCTCGACAGATGCCGATCCGCAGGAGTCCGCAACCTGGTGATCGCGGGCGATATCGCGGCTCCTGCGCCGGATTTGGCGGTTTCACTGTCGGAGGTCGCCGGATCGGCCGAGCGGGCCATCGCTGCCCCGCAGCAGTTCGCGCACATCGCCGCGCGGGAGGCGGCGGTGTGGGTATCGTCGGAGAAAGCGCTTTCCTAAATGGATCCCGAGCAACCGACGCCCCAAGATAAGGAGTGACCATGACCGAATCGCCACAACGAACCCACGCCGGCGGTCTGTGCGCGGGCGACACCGCGACGTTCACCAAGACCGTCGGGGAGTACGACGTCTACGGGTTCGCCGGCATCACCGGCGACTTCGCACCCAATCACATCGACCGGTCGTATATGGAGGCCGGCTCCTACGGGGAGCGCATCGCCCACGGCGTGCTGATCCTCGGGCTGTCGTCGACCGCCTCTACCGAGATCGCCGCCCGGGCGGGTCGGCGCGCGGTGTCTTACGGGTATGACCGCGTGCGCTTCGTGGCACCGGTCTTCATCGGTGACACCGTCACCATCACGTACACGGTCGACACCATCGACGAGAACGCCGAGAAGTCGTACTCGTCCGTCGTCGCCACCAATCAGCGCGGCGAAACCTGCATGGTCGCCACCCATGTCATGAAGTTCCTACCCGACACTGCGTGATCCGTCGGCCGCATCACCCCATCCATCCAGTCACGATCACCACGCGCTGCTCAGGAGTCCCAGCAATGCACAATCCCCGAATCCTCACCGCCCGCCAGGCCGCAGACCTCATCCACGACGGCGACACCGTCACGGTCAGTTCGTCGTCCGGCCTCGGCTGCCCGGACGCGGTGCTCGCCGGCATCGGTGAGCGCTACCGGGAGACTCGTTCACCGCAAGATCTGACCAGCATCCACTCCATCGCCTCGGGCGACATGTGGGGGATCAAGGGCGTCGATCACCTCGCCCAGCCCGGACTGCTGTCCCGGGTGGTCGCCGGGTCGTATCCGTCGGGGCCGTCGTCGGCGGAGCCCCCGGCCATATGGAAGATGATCGAGAACAACGAGGTCGAGGCGTACAACTTCCCCGCTGGGGTCATGTTTCAGATACATCGGGCGGCCGGCGCGAAACAGCCCGGCGTGCTGTCGAAAGTCGGTTTGGAGACGTTCGTCGACCCACGGGTCGGCGCCGGGCGGATGAACACCGTGACCCCCGACGCCTTCGTCCGCGTTCAGGAGATCGACGACGAGGAGTGGCTCTTCTATGAGGCCATCGTGCCCGATGTGGCGATCATCCGTGCGACGACCGCCGACACCAACGGCAACCTGACGTTCGAAGAGGAAGCCTCACCGTTGGGGGCGCTGGATCTGGCGTACGCAGCGCACAACAACGGCGGGATCGTCATCGCGCAGGTCAAGTATCTGGCCGAGGGCGGCAGCCTCAGTCCCCAAATGGTCCGCGTGCCAGGCATTCTCGTCGATGCGATCGTTCGCGCGCCCGACCAGCTGCAGACCACCCAGACCGAATATGATCCGGCAATCTCCGGCGAACTCCGCCGCCCGTTGAGCACGCTGGAGCCGATCGCATTCTCATTGGAGAAGATCATGGCCCGCCGCGCCGCTCGTGAACTCCGATTCGGCGAGACGGCGAACATCGGGTTCGGCGTTTCGGCGCTCGTGCCACATGTGCTCGTTGAGGAAGGCATGCCCAAGGCCGTCTCGTGGGTGATCGAGCAAGGTGCGGTCGGCGGTGTTCCGTTGCTGGACTTCGTGTTCGGCGTATCGCAGAACCCCGATGCCATCATGCAGAGCGCCGACCAGTTCACCCTGCTGCAAGGCGGCGGATTTCAACACTCATTGCTGTCGTTCCTCGAGATCGACCAGCACGGCAACGTCAACGTGCACAGCCTGCCCAAACGGCGGCATGTAACCGCAGGACTCGGCGGGTTCGTCGATATCACGTCGGGCGCGCCAGCGATCGTGTTCGTCGGTTCGTTCACGGCCGGGCGGCGCGACATCCTCGTCGACGACGGTGCGTTGCAGATCCGCTCCGACGGCGCCCACACAAAACTCGTGGCCGAGGTCGACTCGCCCACCTTCTCGGGCAAGCGCGCACTGGAAACCGGTCAGCGAGTCATCTACGTGACGGAACGGTGCGTCCTCGAACTGCGGCCCGAAGGACTCACCGTCGTCGAGATCGCTCCGGGGGTCGACCTACAGCGCGACATCCTCGACCGATCCGAGTTCCCCTTGCACGTGGCCCCAGACCTGCCGACCATGGACGTGGCGCTATTCTCACCGGGACCGATCGGGCTATCCCTCGATCCGATGCCCGAGCACCCGCGCATCGCGGCTCTCTAACCAGCACAAATGTAAGGCACGCATTGGGCCCAGCGGCCCTTTGGGTCGAGTGGGAGTAGTTCTGTCCCGTTGGGTACGCAGCGTTACGTCAGTTGACTTTCTGCCGCCGCTCCAATTGGCTTTCCCTTCCTCAAGGGCAGCTCCTTCCAAGTCAGTGTGCCGATGATCGCGAGCAGCGACATGATCGACACCGCCAGGAAGACGCGGTCCATGGAGTCGGCGAAGCCTTCCTTGATAGGCGAGGACAGCTCGGGCGGCAGTTTCTCGATGATCGACGTATCGCTCATCACGCTGTCCGACGACCCGGCCGCCGCACCCGGATTCTGTGACGCAGCCATCAATGACTTGGCGAAGCCGCTGACCTGTGCATCGTCGCTCTGGGCGGCTTGCACCACGGCAGTGCGGTATTCGGGCTGCGAGGCGGCCGTCGTCATCTCGGTCTTGATGTTGGGGCCCATGAGCGAGAACAGCATGGAGAAGAACACCGCCACGCCCAGGGTGCCGCCGATCTGTCGGAAGAAGGTCGCGGTACCCGTGGACAGACCCATGTCCTTGGGCGGCAGGATGTTCTGCATCGCCAGCATCATCGGCTGCATCATGTTGCCCAGACCGAAGCCGAGCAGCAGGGCGAAGGCCATAACCAGCCACACCGGAGTGGAGGTGCCGACGGTGTGCAGCAGGAACGTGCCGAGCGTGATGAGCACCGAGCCGATGATCGTGAAGATCTTGTAGCGCCCGGTCTTCGAGATCAACTGGCCGGACATGATCGAGCCGGTCATCAGGCCGACCACCATCGGGAGCATCTGCAGGCCTGCGACCATCGGGCTCGACCCGCGCAGCACCTGGAAGTACTGCGGCAGCATCGAGATGCCGCCGAACATCACCGCGCCGACAATGACCGAGATCAGGATGCCTTGAGCGAAGACCAAATTCTTGAACAGTCGCAACGGGATCAGCGCGTCGTCGCCCATCTTGTGCTCGATCCAGATGAACGCGGCGATCCCCACCACACCGATCGCGTAGCAGAGCATCGACAGTCCGGACGTCCAGCCCCACACGCGGCCCTGTTCGGCGACGATGAGCAGCGGTGCGACGGCGACCGCGAGCGCGGTGGCGCCCCAATAGTCGGTGCGCCCGCCGGTGCCCTTCTGCTGGTCATAGTTGAGCACCCGGTAGACGACGGCGAGGGCGATGATGCCGATCGGCACGTTGACCAGGAAGACCCAGCGCCAGCCGGCGATCCACAGGATGGTCTCTTGACCGGCGAACAGGCCGCCGAGGACCGGGCCGAGCACGCTCGAGGTGCCGAAGACCGCGAGGAAGTAGCCCTGATACTTGGCGCGTTCGCGCGGCGGCACGATGTCGCCGATCGTGGTGAGCGCCAGGGTGAACAGACCACCGGCACCGAGTCCCTGGAAGGCGCGGAACGCCGCCAGCTCGTACATCGACGTCGCGATGCTGCACAACAGCGAGCCGACGATGAAGATCGAGATGGCCAGCAGGAAGAAGGGTTTACGGCCATACAGGTCGGACAGCTTGCCGTACAGCGGCGTGACGATGGTCGACGTGACCAGGTATGCGGTGGTGACCCACGCCTGCAACGAGTAGCCCTGCAGGTCGTCGGCGATGGTGCGGATCGCTGTCGACACGATGGTCTGGTCGAGGGCAGCGAGGAACATGCCCATCATGAGGCCGCCGAGGATCGTCAGGATCTGACGATGCGTCAGCCCGGCCCCCGCGACCTCCTCGTGCGCCGCGTGTGCGGCCGCGGATGACTCGGTCATTGCTGTCCTTTCACAAAATCTGTGGGAGAAGAGGTCGGCTTGGCGCACTGGGGTGCCATCACGATTTCCGCGGCGTCGACGAACCGGCCGAGCAGCCGCACCAGCGTGTGCAACTCGTCGTCGGTCCAGTCCGACATGGCCTGGTCCATGGCGGTCCGACGCATCGCTCGCATCGACTCGACCCGCGCCCGACCTGCGTCGGTCACCACCAGCAGGGTGGCGCGCCCGTCGTCGGGGTCGGCCTCGCGTCGTACCAGTCCGAGGTCGACGAGCTGCGACACGTGCCGACTCACCGTGGACGGATCGGCATTGAGGCTTTCGGCGAGTTCGCGGGATCGCATCGGCTGCCGGTCGAGATGGAACAGGCCTTTGAATGCCGCGGTTTCGAAGTCGCCGTCGGCGGTCCGCAACGTGGTGTGCACCGCCCGGTCCCGGACGCGCATGTACCGCGAAAGCACATCGAACAAATCGTCGACCGCCGACTGATCGAGCACCGTGGCGCCTCCCTTTCTCCCCGCATCTCTTTACGTTCTCTTTGCAATTAGTTTCATGATGCAACTAATTGCGCGGTGCAAGTATGCGCTTGGATTCGAATTGAGGCAAACCCTTACCTACGATCAAAAACCGTGACTCCCCAACCACCCGCCCCCGCCGGCAGCCGCCCCCATTTCACGTCCATGCCCGACCTCGCCCTGCGAGATCTGGGTGGCGCGGTGGTCTGGACCAACGACGATCTCTTCGCCGAGGCCCAGAACCTCATCAAGACGCCGCCGGCGCAGTATCAGCCGGCCACCTTCGGTCACAAGGGACAGATCTACGACGGTTGGGAAACCCGTCGACGCCGCGCCACCGGTGTCGATCAGGCGATCGTCCGACTGGGCGCACCGGGCGTCGTCTACGGCGTGGTGGTCGACACCTCGTGGTTCAAGGGCAACTATCCGCCGTTCATCTCGGTGGAGGCCGCCGCGGTGGAGGGCGTGGCGTCGGTGGAACAGCTTGTCCACCACACGGAATGGGTCACCATCGTGGACCGGGTAGCGGTCGACGGCGACACCCGCAACCCGTTCAAGGTGGACGCCAAGAATCGCTTCACCCACGTCCGGCTGACCATGCATCCGGACGGGGGCGTGGCGCGGTTCCGCGTCCATGGTCGCGGCGTGCCGGACCCACATTTCTTCCGCTACGGCCACTTCGACCTGGCCGCGCTGGAGAACGGCGGGCTGATCACCGCCTGCTCCAACATGTTCTACAGCTCGCCCAACAATCTGCTGATGCCCGGCCGAGCACGCAACATGGGCGAGGGATGGGAGACCTCCCGCCGCCGCGACGACGGCAACGACTGGGTCCAGGTACGTCTCGCGGGTCGCGGCCGGGTGAGCCTCGTCGAACTCGACACCAGCTGGTTCCTCGGCAACTCCCCCGGTTCGGCGACCGTCCGCGGTCGCGACGGCGAGGACGGCGACTGGTTCGACGTGTTGCCGCGCACCGACTTACAGCCCGACACCCGGCATCGGTTCGTCCTCGATCCGGACCGCCCGATGACCGAGGCGCGCATGGACATCTATCCCGACGGCGGCATGGCGCGCTTCAAGCTCTACGGCACCCTCACCGACGACGCCGAGGCCGCACTCCTCGAACAGTGGGAGCGCGGCGAGGCCTGAGGGACGAGCGTCACGCCACCCGACGCCGCACCCCAACCACTTCCGGCATCACCAGCTCGCGCACTCGCGCGGCGGTCGCCGAACCGTCGATCGGCACGACGATCACCGCGTCGGCGACCTCGGCGGCGTAGATGTCGCGGATCAGCGAGACCAGTCCGCGCGCGGTGCCGACGTAGCGGATGGTGTCCGAGTCGTCGTCGACGACGTGGGCCGCAGCGGCCCGCGCGGACGCCGGATGTGGCGCGATGGCCGCTTCGATCTCCAGCGCCACAACAAAATTCACCGGATCGTGGGTGCCGGCGCGCAGTAGCGACCGGGCGCGTTGGGCCTCGCGCAGCGTCGAGCGCCGCACGACGATCGGAAAGGATTGCGCCGCTGGATCACCCGCGATCGCCACCTGCAGCGCCGGACGGCCGATGCTGATGGTGGCGGTGGGTGCCAGGTACTCGACGGTCATTCGATCCTCGCTTTCGTGGTCAAGTGAGTCAGTGCGCCGACGAGCCGATCGATGTCCTCCGAACCGGTCCCGACACCAAAGCTGGCCCGCACGGCACCGTCGCGGTACCCGAGGCGGTTCAGCAGTGGATGCGCGCAGAACTTGCCGTCCCGGACCCCGATTCCCGCGCTGTCACTGAGGAATTCGGCCACTGCACGGGGCTGATGGCCGGCGACGGCGAATCCGGCGATCCCGACCCGATCGGTGGAGTCGGTGAAGATGCGCAATGCGGTGACGGCGTCGACTCCCGACAGCCCGTCGTCGAGGCAGGCCCGCAGGATCTCCTCGTGCGCACCGATCGATTCGAATCCGACGCGCGTGAGCTCGTCGCAAGCCGCGGCGATCGCGATGGCACCCAACACATTCGGTGAACCCGCCTCGTGCCGCGCAGCCCCGGTGTGCCAGCGCACGTCGGTGCAGCCATCGGATTCGACGCCCACCTCGGCGGTGGCGCCGCCACCGGCGAGATACGGTGCGGCCGCGTCGAGCCAGTCGGCACGGCCGATGAGCACGCCGGCACCGAACGGCGCGTAGACCTTGTGGCCGGAGAACACCAGGTAGTCGATGCCGTGACTGACCACTGAGATCGGCCGATGCGCGACGAGCTGCGCGGCGTCGACGAGGATGCGGGCGCCGTGCCGATGCGCGATCGAGGCGAGCCGGCTGATCGGCAACACCTCGCCGGTGACGTTGGAGGCCGCGGTCACCGCGAGCAGCGCGGCGGGCGCGGACGCGAGTTCGGCCTCCAGCGCGACAAGGGTGTCCTCGATGGTGTCGGCGGCGCGCACGATCCGTGCCCGACTGGAGCCATCGGGCCGCGGCGCGCACCACGGCAGCAGGTTGGCGTGGTGTTCGATATCGAGGACCACGACGTCACCGTCGGTGATGTGGGCGGCGAGGTTGATCGAGTCGGTGGTGCCGCGGGTGAAGACCACCGCGTCATCGGTGCGGGCGCGGACGAAGGCCCGCACCGTCTCGCGGGCCTGCTCGTAGCGTCGCGTGGTGACCTGCGAGAGGTGGCCGGCGCCGCGATGCACGCTGGCGTAACCGGTCAGCGCGTCGGTCACCGCTGCCGCGACCGCGGTCAGGGCGGGTGCGCTCGCCGCGTAGTCGAGGTTCGCGTACCGCACCGTGTCGCCGGTGCACAGCGGCACCTGTGCGGTCGCACCGGCCACGTCGGCGAGGGGCGCGATGGCCGGGGCGGCCGGACGTACAACGGCGACATCGTCGCAGGTGACGGCGCTGGGCGCCGAGAGGACAGCAGTCATGGCAATACTCCTGAGGAATCCGCACTTGCCGTGGTCGGTCGACCGACGGCCAGGTCGTCACCCGGAGCACCCCACCACGGAGGAGGGTTGCCGACCAGCGAGCCGGGGCTTGTCACTGGCACTCATGACCTGCACCAAGATTGGCCCATCGAGCCGAGGAGTGTCAATTTTCACTCACCGTGCGCGAAAGTCCGGTGAGGGTACCCTCACTTGCTCCCGGTACGGTAGGAGCCATGACCGTGACTGCTGCCGACCACACCGCCGGGGAGGCGAACGTCTTCATCCTGTCCCGCCCGCACGGCACTGTGCGTGCGACCGGAGCCGGCACGACATTCACCGACGCCTACGCCGCCGCCGACGCCCTGCGCTCACACTCCGTGGACGCCATCACCGGTGCCATCGGCTTCGACCGCGCCGGCCGCAGCGCCCTGGTCGCGCCGGCCTCGCTGGTGCGATCGTCGGCCCCGGTGCCGGGATCGTCGGCGCGTCCGCACACCGTGACGTCGCGATCGTTCTCACCGGAGCGGACCGAGCATCGCGATCGCGTCGGCCGCGCCATCAAGGCGATCGCCGACGGCGGCCTGGACAAGGTCGTGCTGGCGCGTGCGGTCGATCTGACCGTCGAGCCCGATGTAGAGGTCGACTCTCTCGTCGACGCCTTGGCGCACGGCAACGCCGAGCACAACGCTTTCGCCGTTGATGTCGGCGCAGTGTGGGGTGACGCCTCGTGGTTGCTGGGATCGAGCCCAGAGGTGTTGTTGCGCAAGGAAGGTCGCGTCGTGACCTGCCAGCCGTATGCGGGTTCGCTGCCGCGGGCCGCCGATCCGGCGGCCGATCAGGCAGCGGCGGAGACGTTACGCACCTCGACGAAGGATCTTGCCGAGCACGCCTTTGTGGTGGATTATCTGCGCGACCGACTGATTCCGCTGTGCCGCGAGCTGGATGCCCCGGCGACACCGGAGGTCCGTGCCACCGGCGAGATCTGGCATCTGGCCACACCGATCCGCGGTGTGCTGCAAGACGACTCCGTCACCGCACTGGATCTCGCGCTGTTGCTGTCGCCCACCCCCGCCGTCTGCGGCACACCGAGTGATGCTGCGGCACAGTTCATCACCGATATCGAGGGGGACCGTGGCCTCTATGCGGGTACAGTCGGCTGGTGCGATCAGGCGGGCGACGGTGAGTGGATGGTGACCATCCGCTGCCTCCAGCTCGGCGCCGATCGGCGGTCGCTGCGCACCTGGGCGGGCGGAGGGATTGTCGCGCAATCGGATCCGCAGGCCGAGCTCGACGAGACCACCGCCAAACTCCGCACCGTGCTCAACGCGCTCGGTATCGCCGACTGACGTCGACCATGCCCGACGACTTCCTGATCGCACACAATCCGGAGGAGGGGTCTACGCTCCCGTATCTGGTTCGGATCCCGTTGGGTCCCAATGGGATCATCCTGAAAGTCCGGGACACGTGGCCACGAACCAGCAAGGTCTACTGCCACCGGGCGACCGAGTGGCCACGCGATGCCGAGATCGTCGAACAACTCCCGGTGCGGTCGGTGTCGCGGCGTGGCGCAGCCATCGACCTGGTCATCGACAGGGCCCGGGAGAACCGGTCACAGTTCGTGCTCACACGTGCCCGCGGCCGGGAGATGATCTTCTGGCAGTCCCGCCGAACCACCAAGCAGGCCCGGCCGAATGTGGCGTTGCCGACGGCGCGGGCACATGGGCAGTCCATCGAGATCGTCGTCGACTCGGGCGAGAAATACGCGTACACCTTTGGCCACCAGCAGGCCACCACGGTGCGACGCCGCCTTGCCGCAGGCGACTACGCGATCGTCGACGACGACACCGTGATCGCGACGGTCGAACGTAAGTCCATCGACGATCTCTCAGGTGGTTTGCTGTCCGGAAAACTGACCTATCAACTCGCGGATCTCGCCGCCTGCAATCGCGCGGCGGTCGTCGTCGAATCCGCGTACAGCGCCGTCTTCAAACGCGAATACGTCGCCGGGGCGTCGCTCGCCGAGGCCCTGGCCGAGGCGCAGGTGCGATTCCCGATGGTCCCGATCGTGTTCTGCGACAACCGGAAACTGGCCGAGGAGTGGACCTACCGGTGGCTCGGCGCTGCACGTCACGAGTGGCAGCTCAACCAACGCACCGATGTCGTCGTGGCCGATCTCGCGGGCCCGGCCGCGACGGCCGCCGAGATCCGGGAGTGGGCGCGCGCCGCAGGCCTCGAGGTTCCCACAAAGGGACGCATCCCGGCCGCGATCCGCCGAGCCTACGAGGATCGCAACGGCTAGCCGGGTATCAGCCCAGCGCCCGATCCAGGTCGGTGAGCAGATCGTCGATGCCCTCGAGGCCCACCGACAGCCGAACCACGGAGTCGCCCAAACCGATTGCCGCACGACCCTCGGGACCCATCGCGCGGTGCGTCGTGGTCGCCGGGTGCGTGATCAGCGACTTGGAGTCACCGAGGTTGTTGCTGATGTCGATGACCTGCAGACCGTTGAGCACCTCGAAGGCACGCTTCTTGCCGTCGACACCGCCGCGGTCGGCGAGCTCGAAGGTGACGACCGTGCCACCACCCGACATCTGCGACCTGGCCAGCTCGTACTGCGGATGTGATTGCAGGAACGGATATTTCACCCAGCCGGTACGGGAATCCTGCTCCAGGAACTCGGCGATCCGCTGCGCAGAGGCCACCGACGCGTCGACGCGCAGCCGCATGGTCTCAAGTCCTTTGAGCATCGTCCATGCGTTGAACGGACTCAACGCCGGTCCGGTGTGACGCATCAGGGTCTGCACCGGGCCGTCGATGTAATCCTTGGTACCCAGGACGGCGCCGCCCATGACGCGCCCCTGCCCGTCGATGTGTTTGGTGCCCGAGTAGACGATCACGTCGGCGCCCATATCGAGGCCCTGCTGCAGCAGCGGCGTGGCAAAGACGTTGTCCAGCACCACCTGAGCGCCTGCTGCATGCGCCATCTCGGAGACCTTGACGACGTCGACGAGACTCTGCATCGGGTTCGACGGCGTCTCGAAGAACACGGCGGTCGTCGGCACCGAGAGCGCCTGCTCCCACTGGTCGAGATCCTCGCCGTCGACAAACACGGTCTCCACACCCCAGCGAGGCAGGATCTCGTTGCAGACGACGAAGCACGAGCCGAACAGGCTGCGGGCCGCGACCAGCCGGTCACCGGTCTTGAGCAGCGCACCGAGCGCAACGAAGACCGCGGCCATGCCGCTGGCGGTGGCAAAACAGGCTTCGGCACCCTCGAGTTGACGCAGCCGCTCCTCGAACATCCGCACGGTCGGATTTCCGTAGCGCGAGTAGACGAATCGCTGGTCCTCACCGGTGAAGGCCCGCTCGGCGGCCTCGGCCGAGTCGTACACGTACCCACTGGTCAGGTACATCGCCTCGGACGTCTCGAAGAACCCGGACCGATCCAGTCCGGCGCGCACGGCGAGGGTGTCGGCCGAAAGGCCTTCGGGCAGTTGCTTGCTCATGACTGTCTCCAAGGCAGGTTCGTGGCGCGCCAGCCGGCACCGCCACGATGGTCATTCTCGTCGAGGGCACCCTCGAATCCGTCGAGAACGTTGTAGGACTTGCGGATTCCGTCGGCGGTGGCGGCCTCGGCGGCTCCGATGGAGCGGTGACCGGACCGACAGATGAAGATCACCTCGTTGTCGTCGGTGATGCCCGATTCGCGGAGTTGTTCGACGAATGCCTCGTTCGGCATACCCTCGGGGAAGGTCGTCCACTCGACGAAAACGGTTCTCTTGCCCAGTATTTCGAGGTCAGGAATACCCACGAACGACCATTCGGCACGCGTCCGGCAGTCCACCAGGACCGTCTTGGGCTCGTTCTCCAGCTTCTGCCACGCCTGCTGCGGCGTCAGATCTCCGGCATAGCTCACGACGTACACACCTTCCAATTCCCGTCCTCGCGCACCACGACCGCGCCGGTCACCTGCGTCTCGTCGGGCTTGTCGTCGAAATGCCAATGTACCTGCGCGGTCGCCCGCTCCCCGGTCACGGTGAGGTCAGTGATCTCCGGGATCACGATGTGTCCGTTTTCCTCGGTGGAGCTGCGGTTCTGCTCGACGAACTCCTGCTCGGACGGAAAGGTGTCCGACGAGAGCTCCGCGGCGCAGGTCACCGACCGATACTTCGCATAGTCGGCGGTGTTGCGCGCGGTGTAGGCGTCGTTGATGGCGTGCTGCACTCGCGCGGTCTCGCTCATGCGGTCATCGGCCGGCCGGATCAGATGTGAGATCCCGATGCCGGCCACGGCGACGACGACCACCGCGGCGGCGACGAAGAACGGCCACGCATCCTTCCACGACCGTTCCACGTCGGCCGGTTCTTGTGGCTGCGCCTCCGCGCGCCCCTTCTGGCCTCGTGACATGCCGCGCAGTCTATCGGCCGCCGACCGCGGCCCCGATCGAGCGTCCGGACAAACCCGCTGGACCGGCCGCGAAGTGAGGTAAGCCTCACACGTATATTTTCTTCAGGCGCGTCGAGCGCCTACCGTAGAAGGGATAGGGCTGCGTAGGCGGCCTTCACCAGCGACTCTCCTGCGAGGGTCACCACGAGAGCCACGGAAAGCATCTACTGGAATGAGTGACACCAGCCGCCCGTTGCGGGTTGCCATCATCGGTGCCGGCCCCGCCGGGATCTACGCCGCCGACGCCTTGATGAAGTCGGACACGGTCAAAGACCGTGGCGTCAGCATCGACCTGTATGAGCGCATGCCGGCCCCGTTCGGCCTGATCCGCTACGGCGTCGCGCCGGATCATCCGCGCATCAAAGGCATCATCACCGCACTGCACAAGGTGCTCGACAAGCCCCAGGTGCGGTTGCTGGGCAACGTCGACTACGGCACCGATATCACGCTGGAAGAGCTCCAGGACCTCTACGACGCGGTGATCTTCTCCACCGGCGCCACCGACGACCGGGTCCTCGACATCCCCGGCATCGACCTCGACGGCAGCTACGGCGCCGCACAGTTCGTCGCCTGGTACGACGGACACCCCGATTTCCCGCGCACCTGGCCGCTCGAGCAGGAGAAGGTCGCGGTCATCGGCGTCGGCAACGTCGCCCTGGACGTGGCGCGTGTGCTCGCCAAGACCGGCGACGAGCTGCTGCCCACCGAGATCCCGGCCAACGTCTACGAGGGACTCAAGGCCAACAAGGCCATCGAGGTGCACGTGTTCGGCCGCCGCGGACCCGCCCAGGCCAAGTTCACCCCGCTCGAACTCAAGGAACTCGATCACTCGCCGAACATCGAGGTGATCGTCAACCCCGAGGACATCGAGTACGACGAGGGCTCGACCGTCGCGCGTCGCAGCTCGAAGATCACCGACCAGGTCGCCACGATCATCGAGAACTACGCGATCCGCGAACCCAAGCAGGGCGCGATCCACAAGCTGTTCCTGCACTTCTTCGAGAACCCCACCGAAATCCTCGGCGAGAACGGCAAGGTTGTCGGACTGCGCACCGAGCGCACCGAACTCGACGGCACCGGCAACGTCAAGGCCACCGGCAAGACCACCGACTGGGAGATCGGCGCCGTCTACCGCGCCGTCGGCTACCTGTCGGACAACCTGCCGAAGATCCCGTTCGACCAGCAGGCCGGCGTGATCCCGAACGAGGCCGGACGCGTCTTCGACGAGGGCCAACACCTCACCGGCATGTACACCACCGGCTGGGTCAAGCGTGGACCGGTCGGCCTGATCGGCCACACCAAGGGCGACGCCAACGAGACCGTCGACTGCATCCTCGAGGACATGACCAACGACGCGCTGCTCAACCCGGCCAAGCCCGGCGAGGACGCCGTCATCGAACTCCTCGAAGGCAAGAGCATCCCCTTCACCACCTGGGACGGCTGGTACCGCCTCGACGAGCACGAGCGTCAGCTCGGTGCCGCTGAAGGACGTGAGCGGATCAAGGTCGTCGAGCGTGACGACATGCTCGCGGCCTCCGAGCCCAGCAAGGTCAACCCAACGTAACGCTCGAGCTTCACCCGCCAGCCACTACATGTGGCGGATAGCGAACCGAAGAGCGTTGACAGCGCCCCGAATTTCATTGACCGCGCCCATCCCGCCTCGAAAAGGCGGGTCGACCCGAGGGTCATGGGCGCGGTCAATGAAATTCGGGGCGCTGTCAACGCAACTCCCGGCGTCAGCCGGGAAGACGCAACCACCGCCAGAGGCTGACGTCACCGCCAGAGGCGGACGCTACTACCTCGGCTGAGGGGCGCGCGGGACCGGGAGACGGTTACCGTCACGCTGATCCACGTTCGCCCAGAACCCGAAGTTGTTCGCGAGGTTCTCGGTCTGCGAGCCGATCGTGTAGCCGCTCACCGACGACGGCCAGCAGCCGCGCCAGGTGGTGTCGATCGCCCGGAAGCTCTGTCCGGCACGCAGCACGCCACGCGGCTGACGCGGGATCGAGACCCAGGTCTCCGCTCCGCCGAGTTCGAAGACGCGGACGTTGGTCATCGTCGACCCGCCGATGTTCTTGACCTGCATCCAGCGGTGCATACGCCAGCCGGGCAGGTTGTCCCAGGTGGGGCCCCAGCCCTTCCAGTAGCAATTGATGCCGCCGGTCAGCTGCAGATCACCCGGGCCGGCCGGCGGGCGCGGCGGCTGCTGCGGTCCACCCGGTCCACCCGGTCCCGGCTGCTGCGGTCCTCCCTGTCCCGGCGGCTGGTTCGGCGGGGCGGCCGATGCCGGAGCGGTGGCCGCCAGTCCGCCGGCTGCGATGCCGACGGCAGCCAAGAGGGCTGCCCCGGTGCGCTTGAGCGAGGTGTTCATGGAACTCTCCTTCGTTCTCGGCTTGTGCGTGCTGGATGGACCCACAACACATCTGGACTATCGACCCACCCCAAGCGCATCGTTACGTACAGCACAGCGGATTCACAGGATCCCCAGGTTTTTCGTTATGCAAACTTTATGCCGTCGTGCCCGCAGCAAGGAACCGTAATTCGAGGTTGGTAAGGTTTACCTTCGTGCGTCGATTGGCCGGGATTGTGCTGCTCACGGCCGTATTGGCGGTCGCGGTGGCGGCGTCGATCGCCATCGGCACCCGGTCGATCGCCCTTGGCGACGTCTGGCACGCGCTCTGGCTCAACCGCGCGGCCGTTCCCGTCGCACAGAGTTCCACCGACACCGTCGGCATCGTCCGAGAACTCCGGGTGCCGCGCACCGTGCTGGGCCTCGTCGTCGGTCTGGCCATCGGTGCCGCGGGCGCGGTCACCCAGGGTCACACCCGCAACCCGCTCGCCGACCCCGGCATGCTCGGTGTCAACGCCGGCGCGGCGTGCGCCGTGGTCATCGGCGTCTACGTCCTCGGTGTCCAGAGTCCCCTCGGGTTCATGTTCTACGGGATGGTCGGGGCGTTCCTCGCGGCGACGGCGGTCTTCGGACTGTCCGCCCTGTCGGGCTCGAGCCCCCTGACCCTGATCCTCGCCGGCACCGGTCTGTCCGCGCTGCTCCTGGCGGTGACGTCGGGCATCGTGCTGTCCGACAGCGTCACCCTCGACACCTGGCGATTCTGGAATGTCGGCGCCACGTCCGGCCGTGGCATGGATGTGTTCTGGGCGTCGCTCCCCTTCATCGTGATGGGCCTGGTCCTGGCCCTGGCCAGCGGGCTCTTCCTCAACGTCCTCAGCCTCGGCGACGACATGACCAAGGCGCTCGGGTCCCGGGTGATGGTGATCCGGATCATCGGCATCATCGCCATCACGCTGCTGGTCGGTGCGGCCACCGCCGCCTGTGGTCCGATCGTCTTCCTCGGCCTCGTCGTGCCGCACATCGCGCGGGCGTTCACCGGCCCCGACTACCGCTGGATCATCCCGTATTCGGCGCTCCTCGGCGCGATCCTGATCCTGGTGTGCGACATCCTCGGACGGGTGATCGCCCGGCCGGGTGAGGTGCAGGTCGGCGTGATGCTCGCGCTGGTGGGTGCGCCGTTCCTGATCGTGCTCGTCCGTCGACGGAAGCTGGCCACCGTATGACCCTCGAGAAGGTGCGCTCCGCCCCGGATCCGGTGACCGCCGGTACCACGCCGTGGAGCCTGCGCCCGCGCATGCTGATCACGGTCGCCGTCGCCGCGCTCGTCACCCTGCTGTTCTTCCTGATGAGTGTCGCGATCAGCGACTACCCGATGACCGCCATCGACGTCGCCCGCATCCTGCTCGGCGGCGGACGTCGCATCGAGAACGTGATCGTGTTCGAGGTGACGCTGCCGCGCGCCTTGGTGGCGCTCCTGGTCGGATTCGGCTTCGGCATGGCCGGCGCGCTCACCCAGACGATCGCGCGCAACCCGCTGGCCACGCCCGACATCCTCGGCATCACCGCCGGAGCGAGTGCCGCGGCCGTCGCCGCCATCGCGTTCTCCACCACATGGGGCGCCTGGTTCGCCGGCATCGGCGTGCCGATGGCCGCGCTGATCGGCGGTTTCGCCACCGCCGCGGCCATGTACCTGCTGGCCTGGCCGGGTCGTCGGGCCAACGCGGGCATCGACCCGTTCCGGCTCGTCATCATCGGCGTCGGCGTCACCTGGATGCTGCAGGCGCTGACCAGCTACCTGTTGACCCGCGCCGACATCCAGGAAGCCGGCCGCGCGCAGACGTGGTTGGTGGGCTCGGTCGATCAGTCCACCTGGTCCGATGTGTGGCCGGCGGTGCTGGCGGTGGTGATCGGTGTGGTGATGGTCGTCGCGCTGGCGAAACCCATCGGCGTGCTGTTCCTCGGTCCTGACATCGCCCGCGGACTCGGGGTGAACGCCGGACGGATCACCACCATGGTGTTGCTTGCTGCGGTCGCGGTCACCGCGCTGTGTGTGGCCGCCGCCGGACCGATCTCGTTCGTCGCGCTGCTCGCCCCGCAGATCACCATGCGCCTGACCCGCACCCCGGTGCCCACACCGCTCGCCTCGGGACTGCTCGGCGCGGTCCTGGTCCTCGGCGGCGATCTGCTGTGTCGGACCCTGCTGCCCGCAGGTCTGCCCGTCGGGGTCGTCACCGCCGCGCTGGGCGGCCCGTTCCTCATCTACCTCATGATCACGATGTCCCGGAAGGCGAGCGCATGACCACCGGAACCGGAGAGCGACCGAACCGGAAGTTCCTCAGAGCACACAGCAGGTTACGCGCCGAGGGATTGAGCGTCGGCTACGACGACCGGCTCATCATCGAGAACCTCGACATCGCCATCCCCGACAGTTCGGTCACCACGATCATCGGCCCCAACGGGTGCGGTAAGTCGACGTTGCTGCGCGCGCTGGCCCGCCTGTTGCCGCCGCGCTCGGGCACCGTCTATCTCGACGACGCCGACATCACCACCATCCGCCCCAAGGCCGTCGCCCGGACGCTCGGCCTGCTGCCGCAGAATCCGGTTGCGCCCGAGGGACTCACCGTCGTCGACCTGGTCAGCCGTGGACGCCATCCGCATCAGCACTGGTATTCGCAGACGTCCGACGCCGATCGCGCCGCCGTCGCGCGGGCACTCGAGCAGACCAACACCGCCCATCTCGCCGACCGGCCACTGGACTCGCTGTCCGGCGGGCAGCGTCAGCGGGTGTGGATCGCGCTGACGCTGGCGCAGGAAACCGATCTGCTGCTGCTCGACGAACCCACCACCTACCTCGATCTCGCGCACTCGGTGGAGGTCCTCGATCTCGTCGCGACGTTGCGCGCCGAGCACGGCAAGACCGTGGTGATGGTGCTGCATGATCTCAATCTTGCCGCGCGCTACAGCGATTCGCTGTTCGTGATGGCCGACGGCGCAATGGTCGCGTCGGGCACACCAAGCGAGGTCATCACCACCGAACTCCTCGACCAGGCTTTCGGCCTACGGTCGACGATCATCGCGGACCCGGTGTTCGGCGCCCCGATCATCATCCCGCTCGGCTCACATGTCGCCGAACGAACCTGACCCGATCACCACACGAAGGCGCTGCCCAGCCAGATCCCGCTCGCGATCAGCGCGGCGAACAGTTCGATCCCCATCGTGATCAACGCCGCCTTGGCGGCGGATATCGCTCCGCGCCAAGCAGATCCGCCGCTGCGGGTGCGGACGAGTTCGGCGCCGTAGGCGCCGACGATGAAGCCGATGAACAGTCCGATCACCGGGATCACGAAGAACCCGATGATGCCCAGCACACCGCCGACGGCGATGGTGACGTTCGGGATGCCCGCCGATTTCAGCGATCGGCCGGCGAGGAAGTACTTGATCACCTCACCGAGGACGATCACCAGTGTCGCGGCGGCGAACACACCCCACGCGCCGCCGCCGACCACGAACGCCCACACCCCGATCGCCGCGACGATCAGCAGGGTGCCCGGCAGGATCGGGAACACGATGCCGAGCAGACCGAGGAGGATGACCACCCCGACGATCACCTCGCCGACGAAAGACATTGCCGTCCAGCCGAATCAGTCGACGGGAGCGGGATCGGCGCCGTCGGTGGGACGGACCGGTGGCGGCCCCGGGGGGCGAGTGCCCGGCGGGATCGGACCCGGCCGTCCGGCCGGCGGCCCCGGCGGCCGTCCGTTGCCCCGCGGCGGCATCGGACCCCGTGGCGGGAGCGGCCCGCGCGGCGGTGGACCCGAAGGGGTGCGACCCGGCATCGGGCCGCGCGGCGCACCGGGATTCGGCGCCACTGCCGGTCCCCCGCGCGACGGCGCCGGCGCTTCGCGGCGGACCGCGGGTTGCGCCGCCGGCGGCGGCGGGACGGCCACCTCGAACGGCCGTCCGGGTACCGGATTCACCAGGGACGCAGCATGTACCGCACGCTTGCGGGCGGTGGCGACGTCGTCGGCGGTCGCGGTGACCACACCCATCCGACGCCGATGGAAGCTCTCCGGCTTACCGAAGAGCCGGATGTCGGTCTCGGGTACCGCGAGTGCGCGCGCGACGTTCTCGAATCCGATTGCGGGCTCATCGAGTTGGCCGTAGATGACGGCGGAGGCACCGGGTGAGGCGAGTGTGACGTCGACGGGCAGACCGAGGATCGCGCGGGCGTGCATCTCGAACTCGGAGAGCCGCTGGGTGGCCATGGTGACCAGACCGGTGTCGTGCGGCCGCGGACTGACCTCGGAGAAGTAGACGTCGTCGCCCTTGACAAACAGCTCGACACCGAAAATTCCTCGGCCACCGAGCTTTCCGTCACCCAATGCGGTGGCGATGCGGGCCGCGATCGACGTCGCGGAGCCGAGGGCGTCGGTGCTCATCTGGTGCGGCTGCCAACTCTCCACGTAGTCACCGCCAACCTGCTGGTGACCGATGGGCGCACAGAAGTAGGTGGCCAGGCGTCCGGTGACCGGGTCCACCGCACGGACGGTGAGCAACGTGATCTCGTAGTCGAAGTCGATGAAGCCCTCGACGATGACCCGATCGCCGGCCACTCGCGCCCCGGAACCGGCTTTCTCCCAAGCGGTTCCGATGTCGGCGGGGGCCCGCAGCACCGACTGCCCCTTGCCCGACGACGACATGACCGGCTTAACCACGCACGGGAACCCGATCTGCTGTGCGGCGACCTCGAGTTCTTCGAGCGACGACGCGAACAGGTAGGGGGAGGTCGGGAGTCCGAGCTCTTCGTCGGCGAGACGTCGGATGCCCTCACGGTTCATCGTGGCGACCACCGCGTGCGCGGTCGGGATCACCTCGGCGAGACCGCGTCGCTCCACCTCCACGAGCGCATCGGTGGCGATGGCCTCGATCTCCGGCACGATGAAGTGCGGTTGGTATCGCTCGACGAGGGCGGTCACCGCGGCGGCCTCGGTCATGTCGATGACCTCCGCGTGGTGGGCGACCTGCTGGCCGGGCGCATGCTCGTACCGATCGACGGCGATCACCTCGACGCCGAGGCGCGCAAACGCGATGATCACCTCCTTGCCGAGTTCACCGGCACCGAGCACCATCACCTTGGTCGCGGTCGGACTCAGCGGCGTTCCGAGGAGCGCGGGCGGGCCCACCAGACGCGTGGGCGCGGCGTTACGGGGCTCTGCTGTCATGCGGCGAATTCTACGTGGCTCACCCCATGAACTCGTGGACGTAGCACCACCGCCAGACCTCGCCGGGCTCGGCCGAACGCATCACCGGATGCCCGGTCTCCTCGAAGTGCTCAGTCGCGTGCCGTCGTGGACTGGAATCGCAGCATCCGATATGTCCGCAGGTCAGGCACATCCGCAGGTGCGACCAGTGGTGCTCCCCCAGCTGGGTGCATTCCTCGCAGACGTCCGGGCGGTCACGGGGCGCCGGGTCGTCGTTCGCGTCGACGCCGATGGTGCCGAGTTCGTCACATCGCGCGCCGGCCGAGGAACTCTGGGTGGACTCGCCACCGGAGGGATCAGCGGAACGTCGGAAGAGTCGCATGTTCACCATTATCCCGGTCCGTGCGACGTATTAGGTTCTTCGAGTGAGCGCTTCTCTGTTGCTGGTCGCGGTGGTCGCGGTGCTGATCGCCGCGCTCTGCCGCCGGTACGGCCTGTCGGCACCCTTGATCCTCGTCGTCGTCGGACTCGGTCTCGCCTGGATTCCCGGCACCCCCGAGGTCATGCTGGAGCCCGATCTGGTGCTGTTCCTGATCCTGCCGCCGCTGCTCTACTCGGCGGCCCAGGACAGTTCGTACCAGGCGATCCGCGCGAACCGGCGGGCGATCGGCCTGCTCGCCATCGGGTTGCCCCTGTTCTCCACGGTGCTGGTGGGTCTGGTCGCCTACTGGACGATCCCGCACATGCCGCTGGCCGCGGCGCTGGTCCTCGGTGCCGTCGTCGCACCCCCGGACGCGGTCGCCGCACAGGCCATCGGCCGGCGAGTCGGGCTGCCGCGCCGGATCATGACCCTGCTCGGCGGCGAGAGTCTGCTCAACGACGCGACGGCGCTGACGGCCTTCCGGATCGCGCTGGCCGCCGCAGTCGGCGCGACCGCGACCCTGTGGGAGGGCTTGTCGACGTTCGCCATCGCCGCAGTCGGTGGCGTCGCGCTCGGCCTGGTGATCGGCTATGCGGTGTCGTGGCTGCGGGTGTGGCTGACCGATCCGCCGATGGAGACGGCCATCGGGCTGCTGGTGTCCTTCGGCACCTACTACGTCGCCGAGGAGGTGCATGCCTCCGGGGTGATCGCGGTGGTCGTCGCCGGTCTGTTCCTGGGCCAGCGGTCGGTGCGGCTCGGCTACGCCACCCGGTTGCAGGACGAGGCGGTCCGCAAGTCCATCGACGCGATCCTGGAGTCGTTCGTCTTTCTGCTCATCGGTCTGCAGCTGCCGTTCCTGATCCGTGGGCTGGCCGGCGAGTCCTGGCAGCAGGTGGCCATCGACGCGACCGCGGTGCTCGTCGCGACCATCGTGGTCCGGTTCCTCTGGGTCTACCCGGCAACCTACATTCCGCGCCTGCTACTCCCGAAAGTCCGCGCGCGCGAACCATTTCCCGAACCGCGACTGGTATTCATCGTCGGCTGGGCCGGGATGCGCGGGGTGGTGTCGCTGGCCGCGGCCTTTGCCATCCCACTGGCCACCGATTCCGGCGATCCGTTCCCGGCGCGCGCGGAGATCCTGTTCCTGACCTTCGTGGTGGTCGTCGGCACGCTGCTGATCCAGGGCACCACTTTGCCGTGGATGATCCGGCGGCTCTGTGTTTCCGGCGACGACGCCGCTCAGGATCGTCTCGCGTTCGCGGGCGCGCAGGACCGTGCGTCGCGGGAATCCGAACGCCACCTCGACGAGATCTCCGAAGGCCTCGCGCCCGACGATCCGCGCCGCCACCAGATCATGATGCTGCGCAAGTGGGTGAACACCCAACGCAACGTGGCGTGGGAGGAGCTCGGACGTGGACCGGAGGACATCGGCGAGAGCCCGACCGCGGCCGCCGACCGGATTCGCATGGAGCTCTTGCAGATTCAGCGGTCCGTGTTCATCGCCGAACGCGACGAGGGCCACATCGGCGACGAGGTGCTGCGGATGGCGTTGCGGCGCCTGGATTTTGCGGAGGGTCAGATGGATCGTGTGGAGGAGTGAGTGAGGTCGGCGGCATAGACCGTCGTCTCGACGGTGCGACCGCGCAGCGTCGTCGTCTCCTGCCGTTCCCACTGCGCCGCTTCGTCTCCGGCCGCGTCGATCGCGCGACCGGACGCCAGCGGACGGCTCGGATCCCGCTTGGCCAACTCCGAGAGCCGTGCGCTCTCGTTGACCGGATCGCCGATCACGGTGTACTCGAATCGTTCGATGGCGCCGACGTTTCCGGCGACGACCGGGCCGTACCCGACGCCGATTCCGGCTCTGAGGTCGGGTACATCGGCGGCCAGTCCGGTGGCAACCTCCCGGGCCGCGGACAACGCGGCACCCGCCGGGTCGTCGAGATCGATGGGTGCGCCGAAGATCGCGAGTACCGCGTCGCCCTCGAACTTGTTGACCAGCCCCCGATGTCGTTCCACCGCGTCGACGATGACCGCGAAGAAGCGGTTGAGAATGTCCACCACCTCCACCGGTGACCGATCCGCGGCCAAGGTGGTGGAGCCGATCACGTCCACGAACACCACCGCCACCGTGCGTTCGGTGCCGCCGAGTTCCGGATCCCGTTGCATCGCAGCATCGGCGACATCGCGCCCGACGTGTCGGCCGAACAGATCGTGGAGGTGCTCGCGCTCGCGCAGCCCGGCGACCATGCTGTTGAACCCGACCTGCAGGTCACCGACCTCGGTGCCGTCGTAGACAACCAGGTCGACGTCGGTGTCACCACTCTGCACACTGCGCATCCCGCCGCGGACGCTGCGGATGGCCGCGTTGACACTGGTCGTCGACAGTACGCACAGGATCAATCCGGTGCTGATCGCGATCACCGCGAGCACCGTCACCCCGATGAACAGATCCAGCTTGGTGGTGTCGTCGCGCAGGACGCCGAAGAAGACCACCAGGATGATGCCGATGATGGGGACGGCCGATCCGGCAATCCACGAGACGACCGCGCGCGACAGGATGCCGGTGCGCTGCCTGCGCCGATATCCCGCACTGATGACCTCCGCCTGCACCGGCCGCATGGCGAACTCGATCAACAGATCCGACGCGGTCACCACCACCACACCGCTGAGCCCCACGACAAACAACACCTTGGGGATGAGGTTCGGGTCCATGACGCCGTACATGATCGTGAACATCACGGTCGCGATCGCCCACAGCACACCCTGGATGGCGACGAGCCGGCGCGGCGCGCGTTGGGCGCGCCTTGCGTCGTCGCGGGTCGGGATCCGCTGCTGGATCGACCACCGCAGATCCCGCAACGCCACCACGGTGCCCAGTGCGATGCCGAGCGCGAACGCCGCGACGACGTAGACCGGCACCGCGATGTAGTTGATCCACCAGAGTTCGGGCTGCAGCACCGAGGGTTCCGGGATACCTACGGTCGCAAGCAGGATCGCGATAGCAACGCCGAACAGGTTCGCCACCACGATGCACACCGTGAGCAACGTCTGAATCCGCACACGCCGCCGACGCGGACTCTCGTCGGCGCGCCCCAACAGGATCGAGCCATAGTCGCGGCCGGTCCTCGTCGTACTCATGCCGCTCAGCTTCTCATGGCCAGCGCCCGATTCGGCACTACGCTTGGGTGGTGTTCGCGTCCCACCACGCCAATCGCCGGTCGACTGTGGAGCAGATCCGCCGTGCGGTGGCGGCGGCGCTCGACGACGAACGTGGCGCGCCACGGACATTCGTCGTCACCGCGGGCCCGGGAACCGGAAAGACCCATACGCTGCAGGCGCTCGCATCGGAGCTGCCGGTCCGCACGCGCTACGCCCGCGCCGATGACATGTCCTGGCGGCAGCCGTTTGTCGCGGCGTCGCGTCTCGTCGGGGTCGAGCTCGCGATCCCGGTACCCGATACCTTCGAGGATCAGCTCTACAGCGCCGTCGACGACCTCTGTGCCGACGGTCCGCTGGTGCTGATCCTGGACGATGCCCACCATGCCGACGCCGCGTCGCTGGACCTGGCGACCCGACTGTCCGGAGCCACTCGCGCCCTGCCGCTGGTCCTGCTCGTCGGTCGCCGGCCGTTGCCCGAGCGAGATGTGCTGAACCGCTTGGTCGCCCGGGGCGAGGTCCGGGAATGGACGCTGCCACCGATGGCCGATACCGACATCGCCGATCTGGCCGCCGAGTTCCTCGGCGCGACCCCCGACCGCGAACTCGCCACCGCACTGTCGGCCACGGGCGGCAATCCGATGCAGGCGATCTCGCTCCTCCGTTCGCTGCAGCTGTCCGGTGGCCTGCAGATCTCTGGCGGGCGCGCATCGATGGCGCCCGACGCCGCCGCCGACGTCGCCTCCGGCACCCGCGACGCCATCGCCGAGCATCTGGCACTGCTGGACTCCCGGGCCCGCGAGCTGACCCAGAAACTCGCCGTCTGGGGCGGTCCCGCGACGATGACCGATCTCGCGATCCTTGACGGGACGACCGCGGCGTCGTTGGTCGGGGCGGCACAGACGGCGATCGACGCCGGCATCATCGCCGCTCAGGACGACGGCACCTTGGCGTTCACCCATGATCTCTACGCCGACGTCACCTACGCCGGACTCGCCCCGATGCTGCGGTCGGTGCTGCACGACGCCGTCGCCAACCACCCGGCCAACACCCACGACACCCAGGCGGTGGCGCATCATCGACTCGCGGCGGGGACCGACACCGACGCGATGCTCGACGCGGTCCGCCGCGCCGAGGACGATCTCGCCAACACTCCCTCGGTGGCGGTCGATCTCCTCGACAACCTGGCCCGCACCACGGCCACCGCCCCCACCGCGACGCCCGGGGTGAACGTCGCACTCGCCGTGGCACTCGCCCGCACCGGGCAGCTCACCCGCGCGAACCAGGTCGCCGAGGAGGGACTCGCCACCGCAACCGAGATCACTGAAATCGCCGACCTGCTCCGAATCCAGCTCTTCGCGCTGATCGCCAAGGGCGACACCGATCGGGCCCGGGCACTGATCGACGACACGCTCCAGCTTCCGGTCGGCGACGACGTCGCGCAGGGCCTGATCGACCTACGCCGATATGTCAGCCTCCTCGACGCCTCGACCCCGGTGCCCGTTGAGCCCTTCTTCGACGTGGAAAGCGAGAGTCCCACCAGGTCGGTTCAGGGACTGGTCGGAGAAGCCCTTCGACTGTTCCTGATCGGTCAGGTCGACGACGGACTGCGGTTGGCGTTGACTGCCTCCCGACGCCACGGCGAAGATCTCGGCTCCGGCCGACTGGCGACATCGTCGGCCGACGTCTGGCCACCGCTCCTCGGCCTCTACTCACGCGGGCCGGCGGCTGCGGCAGACCTCCTCGAGAGCGCGGTGAAGCTGCGCAGCAACCGCGGCACCGACTGGATGACCGCGTTTCACGAGTTCACCCAGGGCGGCATCGACTTCGGACGAGGCAACCTCGACGACTCGGCCGCAGCGTGGGATGCCGGGCTCGAGCGCGCGTCCGCCGCCGATATGGGGTGGACCTCGCAGGCGGTCGCCGGTCGGTCGATCATCGACGTCTACCGCGGCGAACTTGCTTCGGCGACAACACGTCTTGATGCCTGGGACGCGGCCGGACTACCCGACCAGTTCGGATTTCCGTTGTCGGGTCGTGCCTGGTCGCTGCTGCACGAGGCCCGCCGCAAACTCAAACCGGCCGCAACGAACGCAGCAGCGACGTGGGAGCGCGCGCTGACCTGCCGCCTGTACGGGTGGCTACCCTGGTTCGCGATCGACTGTGCCCGCATCGGCACGCGCGCACAGGACACCGCACTCCTGGAGGCCGTCGTCGAAGGCCTCGACTCCATGCCTTACCCGCCCACCACGAGCGCCGCCGGACCGGTCGCGATCGCTCGGGCGCGGTGCCTGGCATCCCTCGGCCGGATTGATCTCGCCGAGTTCCTCGACATCGCCGAGCGGGCAGCCGCCGAGCTGGCGGCCCTGGGGGACGGCCTCGACGAGGCGTATGCCTGGGAGGAGGCCGCGTGTGCCGCCGCGGCGCTGGCCGAGCGGACCCGGGCGCGGGAGCTCGCGAACCGGGCCTTCGTCGTCATGCAGACGATGGGCGCGGTGACCATGTCGGCCCGCCTGGCATCGCGGATGCGGCCGCACGGCATACGCATGGATCCGAACGCGGTCCGCGACCGCCCGACACACGGGTGGGGCAGCCTCACGAAAACGGAGGTCACCGTGGCGGAGCTGGTCGCGACCGGATTGTCGGGCGGCGAGATCGCCGAGCAGATGTTCATCTCGACGCGGACGGTGCAGACCCACGTGTCGCACGCCCTGGCGAAGCTCGGCCTGCGCACCCGCGTCGAACTCGCCGCGTTCGTCGCGGCCCAGCGGTGACGGTTGGCAGCAGAATCTCCGTCATGACGCAGATGTTTGCGTCATCGGCACAGACGAGAGTGGAGACATCACCACAAACCACCTCGTAAGGAGAACCACCATGAACGCCAAATCGATGATCCTGGGCCTCGCCCCCTGGTTCGTATTCAGCTTCGCCGCCGAGCGCCTGGGCGCCGATCACGTCACCATCGCCGCACTCGCCGCCTGCGCCATCGCGTTCGGCATGACCGCCTACTCGGCGCTGCAGGGACGCGGATGGAAGATCCTCGATGTCTCCGGCGTGATCCTGTTCGGACTGATCGCAGTGATCGGGATCGTCGGCAACCCGCAGATCGACGAGGCGCTGGTCTTCTTCGGCCGCGGCGGTTCCGCGTTCATTCTGGCCGCGATCATGGCGGTCTCCGCGTTCACCATTCCCTTCACCGAGCAGTACGCCCGCGAAAGCGTCGATCCGGCGCTCTGGCACTCACCGATCTTCCGCGCCAAGAACAAGCAGATCAGCCTGATCTGGGCCGGTGCGGTCGCGGCGATGGGCTGCTGCCACGTCATCGCAGGTGTGCTGGCCGACGCGGCCGCCGTATCCGGCGCGCACCCGGGCAACATCCTGCTGAACTGGGTCATCCCGGTGGCACTCATCGTCTTCGCGGTCAAGCGCACCCAAGCCATCGCACAGTCCCCGGCCCGTCCGTCCGCAACCGCCGCCACCACCCGCTGATCACCAGACCCACCGACCATCTCGACACCGACCGGAGAACCACCATGACCGTCCCCACCCGGCCCGCCCCCGTCCAACTCACCCACCACTCGCACCTGACCGGCGTGTTCGCACCGCAGCGCGACGAAGTCGACGTCCATGACCTCCCGGTCACCGGCGAACTACCCGCCGACCTTTCCGGCAGCTACCTGCGCAACGGCCCCAATCCACGCTTCGATCCGATCGGCTCGTATGTCTACCCGCTCGACGGCGACGCCATGGTGCACCGGATCAGCGTGGACGGTGGCACCGCCGCATACCGCAATCGCTTCGTCCGCACCCCCATGGTGCTTGCGGAAGAGGCTGCCGGACATGCCATCTGGTCGGGAATCATGGATGGCTACACCCCCGATGCAGCCGAGGTCGGCGAGCAGCTCGCCGGGACCGTCCGCGAGTTGCCGGATATCAACATCGTGCGGCACGGCGGCCGGCTGATGGCCATGGCCGAGGCCGATCAGCCTTACGTTCTCGACCCGAAAGACCTTGCCACCCTGGCGAAAACGGACTGCGACGGCGCCATGCGCGTCGGTAGCACCGCGCATCCCAAACTCGATCCCGAGACCGGTGAGCTGGTGCTGTTCAACTACGCGCTGGAGGCCCCGTACCTGACGTGGGCGGTGATCGGCGCCGACGGACAGCCCGTGCGCACCCCCACGCCCGTCGACGGACTCGACGCGCCGGTCATGATCCACGACATGGCCCTGACCTCGCGCTACATCGTTCTGTTCGTGTGCCCGTTGATCTTTGACCTGGAGGCCGCGTTCACCGGCGGCTCGTTACTGTCGTGGCGACCCGACGACGGCACCCGCATCGCGCTCATCCCCCGCGACGGCGGCGCCGTCCGCTGGGTGCAGGCCGAGCCGTTCTGGGTGTGGCATTTCGCCAACGCCTTCGACAACCCCGACGGCACGGTGACCGTCGACTACGTCGAGTGGACCTATCCGGGTGGCTTCACCGACCAGCCCGCACCGGCGTCGTCGACGCTCACCCGCGCGGTCATCGACCCGGCCGGCCCGATGACGCGAACCGTACTGAGCGACAAGGCAATCGACATGGAGTTTCCGCGCGTCGACGACCGCACCCTGACGCGCGATCACCGCCGCGTCGCCACCGTCGCCAAGAGCCCCGGCGACAGCGGCGATCTGGACAGCCTGTGGTTCTACGACCTCCACCGCGGCACCGAAAGTGTGTGGCGCCCAGGCGTGGCCATCGGCGAGCCGATCTACCTGCCCGGGAACGAGCGCGACTACTGGGGCGCGATCGGCACCGACCCGGCCGACCTGCGATCCCGGTTCTACGTGCTCACCGCCGAGGACCCATCCGCCGGCCCGGTTGCCACCGTCGACCTGCCGATCCGGGTGCCCGCGGGCCTCCACGGAACCTGGCTCCCCGATTCCCCGTCCGCTGGTTGAGCAGCGACGAGCGCGCGAAGCGCGCCCGACGCGTGTCGAAACCGACGCGAACCGAAACCCGTCAGCTCACCCGAATCATCTTCTTGTTCACGAACTCATCGATGCCGAAACGCCCGAGTTCCCGCCCGAATCCGGACCGCTTGACACCACCGAACGGCAGCTCGGCGCCCTCGGCACCGACGGCATTGATGAACACCATGCCGGCGTCGATCTTGTCAGCGACCCGCAACGCCTGCTCACGGTCGGTGGTGAACACGTAGGAGCCGAGTCCGAAGGGGGTGTCGTTGGCCAGCTCGACCGCCGCGTCCTCACCGGACACCTTGTACACCGTCGCGACCGGACCGAACAGCTCCTGCTTGGCGCTCGCGAGATCCGGGTTCACGCCGGTCAGGACGCCGGGCGGGAAGTAGGCACCCTTGCGTTCACCGGCGGACTCCAGGGTGGCGCCGTCCTTCACGACACCGGCGATCTGCTCCTCGAGCCGGTCGGCGGCGGCCACCGACGACAGCGGCGCCAGTCCATCGGCGTTTGACTTCACCTTCGCGGTGAACTTCTCGACGAACTCGTCGTAGACGCTCTCGTCCACGATGAACCGCTTGGCCGCATTGCACGCCTGCCCGGTGTTCTCGAAGCGGCCGTCGACGGCCGCAGAGACGGTGGCGTCGATGTCGTCGGACGACAGCAGGATGAACGGGTCGGAGCCACCGAGTTCGAGGACGACCTTCTTCAGATTGCGACCGGCGACCTCGGCGACAGCGGCACCGGCGCGCTCGGAGCCGGTGAGCGAAACCCCTTGCACCCGAGGATCTCCGATCGCATCGGCGATCTGCTCGTTGGTGGCGTAGACGTTGACGTAGGCACCCTCGGGGTAGCCGGCGTCGGCGAAGATCTGCTGCAGCGCGGCCGCTGACTCGGGGCACTGCGGAGCGTGCTTGAGGACGATGGTGTTGCCCAGGGTGAGGTTCGGGCCGGCGAAGCGGGCCACCTGGTAGTACGGGTAGTTCCAGGGCATGATGCCCAACAGCACACCGACCGGGCTGCGGCGAATGAAGGCGCTGCCCTCGCCCTCGAGCAGGTCGATCGGCTCGTCGGCCAGGAACTTCTCGGCGTGGTCGGCGTAGTACTCGTAGATGGCGGCGGAGAAGTCCACCTCGCCCAGCGACTGATCGAGTGGCTTACCCATCTCGCGCTGGATGATCTTGGCCAGTTCGTCACGACGCTCGGTGTGGAGTTTGCCGACCTTGCGGATCAGGTCGGCGCGCTGCGCCACCGTGGAGGTCTTCGACCAGGTCGTATACGCGTTCTGCGCCGCGGCGACGGCGGCATCGACCTGCGCGTCGGTAGCAGTCGGGTAATCCTGGACAACCTCGCCGGTGGCGGGATCGACCACTGCGTACAAGCTCATCGTCGTCCTTCTCTCGGGTGCTCACGGCCGGATGGCCGCATCTACTCCGACAGTAGTCACTCCGCGATGGGGCTCACCATAGGATTGCGCAGGACAAAACGATGGATCGCGACCGAATCGGTGTCCATTCTGTACATGGACGACGTATTCGGTCGGGTTCCTCAACTGGTTTCGACGGACGTCACCTCGGCTGGCGCCTCGGCGACTGCTCAACCAGCGGGTGGGGTGCCCCTAGACGATCTCCCTGCGCACAATCGCGAACCGCCGGCCGCCGACGCGGCGTGCCTCAGACGATCTCCCGGCGCACAATCGTCTGATCCCGCCCCGGTCCGACACCGATGCAGGAAATGTGCGCACCCGAGAGCTCCTCGAGTCGCAGCACATAGTCCTGCGCCGTCTTCGGCAGGTCCTCGAACCGCTTGCACTCGGAGATGTCTTCCCACCAGCCGGGCATCGTCTCGTAGATCGGCTTGGCGTGGTGGAACCCGGTCTGGGTCATCGGCATGTCCTCGACGCGTTCGCCGTCGACCTCGTAGGCGACGCAGATCGGCACGCGCTCCAGGCTGGAGAGCACGTCGAGTTTGGTGAGGAAGTAGTCGGTGATGCCGTTGACGCGGGTGGCGTAGCGGGCGATGACCGCGTCGAACCAGCCGCAGCGACGGGCACGGCCGGTCGTCACCCCGACCTCGCCGCCGGTCTTCGCCAGGTACTCGCCCCACTCGTCGAACAGCTCCGTCGGGAACGGACCCGAGCCGACGCGCGTGGTGTAGGCCTTGAGGATGCCGAGCACGGTGGTGATCTTGTTCGGGCCGATGCCCGATCCCACCGCGGCGCCACCGGAGGTGGGGTTCGACGACGTCACGTACGGGTAGGTGCCGTGGTCGACGTCGAGCAGGGTGCCCTGCGATCCTTCGAGCAGGATCGTCTCGTTGCGTTCGAGGGCCTGGTTGAGCAGCAGTCGGGTGTCGGCGATGCGGTGTTTGAACCCTTCGGCCTGCCCGAGGACCTCGTCGACGACCTGCGCCGGCTCGAGGGCACGGCGGTTGTAGATCTTGACCAGGATCTGGTTCTTGAGTTCGAGTGCGGCCTCGACCTTCTGCGCGAAGATCTTCTCGTCGAGGACGTCGGCGACGCGGACGCCGACGCGGGCGATCTTGTCCTGATAGCAGGGTCCGATGCCGCGGCCGGTGGTGCCGATCTTCTTGTTCCCGAGGAAGCGCTCGGTGACCTTGTCGATGGCCACGTGGTACGGCATGAGCAGGTGCGCGTCGGCCGAGAGCAGCAGGCCGGTGGTGTCGACGTCCCGATCCTCGAGCCCGCCGAGCTCGGTGAGCAGCACCCCCGGATCGACGACGACGCCGTTGCCGATGACGTTCTTGACGCCCGGGGTGAGGATGCCCGACGGGATCAGGTGCAGGGCGAACTTGTCGCCGTTGGGCAGGACGACGGTGTGACCGGCGTTGTTTCCGCCTTGGTACCGCACCACCCACTGCAGTTTCCCGCCGAGTAGATCGGTTGCCTTACCTTTGCCCTCGTCGCCCCATTGGGCGCCGATAAGCACGATCGCGGCCATGGTCGGATACTCCTTGTTCCCGGTGTCACGTGTTCTGGGCTGCACGCAGCCATGTAGGACTCGACCGCACGCTGAACAACAGGCCAACCCTACTTGTTCGGCGCCCTCGATACGCTATCCGCGTGCCTTTTGCGATGCTCATCGAATCGGATCTCGCCGACGACAAGCGGGCCATCCGGACCGCGGTGACCGAATTGGTGGCCGATTCCGCGGTGACCCGGATCGGTGTCGTCGGGTCGTCGGCGGGTTGCGATGCGTTCTTCGCGCAGGTCCTGGCCGCGTTGATGCTGCTCGAACGGCTCGACGTCGAGGTCGCGCTCGTCGCGCCCGCCGCCACCCAGGCCACCCGGATTTACGGGCTCCCCCACGGCCCGAAGGCCCGCGAGCTCGCCGAGTCCGGCACCGCCCGCGAACTCCCGCTGATCCGCGACGACGCCGCGACCGTCCTGGTGGGACGCGCCCGCCATCTCGGCGACGACGGCGCAAAACTGCACGGCGAAACCTATGTGGACAGCGAACGCCTGTTCACCGGTGAGGTCCGCGGCGTGGAGATCGAGCCGCTGCGCGACGCGCCCGGCGTCCGTGGGCGACTGATCCGCCGCATGCCGGGCGGCTGGTTGACCGGGCGGGCGGTACAGACCGGCGGCACCAACATCGTCGTCGAGCGCGAGGGCAGCATCACCCCGCGCGTGGTGAAGCGGTCCACGTTTTACCGGCATCATGTGGACATGAAACTGGTATGCCCATGACCGCCGCGTGGGGCGCGCCGCAACGCCGCGTGACACCGCCCCGTGAGATCCTCCGCGCGATCCGCCCGGGTCCGATCTTCTTCGGGCTGATCGTCGCGGCCGGGATCGGCGTCTGGCTGGTCGCGTCATCGGAGACCGGACGCAACGCGGAGTCGATCGGCGGCACCCTGCTCCTCGTGCTGGCCGGGTGGGTGATCTCGCTGTGCCTGCACGAGTTCGCGCACGCCGTCATGGCGTTCCGATTCGGCGATCACAACGCCGAATTGCGCGGCTACCTGACGCTGAATCCGTTGCGTTATACCCATCCCGGCCTGTCGCTCCTGTTGCCGCTGCTCATCATCCTGATGGGCGGCATCGGCTTTCCGGGTGGCGCGGTCTATGTCAATCAGGCGGGTTTCACCCGCGTGCAGCGGACCGTCGTGTCGTTGGCCGGGCCGCTCACCAACGCCGTCCTCGGCGCGCTCCTGCTGGCAGTGATCCGGGTCGTCGGGCCGTCGAGCAACGCGAGTTTCAACCTGTGGGCCGCACTCGCGATGCTCGCGTTCCTGCAGATCACCGCGGCCGTGCTGAACATCCTGCCGGTTCCGGGGTTCGACGGCTACGGCGCGATCGAACCGTATCTGTCGGATCAGACGCGCGCCTCGATGGCCAAGATCGCGCCCTACGGCTTCCTCATTGTGTTCGCCTTGCTGTTCATTCCCGCGCTCAACCGGGCGTTCTTCGATCTGATTTACCGGCTTTTCGAGCTCTCCGGCGTGCCGGCCGCGCTGTCGAGTTACGGGTGGCAACTCTTCGCGTTCTGGACCTGATCGGCCGCGCATCACGCCACTGACCACATAGTGTGGGCTCATGCATCGCGCCGAGGTCGCCGCATACATCGATCACACGCTGCTCAAGCCCGAGGCCACCGACGCGCAGGTGTCGGCGCTGCTCGCCGAGGCCGCCGAATTGGGCACCTACTCGGTGTGCGTTTCCCCCAACAAGCTGCCGCTCGGCGCCCCGCCCGGGGTGAAGGTGACCACGGTGTGCGGGTTTCCTTCCGGCGCACACCAATCGTCGGTGAAGGCCGCCGAAGCCGCGGATTCGGTGGCTCGCGGCGCCGACGAGGTCGACATGGTGATCGACGTGTCGACGGCGGTCGACGGCGACTTCGCGGCGGTCGAGGCCGACATTCGCGCGGTACGCGCGGCCTGTCCCGCACCCGTGATCCTCAAGGTGATCATCGAGTCCGCCGCGCTGTCCGACGAGCAGATCGTCGGGTGTTGCCGCGCAGCCGAATCCGCGGGAGCCGACAACGTCGCGACCTCCACCGGATTCCACCCGGCCGGCGGCGCGACGGTGCATGCCGTCGAACTGATGCGCCAGACCGTCGGAAACCGGTTGGGCGTCAAGGCGTCCGGCGGCATCCGCAGCGCCGACGATGCGATCGCGATGATCGCCGCGGGAGCTTCGCGGCTCGGCTTGTCGGCGTCGGCCGCAGTGCTGGAGCACATTCCGGCGAGCGACTCCGACGAGACCGCGCTCTCCGCGGCCGAGCAGTGGCTCATCGGCGACCCTGACGTCCGCACTCAGATGGAGTTGCGCGAGGTCATCACCGCCGCCTCCGCCGGACATCCCGACGCACTGGCCGATCTGCGTTCCCGATTCGCGGGGCCGTTGACGTTCGGTACCGCCGGCCTGCGCGGTGCGGTCGGCGCCGGCGAATCCCGGATGAATGTCGCGGTGGTCATCCGCGCGACCGTCGGACTCGCCCGATACCTCATCGACACCGTCGGCATCGACGCCTCGGTCGTCGTGGGATGCGATGCGCGCCATGGGTCGTCGGACTTCGCCGAGGCTGCGCTCGCGGTGCTCTCCGGCGCCGGTCTGCGAGCGATGGCGCTACCCCAACAGCTCCCGACGCCGGTCACTGCATTCGCGGTGCGGGCGCTCGGTGTCGACGCCGGGATCATGGTGACCGCGTCGCACAATCCGCCCGCCGACAACGGATACAAGGTCTATCTCGGGGGCCGGGCCGCCGACCCGCACGGGCAGGGCGTGCAGATCGTGCCGCCCGCCGACGCCGAGATCGCCGCCCGCATTGCTGCCGCCCCGCCTGCCGATCAGGTGCCACGCAACACCGAGAACATCACGCGGGTCGATCCGCAGGTCGTCGTCGACTACGTCCGACGCATGGCGTCGCACCGCACCACTTCGGAACCGTCGACGGTGCGTGTCGTGCTCACCGCGATGCACGGCGTGGGCGGTGCCACCATGCTGCAGGTCTTCGACGAGGCCGGGGTGTCCGACGTGCACACCGTCGCCGAACAATTCGCTCCGGACCCCGACTTTCCGACGGTTTCCTTCCCCAACCCGGAAGAGCCTGGCGCCCTGGATCTCTCGCTGGCACTGGCGGAGAAGGAGTCGGCGGATGTGGTGATCGCCCTCGACCCGGATGCCGACCGGTGCTCGGTGGCGATCGGGCAGCGCGACGGAACGTGGCGGCAGCTCACCGGCGATGAAATCGGTTCGCTGCTGGGCGAACAGGCGGCAGCCGACCCGAGTCGGGACGGCGATGTCCTCGCGTGTTCGATCGTGTCCAGCAGGCAACTGGCCCGGATCGCGCAGGCACACGGATTGCGCAGCGCCGCCACACTGACCGGGTTCAAGTGGATCGCCCGGACGCCGGACATCCGCTACGGATACGAGGAGGCGATCGGCTATTGCACCGATCCGCCCGCGGTCCACGACAAGGACGGTATCGGTGCCGCGGTCCGAGTGGTGAGCCTCATCGAAGAGCTTGCGGCACAGGGCAGGACGATCGAGGATCAGCTCGACCACCTGGCCCGCACCTACGGCCTGCACACCACGTCGCAGTTGAGTTTCCGGGTCGCCGACGTCGCCCTGATCGCCGACGCCATGGCCCGACTACGGGCATCCGGGCCGACGTCACTGGCGGGGTCACCGGTTGTCGAGTTCCTCGATCTCGAGGAAGGCAGCGACGATCTGCCACCCACCGACGGACTGCTCTACCGCACCGCGGCCGACGACCGGGTGATCATCCGGCCGTCGGGCACCGAACCGAAACTCAAGTGCTATCTCGAGGTCATCTCCCCCTGCCCCGAGGGCGAAATCCCCAGGGCCGCTGCAACCGACCGCATCACCACGATCAAAGCCGAGCTCACCGCAACCCTGGGACTGGACAGATGACGACCTCCACTCCGCACATCGACCCCAAGGGTGTCGACATCGCCGAGACCATCCTGCTGCCCGGTGACCCGTTGCGCGCCAGATTCATTGCCGACACCTACCTCGACGACCCGACGTGCTTCAACGAGGTGCGCGGCATGCTCGGCTTCACCGGTACCTACCACGGGCGGCCGGTCTCGGTGATGGGCACCGGCATGGGCATTCCGTCCATCTCCATCTACAGCTATGAACTCATCCACTTCTTCGGCGTCAAAAACCTGATCCGCGTGGGCAGTTGCGGTGCCATGCAACCCGGCGTCGACCTCTACGACGTCATCCTCGCGCAGGGCGCGTCGACCGACTCCAATTACCTCGAGCAGTTCGGTATGCCCGGCACCTACGCGGCACTGTCGTCGTTCCGATTGCTGGAGAAGGCCAAATGCGCCGCCGACAGCCGCGATCAACGTGTTCATGTGGGAAATGTGTTGTCGTCGGACATCTTCTACAACGCCGACGCCGACGCGCTGAGCACCTGGGCCACCATGGGCATCCTCGCCGTCGAGATGGAATCGGCCGGACTGTTCGCGAACGCCGCGGCCGCCGGCGTCGACGCGCTGGGCATCTTCACCGTCAGCGACAATGTCCTGACCGACGCCCACACCACGCCCGAGGAACGGCAGACGGCGTTCACCACCATGATCGAGATCGCCTTGGACTTGGCATGAGTGGAGACTCGACGGCAGTCGACCCGACGACCGGGATGGCCCGCAACCCCAAGGCCGCGGTTCCGGTGCTGCTGTTCCTGTTCGTGTTCTCCCTGGTGATGGACAACGGCTTCAAGCTGATGTCGCAGCCGATGGCAGAGTCGCTCGACCTGTCCGAGAACACCGTCAGCCTGCAGGCGACCATCCCGGGCATCCTGATCGGTGTCGGCGCCGTCGTGTACGCGGCGTTGTCGGACGCCATCAGCATCCGACGCCTGATGGTCTTCGCCGTGATCCTGATGTCCATCGGCTCGATCATCGGGTTCGCCCTGCAGCACAGCTTCGCGGGCGTACTCACCGGCCGCATCATCCAGACCGCCGGTCTCGCCGCCGCGGAGACGCTGTATGTCATCTGGGCAACAAAGCATTTCACCGGTGACGAACAAAAACGTTATCTCGGTTATTCGACCGCCTGCTTCCAGCTGTCGCTGCTGATCGGCGCGGTCGGCGGCGGCTTCATCTCCACCTACATCGGCTGGACCGCCTTCTTCCTGGTCAATCTGATTGCGCTGCTGACCATTCCGATCATCCTCAAGACGGTGCCCGCCGAGGAGACCGGCCACACCCACCTCGACGTCTTCGGGCTGTTCCTGGTAGCGGTGTTCGCGTCCAGCCTGGTGATGTTCATGCAGCACTTCAACTGGTGGTTCATGATTCCCGCCGTCGCAGGCATCGTAACCTTCGTGTGGCACGTCTGGACCCACGACGACGCACTGATCACCAAGGCGTTCTTCGCCGACAACCGCTACACGCTGATGCTGGTGGTGGTGTTCGTGACCTATTCGGTCCAGCTCGGCTACCAGTTCATCTTCCCGTTCCTGGTGCATGACACCTACGGCTGGAACCTGTCCACCGTCTCCCTGCTACTCGTACCCGGTTACAGCGCAGCCGTTCTCGTCGGTGTGTTCACCGGCAAGATCGCGGAGTTCCTGAGCTCCAAGCAGGCCACCATCATCGCCATCCTGATGGTCGCCGCCGCCCTGTTCCTCGCCGCATTCCTGGTCGGATCGTGGGTCGGAGTCTTCGCG
The DNA here is from genome assembly GCF_048537925.1 of Gordonia sp. CPCC 205515. NCBI lineage: Bacteria > Bacillati > Actinomycetota > Actinomycetes > Mycobacteriales > Gordoniaceae > Gordonia > Gordonia sp. CPCC 205515. The sequence goes on along the minus strand of NZ_JBCLVJ010000023.1, from coordinate 15,502 downwards.
ATCTCGATGATGCTCTTCGGATCCGGTTTCGCCCTGATGTACGCGCCGCTGCTGTCCACCGCGATCCGCGACGTTCCTGCGGAGAAATCCGGTGTGGCCATCGGCTTCTACAACCTGGTGATCAACATGGCGATCCCCATCGGCATCGCCTACACCGCGAAACTCCGCGATCTGCATCTGCCGTTCACCGAGTTCGCCGGGCAGAGCGCCGACGAGTCGTCCTACGGCTCAACCCTGTTGGTCCTCGCGGTGATCGCCGTCCTCGGCCTGCTGGTCTACCTCGTCTCCATCCGGGTCCTGGAGCGCGCCGACGCCGCCCATCCCCCGCTCGCCAAGTAAGCCCTTCCCCAACCCCGCCACCGACCCCGGCAGCTCGCCGTCATGCTCGACGACGGGCTCGTCGTACACCACCCGCATCGGCACGTGCCCGGTCCAGCCCTGTGCGGTGTCGTCACCCGGCCCACCGGCCCGCGCCTTGCACAGCCACTGTCCGTCGACGATCGGCAGCTGCAGAATCGCGGTCGCCGACAATTCCTTTCGCGTGTGATCGCGGACCTCTGCGCTGCGCCCGGGCAGGACCGCGTCGGAGAACGCGTCGAGCGCACGGGCCGCGTCGTCGTCGGCGACCGGCGACAGCGTCCCCCGCACCACCACCGATCGGTAGTTGACGGAGTGGTCGAAGAGTGTGTCGGCGACGACCAGTCCGTCGACGATGAATGCGGTGAACGTCGCGGGCCGACCCGCCGCGACGTGGCGCAACGCGCCTGCGCCGGTCGACCCGTGGATGAGGAGCCGGTCGCCGTCACGGGCGGCGAGCATGGGCACCGACCACGGCTGGCCGTCGTCGGTCACCGTGGACAGCACCCCCACCAACGCCTCGTCGAGGACCTCGTCGAGCAACGCGCGGTCGCCGCCACGATCGGGTTTACGGGTGAGGGAGGTGAGCTGCTCGTCGGTCATGGCGCCAGCATGGCAGGTTCGCGACCGCCGGAGCCACCACATTTCGTCGACTCACCGGTTGTTCACCACTGCATTTCGTCGCGGCAGCGGTCCTTCACGTCGTGGGGTTCCACCTGAATGGTCGCGTGGTCGAGTCCGTAGCGCGACAACACGGCCTGCGCCGCAGCCAGCACCTCCCGGTTGGGCGCGTGGCTACCCAGGTGCACGGTGGCCACGTCCATTCCGGTGGTCAGCGACCAGACGTGCAGGTCGTGTACGTCGTCGACTTCGGGGATCGCAGCGAGTTCATCCCTCAGCGTCTCGACATCGACATGCGACGGCGCCTGCTGGTTGAGGATGCGCAGCGCGTCGAGCGCCAGACGCACCGCCCGCGGCACCACCCACAGGGCGATCAGGACGGCGACGACGATGTCGGCGTAGCCCCAACCGGTGGTCAGGGCGACGACACCGGCGATGAGCACTCCGACACTGCCGAGCGCGTCGGCGAGCACCTCCATGTAGGCGCCGCGCACCGCGATGGACTCCTGCGAATCGGCGCGCAGCAGCAGCATCATCGCCACGTTCACCGCAAGACCGATGAGGGCCACGACGATGAGTGTCATGCCCGGCACCTCGGGATCGGTGCCGATCCGGCGGATCGCCTCGTACAGCACGAAGGCCGCGACGCCGATCAGCAGCACCGCGTTCGCGACGGCGGTGAACACCTCCGCGCGATGCCATCCGAAGCTGCGGTCGTCGGTGGTGCGACCGTGCCGTGCCAGCAGCAACGCGACCAATCCCATTCCGAGCGCGACCACGTCGGTCAACATGTGGCCGGCGTCGGCGATCAACGCCAGCGAGTTCACCACCAGACCGGTGACGAGTTCGATGACGAAGTAGGCGCCGATGATGATCATCGCGACGGCCATCGGCCAGATACGCCGAGTCGACGCGGAACCGGCAGTGGTCCCGTGTGAGTGGGTGTGCGTGTGCGAGTGGCCCATGGCCCCGTCAATATATGCGTGACTTCGCATATATGGCAAGGGACCTTCGGCCCAGCACCACTCAGCGCAGGGTGGCCACCGCGGAGGACCGTCGCAGGCCGGTGATCATCAGCATGTCGATCAGCAGGGAGCGCAGTTCGGCCATCACCGCGGTCTCCGACAGCGAACTGTTGAGTACGAGTTCGGCGCGCGCCTTGCGGGTGATGGTGCGCAGCACTCGGGCCGCCTCGGCCTCGTCGGGTTCCTCACCCGGGTTGGCGATCATCATCGCCCGCAGCACCTCGAACGCCTCGCCGACGTCGCCGAGGACGTCGATGATCTCCGGGCGCAGCGGTTCACCGCGTTGGATCATGCCCAGCGCGCGACGGGCGATGACCCGGAAGTTGCGGACCGCGTTGTCGATCGGATCCGCGGTCGCGGAGATCTTCTGCAATCGGTCCCGCGACGACCAGTACAGCGGCGAAAGCGCACTCACCTCACGTCCGCCACTCATGTCGGAGCGCATGGTGTTGATGGCATCCTGGGTTCCGCGTGCGGTCTCCAGTGCCGCATACACCTGCTTCTCGTCGGCCGCCCGCAATCCCTCGACCAGGGTGCGCGCGGAGTCACGCATCGTCGCGAGCACCCCGGCAGCGTCCCGGCGGGCCCGATGGGCCGGATTGACCGGGATCAGCGCCACGACGATCATGCCGACCACGCCGCCGATGAGGGCATCGATGGCGCGATGAAAGCCGCCGATACCGCCCGGCGGCAGCAGGGTCGCCACCAGAACGCCCGACGACGCAGCCTGCATGGGGATCAGCGGGCCGTTGTCGAGGAACACCGCGACGCTCATGGCGAGCGCGACCACGACGATGATCTGCCACGTCCCTGAGCCGATCCAGGAGACCAGCAGGTCGCCGATGAGGATGCCGATCGTGACACCGGCCACGAGTTCCACCGACCGTCGCCAGCGTTTGCTCAGCGACAGGCCGAGTGACACCACGGCGGCGATCGGCGCAAAGAACGGCTGCGGGTGTCCGAATACGTTCACCGCGATCCACCAGGCGATGCCGGCGGCCAGCGAGCACTGGATGATCGGCACCAGGGACAGCCACAGACGCCGCACCCGACGCCTGATCGAGGGCGGCAGCGCATGGAAGCGTTGACGCAGCCAGTTCAAGGCGCTGGGGTCAGGCGAGGCCGAGGTGTCCGGCCGCGGCCGGATCGCTGTCGTTGAGCAGATCGAGGCAGCGAAGGTATTCGTCTTCCTCCCCGATCCACTTCGCCGCACGGGCCAGCGCGCCCACGCATCGCAGGAAGCCCTGGTTGGGTTCGTGGCTCCACGGCACGGGGCCGAAGCCCTTCCACCCGTGGCGCCGCAGCTGGTCGAGACCGCGGTGATAGCCGGTGCGGGCGTAGGCGTAGGCCTCGATCACCTTGGCGACGGTGGCGCCGCCGTCGGAATCGTCGAGCGCAGCCTCGGCCAGGTGCGCCCAGGCGATCGACGCGGTCGGGTGCGCAGCCGCGGTTGCCGCCGCATCCGCACCATTGAGCAGGTCAGATTCGGCCTCGTCGTCGCCGGTGAGCAGAACCGGCTGCGGGCCGAGCAGATCTCCGAAAGAAGTCACCCGTTCATTCAAGCACCTCTCGTAACGCACTTCACCGGACCTCCGGCGACATCACAGCCCGTCGAATCCGTCATTGTCCGAGTGATTCGCTAGGGTGAATGGCGCGATCGGCAGCGAGACGGATGCCGAACTCGGGCGCAGTTCCTTTGGTGAGGGAACGCCGACCATCGTCGACTTCGGATTAGCGGGGTGTAACACCACATGCCTGGATCGCAGGATGACAAGGGTTTGCTGCGCCGTGCGGTCTCCGCATGGCGCAGCCGGAACGACCGCACGGCCGGGGTTCGTCGCGGACCGGACGACTCGGTCATCGAGATCCCGAAGTCGACCGGCCCGGCAGTGACCGCGGAGACGACGACCGAACCCGAGACGACGGAAGCGGAGACGACAGACACGGTGACTACCGACACCGACGAAACCTCCGCCTCGGCAGCGACCCCGGGCGACACCCCCGCCGCCGAGACCGAGACCATCGAGAGCACCGACGCGGCGCCTCAGGTGGACGACACACCGGAAAGCGAAGCAGCCGAAGCGGATTCCGCGTCGGACAAGGCGGACGAAACGGACACCGATGACGTCGTCGACATCACCGACGAGTCCGAGGCCGACGAATCCGAGGTCGACGAGTCCGGCGACGAGTCCGAGCCCTCCGCGGAAGCCACCGCGGCGGCCGATGCGGACGAGCCGGAGTCCGAGGCCGAAGAACACGCCATCACGCCCCATGACGCGGGCACCGACGACACCATCGCAGAGTCGTCGGACAACGCCCCGGCAGGCACCGAGACCGAAGCCGAACCCCAGGACGCCGCCGACGCCAACCAGGGCGAGCCTCCCGAAGCCGAGGCCACGGCGTGGGAGGCGGAGTCGGCGTCGAAAGCCGACGACACCGAGCACGCGATCACCCCACACCACGAGGACGCAACCGACGGCGAGTCTGTCGACGATGAACCCGTCGACGAGGCCCCAACCGAAACCGCTGCCGAAGCTCAGGCCGAACCTGAAGCTGAGGCCGAGGCTCAGGCCGAACCCGAACCTGAAGCTGAAGCTGAGGCCGAATCGGGGGACGCCGACACGGATGAGGCCGCAGACGAATCCGACACGACTGAGTCCGACACCGCAGAGGCCGACAACGCTGACGCCGACTCGCCAGAGGCCGACAACGCTGAAGCCGACGAGACGCCGACCAACGACACACCGGCCACCACCGCCGACGACACCCCGGTCACGCGGCCCACTCCCAAGGGTGGCCGCGGCATCGACTCGGCCACCAAGGTCATCCGCCGCGAGGATCTCCCCGACACCAGCGAGCTCGACGACCTCGAGCACATCGACGCCCTGAGCGACAGCACCGACAGCGATCCGACCGACAAGGACACCACCGACACCGACTCGGCCGAGAAGGACGACGCCTCGCCCCACATCACGCCCACCGGCGGCACCGAAGCCCCCGGTGACAGCGAGACCAAGGTGATGAAGGTCGTCGCGCCGGTCACCGACGACGTCGAGGCCGTCGAAGACACCGAAGACACCGAAGCCATAGCAACCCAGGCCGAGGATCCCGAGACCGAGGCCATCCCAGCGATCACCAAGTCGCTGAAGCAGACGCCCGACGAGGACGATTGGGTCGACGCGGACACCGGCGAACCGACCGCAACCACTCCGCTCCCCGAGTCGACGTCCGACGACTCCGGCTCCACCGTCAAGACTGCGGCGGTGGCCGCCGCGGCCGGCGCGGGGGCCGCTGTCGCAGCCGGCGCCGCCGCGAAGATCGCGACCGACAAGACACCAACCGACAAGCCGTCGAAGTCTGCGGCCGACGGCTGGTCCACAACGGCCCACAAGCCCGAACGCATCCCTGCCAAGGCGGACACCAAGTCGGGCGGCACCAGCGCAACCACGACGAAGGCCACGCCGGCACCGGCGACCGCCGGCCGCAAACGCCACACCGGACTGTGGATCGCCGCAGCCATCGTCGTGATCGCAGCGATCGCAGCCGGCGTCTTCGCCTTCATGAACATGCGCACCCCGGCCCCCGCCGACGAGGCCGCCGACGTCGCGAAGTCCTTCTCGACGGCCCTCTACGACGGCGACCTCACCACCCTGCGTTCGGTGACCTGCGGAGACCGGCACGAGTTCTACGCGTCCATCAGCGACGCGGACTTCGCGAATGTCTACAACGGCCAGAAGACCCGCAACGAGTTGATCCAGGTCGGCGACGTGAAGGCGGTGAAGATCACCAACGACGGCAACCAGGCCGTGGTGGAGGTCGAGGCGACCCACACCGCGAAGCCGCAGACCCCGCAAACCGTGACGATCAATCTGCAGAAGTCCGGTGACGACTGGAAGGTCTGCACGCCACAGTGACCGACGGGCCCGCCTACCGCCGACCGATCCCACCGCGTGAACCGCAGCCGCCGGTCTGGTTCGAACCACCGACCCGGCCGTTGCCGATCGCGCAACCGATTGACCTGTACCAGACCCACTACGCCGCGGCGGCCGTACCGCGCGCCCGGCGTCGGGTGGATCTCTCGGTCATCCTCGCCGGGATCGTGATGCTGTTGCTCGCGGTCGGGGTCGTCGTCGGTCTCGCCACCATGTGACACCTGCCACGCCGAATCCCGCCACGCACCAACAAAAAGGCGCCCGGTTCGCACCGGGCGCTTTTCGTTGGGCAGTGATCAGGCGCTGATCGACTTGCCGACCGACTTCAGGTCGGTGCAGGCCTCGACCACGCGCTCCGACATCGACGCCTCGGCCTTCTTCGACCACACGCGGGGGTCGTAGGTCTTCTTGTTGCCGACCTCGCCGTCGACCTTGAGCACACCGTCGTAGTTCTCGAACATGTGACCGGCGATCGGCCGGGTGTAGGAGTACTGGGTGTCGGTGTCGACGTTCATCTTGACCACGCCGTAGCTCAGCGCCTCTTCGATCTCGCTCTTGAGCGAGCCGGAGCCGCCGTGGAAGACGAAGTCGAACGGCTTGGAGCCCTCGGCCAGACCCAGCTTCTTGACGACGACGTCCTGGCCGGTCTTGAGCACATCGGGGCGCAGCTTCACGTTGCCGGGCTTGTACACACCGTGCACGTTGCCGAACGTGGCGGCGAGCAGGTAGTGACCCTTCTCACCGGTGCCGAGCGCATCGACGGTCTTCTCGAAGTCTTCGGGGGTGGTGAACAACTTGTCGTTGATCTCCGCCTCGACACCGTCCTCTTCGCCGCCGACGACGCCGATCTCGCATTCGAGGATGATCTTCGCCGCTGCCGCCTTGGCCAGCAGTTCCTGCGCGATCTGGAGGTTCTCGTCGATCGGCACCGCACTGCCGTCCCACATGTGCGACTGGAACAGCGGATCCTTGCCTGCATCGACGCGCTCCTGGGAGATTGCCAGCAGCGGACGGACGTAGGTGTCCAGCTTGTCCTTGGGACAGTGATCGGTGTGCAGGGCGATGGTGATGTCGTACTTGGCGGCGATCACGTGCGCGAACTCGGCAAGCGCGACCGCGCCGGTCACCATCTCCTTGATACCCAGGCCGGAACCGAACTCGGCGCCGCCGGTGGAGAACTGGATGATGCCGTCACTGCCGGCATCGGCAAAGCCCTTGATCGCGGCATTGATGGTGGAAGACGAGGTGCAGTTGATCGCAGGAAACGCGTACCCCCCGTCCTTGGCCTTCTTGAACATCTCGGCGTACTGATCGGGGGTGGCAATCGGCATTTCACGTCCTCCAACCGGATAGGTTTCTCGCGCTGGCGAGTCGGTCACTCCCGTTCAGTATGGCAAGGTCACTCTCGCTGCGTGCACCAGACCACAACCCGCGATGGCCCTTGTCCGAGGAAATCCTCAGAATCACCCGGTACCCTCGGCTATCGTGACTACCTTCGCAATAGCCACAAATACGACAAACCTGGCACTGCTCCCGGGTTTCCTCGATCCGGTGAACCTGCTCAACTCGTTCGGCACCTGGATTCTGGCCGGCCTCCTGCTGGTCGTGTTCATCGAGTCGGGACTACTGTTTCCGCTGCTCCCGGGCGATTCGCTACTGTTCACCGCGGGTCTGATCGTGGCCGCGAAGTCCACCGACATCGAGCCCTTCGCCCCGCTGTGGGTGCTGTTGCTGACCATCCCGATCGCGGCGTTCCTCGGCGACCAAGTGGGGTATCTGATCGGCAACCGGGCCGGCTACTCACTGTTCAAGCCCGACGCCAAGGTGCTCAAGGAGCGCTACATCGTCGAGGCGCACGAGTTCTTCGAGAAGCACGGGCCGGTGACCATCGTGCTCGCCCGATTCGTGCCGATCGTGCGAACCTACGCGCCGCTCGTCGCCGGTGCGGCCAAGATGCGCTACCCGATCTTCCTCACCTACAACATCGTCGGCGCCATCGCCTGGGGTGCCGGGGTGACGCTGCTCGGCTACTTCCTCGGGCAGATCACCTTCATCCGCGACAACGTCGACTATATCTTCCTGCTGATCGTGTTCGTGTCGGTGCTGCCGATCATCACCGAGATCGGCAAGCGGATGCTGCGGTCGCGGCGGACTGCCGCCGAAGAACCGGTCCACACCGTCGACGACCCGGCGCCCACCGCCCCGCGTCCGTAGGGTCCGACGCCAGGCTTCACCCCGCTTGCTTTTGGCAACCCCACAGGGTGACCGCGTAGCCTGATGTGCCGTGACCTCAGCACTACTCGCCCAGACCACGACGACCGTCGTGGCCCTCCCCGGCATCCTCGACCCGATCAACGTCCTCTCCTGGTTCGGAGCCTGGGCGTTCTGGGGTCTGCTGCTGGTCATCCTGATCGAATCGGGCGTGCTGTTTCCGGTGCTGCCGGGCGATTCGCTGCTGTTCGTCGCGGGCATGGTCGTGGCCGCCGGCGGTAAGGAAGGCATCGACAAGTTCGCGTCCCTGTGGCAACTGCTGATCTTCGTGCCGATCGCCGCGATCATCGGTGGTCAGATCGGGTATTGGATCGGTCGCTTCGTCGGCACCGAGATGTTCAAACCCGACGCCCGTTTCCTCAAGGAGCGCTATCTGACCGAAGCGCACGAGTTCTTCGAGAAACGCGGCCCGATCACCATCTTCCTGGCCCGCTTCGTCCCGATCGTCCGCACGATCGCCCCGATCGTCGCCGGTGCCGCCCGCATGAAGTTCTCGGTGTTCTTCATCTACAACGTGGCCGGCGCCATCGTCTGGGGTGCGGGCATCGTCCTGCTCGGCTACTGGCTCGGGCGATTCGAGTTCGTGCAGAACCTCATCGAACCGATCTTCATCCTGATCGTCATCCTGTCGGTCCTGCCGATGGCCATCGAGTGGTACCGGCGACGCCGGTCGGCGAAAAACCTCGACGACGCAACACCGGAGACCCCTTCCACCGACACCGTCTGACCTGCCACTACATCGCCAGCCCGCCCGTTGAGCCCGACGCAGATCAAAACGCACCCCCGCTCGTTGAGCCCGAAGCTGGTCGAAACGCCGCACCCGACGTCGCATGCGACCTCATTTCCGTAAGTCGACGGATCAGCGGGCGGCGGCGAGGGCTCCCGCGCGATCGCTCGAGTACGCCCACAGCCAGTCGGTGTACTTGTAGCTCGAGGTGTCGCGGGTCTGGAACAGTTCGTTGCGCGCGACACGGGCAGTGCCGTCGAGGTGCCACAGCTCACCCCACATCCGGCCGGTGGTGAGGATGCGGTTGCAGCGCGGGGCGCGTTCGGCGTTGACCGCGGCCAGCGTCCGATCCCAGGCGTCGGCGCCGCCGATGGCCAGTTCTTCGTCGGCGTAGTCGGCGATGCACTTGGCGTCCTCGATCGCCATCACCGCACCGGAGGCCAGGTACTGCAGCGGCGGGTGCGCGGCGTCGCCGAGCAGGATCATCCGACCGTCAACCCAGTTTTCGATCGGCTCACGGTCGAACATAGGCCACCAGCGGTCCTTCCACAGGTGATCGGTGGCCGACTGGACCGTCGGGTGGCAGTGGTCGTAGGCGACGGCCAACTCGTCGGGGCCGCCCCACTCTTCCTTGCCGTCGGCGAACCCCGTTGACTCGAACACCGCAACCTGATTCAGCATCGATCCGCCACGCAGCGGGTACTGGATGAAGTGACAGCGCGGACCGATGTAGCCGACGACGTCGGTGATGCCCTGTCCGTCCGGCACATCCTCGATCGGGAAGGTGCCGCGGTAGGCGACATACCCCGATGACACCGGCTGGTCGTCGGACAGCTTGGTGCGCAGTCGTGACTTGAGGCCGTCCATCGCCAGTACGACGTCGGCCTCGTGGGCCTTGCCGTCGGCGGTGGTCAGCACCGCACGGTTGCCCTCGGTGATGACGTCGTCGACGGTCTGCGAGGTCAGCAGTTCGGCGCCCGCGTCGCGGGCCGCCTCGATCAGCAGTGCGTGGAGGTCACTGCGGTGGATGACGAAGTACGGGCCACCGTAGCGGGCTTGGAAGTCGCGCCCCAGGTCGAGGCGGGTGAGTTCCTCGGAGGTGACCGCGTCCCGGAACACGAGGTTGCCGGGCAGCACACCACGCTCGAGGGCGGGGTCGAGAAGTCCCCACGAGTCGAGCATGCGCGAGCCGTGCGGCCCGATCTGCAGGCCGGCACCGACCTCACCGAACTCGGGTGCACGCTCGAAGAGGGTGACCGAGGCACCCTTGCGGGCCATGGCGAGGGCGGCTGCCGCGCCGCCGATACCGCCACCGGCGATCAGGACTCGTGAATCATGAAGTGCGGACATGGTTTTCTCCTTTGAGCTGGGCGCGACCCCCGCTCCCTGAGGTGCGAGGAGCGCTAGCGACGAGCCACGAAGGGCGGGTGAGTGACTGAGTACGGCTCAGACGGCCGGAAGTGCGGTGGTGGACGTAGTATTGGTGTTGTCGTTGTCAGACTTCGGGTTTCGCAGGCCGAACCCGATCACTGCGAGAAGCGCCGAGGCGATCAGCGCGCTGACACCGAAGAGGACGAAGTTGGAGTTGGCGCCGAGGCCTGCGGCGATGAGCCAGCCACCGATCTGCGGGGCGGCGACCGCACCGATGCGACCGACGCCGAGTGCCCAGCCAAGTGCGGTGCCGCGCAGTCGATCCGGATAGAACGTGGCGACCGCGGCGATGATCAGGCACTGCGTTCCGTGGGTGCCGACGCCGGCGAGGACGAAGATGGCGTAGACCACGCCGACGGCGGGTCCGGTCAGCAACAGCAGCAGCGCCGCGCCGGCGATGAACGCGGCGATGATGCCGGTGCGGATCGGTCCGATCCGGGTGGCCGCCCATGCGGTGATGAACGATCCGGCGACCGCACCGAGATTGAGGGCGAGCGCGAAGGTCAGCGCACTACCGAGGTCGGTGCCGCTCTTCTGCATCAGCTTCGGCAACCAGGTGCCCAGCCCGTACCAGGCGAGCAGGGTCACCATGGTGGTCAGCGCGAATAGGATGGTCGCGGCGCGGAAGTTCGGGGTGAACAGCGCCCCGAAGCCCACCCGATGAGTCGACGACGTGTCGCGGCGCACCGTATCGGGAAAGAACTTGAGCGCCAACGGAACCAGCAACACCAGCGGGATCAGGGCGAACAAGAACATCGGGCGCCAGCCCCAGGCGGGAATCACCGGGATGCCCACCAGCGCCGCGATCGAGCCACCGATCGGCACGCCGGACATCATGATCGTCGCGATCACGGCGCGTCGACGTTCCGGAACCAGTTCGGCGGCAAGCGCATTCACGGTCGGCACCAGACCACCGAGGCCGAGGCCGGCGATGAAGCGGAAGACGCCGAACATCTCGGGCCCGGTCGCGAAGGCACAGGCGACGGTGAACACCGACAGGACGATGGCGCACCCGAGGATCGCGTGGCGGCGGCCGACATGGTCGGAGATCCGGCCGGCAACCACCGCGCCCACCATCATGCCGAGGAAGGCGAGGCTGCCGAGCGTGCCGGCGGTCGAGGCGCTGATTCCCCAGTCGTCTTGCAAGTGCGAGATCACGTTGCCGTAGACGATGAGGTCGTATCCGTCGAAGATGACGAAGGCCCAGCAGACGAGCAACGCGATGGTCGCCCGCCGATTCGTGGTGCCGAGGAGGCGGGTCAGGGCCCCCGTCGGTGCGGTGTGTGGTGCTGCGGTCATGTCAACCACAGTGATGGCGCGCACAAGTACCGAACCATATAATTCTGCTATGCAGAAATCATCGTCGGCCCGACGCAAGATCGAACGGCCCGCGTATGTCATCGAGTCGGTCGACAACGCGCTACGCCTCCTGGAGGTCCTGCGCGACGTCGGCGAGATCCGCCTCTCCGACGCCGCCGTCGAACTCGGGGTCGCCAACTCCACGGCACATCGACTGCTGGCGATGCTGACCTACCGCGGTTTCGCGGTGCAGGACGAACGCCGGCTCTACCACCCCGGTCCCGCGCTCGGCGCCGGCCCGGCCCGGCAGGGCTGGACCCGTGATTTCACCGACCGGTCCCGCCCGCATCTCGAGGCGCTGACCGACCTGACCGGGGAGACCAGCAACCTGGTGATCCGGGTCGGTACGCAGGCACGATTTCTCGACTCGGTCGAGTCGGCGGGCATGCTGCGGGTCGGTGACCGGCGCGGACAGGTGCTCGACGCCCACCGCACCGCAGGCGGTCGTGCACTGCTCGCCGAGCTCTCCGAGACCACTCTGGAACAGCTCTACCTGCTGCCCGACGGCGAGGAACCCGCCAGCGATTCCCCCGACCCCCGACTACCTCGCGCCGAGTTCAACAGGTTCCACGCCGAGATCCGCCGCGTGCGCAACTCCGGCGTCGGCATCAACCTGCAGCAAACCGAGGACGGGGTGGCCGCCTTCGGGATGGTCGTACACAACCAGAATGGGCTCGCTCTCGGCGCGATCACCGTCGCGGTTCCGGCCACCCGCTACGAAGCGCACGCCCGAGGCCCACTCATCGGGCAACTGCGTCGCGCAGTCCGCGAGACCGAACTCGACGTCGCCGACATCAATCCCTGATTTCTGCACAACAGAAATACGTGCCGTGGGTTGTTCGACGGCTCGTAGCGTGTCTCTCAGTGATCCACCACATACCCGATGGAGAGACGCGATGACCACCACGATCAAGCCCGGAGCGGAGCCCACGGCGCAGGAACAGGCTGAGCTCGACGCGATGTACGCGAAGTTCGAGTCGGCTCACCTCAACCCGCTGTGGACCCAGATCGGCGACCTGATGCCGATGAGCCCGTCGCCGCAGGCCATCCCCTACGTGTGGCGCTGGGCCGATCTGCTGCCGCTCGCCGAGGAGGCCGGCCGTCTGGTGCCGGTCGGTCGTGGCGGTGAGCGTCGCGCCATCGCACTGGCCAATCCGGGCCTCGGCGGACGCCCCTACGTCAGCCCCACCCTGTGGGCGGCGATCCAGTACCTCGGGCCGCGGGAGACCGCACCCGAGCACCGGCACAGCCAGAACGCCTTCCGCTTCGTCGTCGAGGGCGAGGGCGTGTGGACCGTCGTCAACGGCGATCCGGTCGCCATGCGCCGCGGCGATTTCCTACTCACCCCGGGCTGGAACTTCCACGGCCACCACAACGAGACCGACAACCCGATGGCCTGGATCGACGGCCTGGACATCCCGTTCAGCTACTACGCCGACACCGGCTTCTTCGAGTTCGGCTGCGAGGGCGTCAGCGACGAGTCGATGCCGAACATCTCTCGCGCCGAACGCCTCTGGTCGCATCCCGGGCTGCGTCCGCTCGTCGGCCTCGACGCCAAGACCAGCTCACCGATCGCCGCTTACCGCTGGGAGCACACCGATGCGGCGCTCACCGAGCAGTTGACGCTGGAATTGGAGGGCTACCCGTCGACCACCGAGCCCGGTCACGCCGCTGTGCGGTACACCAACCCGACCACCGGTGGCGACGTGATGCCGACCATCCGCGCCGAGTTCCACCGCCTGCGTTCGGGGACCACCACCCGTACCCGCCAGGACGTCGGCACCACCGTCTTCCAGGTCTTCGACGGCACCGGCTCGATCACCCTGGGCGGCGAGACCCAGCAACTCGCCAAGGGCGACCTCGCCGTCGTCCCCTCGTGGGTGCCGTGGACCGCCACCGCCGACAACGACCTCGACCTGTTCGCCTTTTCCGACGCCCCGATCATCGAGCGTCTGCACTTCAACCGCACCCACATCCACTCCTGACCATCCCCGCTGGTCGAGTAGCCACGAGCGGGCGCAGCGAGCCCGCGGCGTATCGAGACCATCCACACCCAACAACAAAGGAACCCAATGAAACTCGCCACCCTCCGCCTCAACGGAACCACCTCCGCCGCCGTCGTCGACACCGACGCCAAGACCGCAACCGTCATCGACGGCCAGCCCGACGTGGGTTCGCTGCTCGCCCAGTCCGATTGGCGCGCAATCGCTGAATCTGCCGCCGGACAGACCGTTTCACTCGACGACGCCGACTTCGCACCGGTCGTCCCCCGCCCCGGCAAGATCTTCTGCGTCGGCCTGAACTACGCCACCCACATCACCGAGATGGGCCGCGACCTGCCGGAGCACCCGACCCTGTTCCTCAAGGTCGCCGAGGCGCTCACGGGTCCCTACGACGACGTCGTCGTCCCGCAATACGCAGCCGCCGAACTCGACTGGGAGGCCGAACTCGCCGTCATCATCGGCGCCACCGCCTACCAGGTGTCCGAGGCACAGGCCGCCGACCACATCGCCGGTTACTCGGTCATCAACGACTACACGATGCGCGACTACCAGTACCGCAGCCTGCAGTGGGACCAGGGCAAGAACTTCGAGAAGACCAGTGGTTTCGGCCCGTGGCTCGACACCAACTACGAACTAGGCAGCGTCATCGAGACCCGCCTCGACGGCGAGGTCATGCAGCACGCCACCACCGACGACCTGGTGTTCAAGCCGGCCGCGCTCGTCGACTACATCTCGCACATCGTCACCCTCAACCCGGGCGACGTCATCATCACCGGCACAACCGGTGGTGTCGGCCACGCCCGCAAGCCCGCCCGCTACATCGGCGACGGCCAGACCGTCGAGGTCACCATCGAGGGCCTGGGCGCGGTGCGCAACCGCACCATCGTGAAGTGACGAGTACGCTCACCACCATGTCGCAGAACAGTTTTCCTGATCTGGAACTGACCGACCGGCTCGCCATCGCGCGGGCCGGTACGGCTCATTTCGGCCGACTTCTCGCCTCCCTCACCGATGCCCAACTCGACGAGCCGTCACTACTGGAGGGCTGGACGCGCAAGCACCTCGTTGCCCACGTCGGCTACAACGCAGCCGCGATCAGTCGCCTCGTCGAGTGGGCCGCCACCGGCGACGAGGTGCCCATGTACCCGTCACTGGAGACACGCAACGAGGAGATCACCAGCGGCGCAACCCTTCCCGCGCACGCGCTGCGAAACCTCTTCGATCACACCGCAGCCCGGCTCGACGAGAAGTGGCGCAACCTGCCAGCCGATCGGTGGGACTTCCCGGTCAAGACCATTCAGGGACGCACCGTCCCGGTTGCCGAGACCGCCTGGATGCGTACCCGCGAGGTCTGGATTCACGCCGTCGACCTCGCCTCGGGCGCAACCTTCGCCGAGTTCCCCGATCCGGTGGTCACCAGCCTGATCGACGACATCACCAATGCGTGGCGTCGCAACGGAACCGGCTCGGATCTGCGATTGAACCCACCCACCGGCACCATCGACGTCGACCCCGATTTCACCGGCACCCGCGTCGAAATATCCGGCCCCGCCCCCGCCGTCCTGCGCTGGATGGCCGGGCGAGCCCAGTCGGATAGCGCGGCCGTCCCACCCCGCTGGCTGTAAAGCGCCGCCCCGCGCCTAGCCGCAGGCCGACATCCCCCACGCGCCCAGCACGAACGTTGACAGCGCCCTGAATTTCGTTGACAGCGCCCAGGATAACGACGTCACAGGCGCCGTCGATGAAAATCTGGGCGCTGTCAAGGAAATTCAGGGC
>NZ_JBCLVJ010000022.1:0-94904 GCF_048537925.1 Gordonia sp. CPCC 205515 | reverse complement strand
GGGGAGGCGGGCGACGCGCCCCCGGCCCCCCGCGTCCGGCCGCCCCCCGGCGGGCGCCCCCGTCGACGGGTCGTCGGGGCGCCGCCCGGTCGGCCGGGTGCTCCTCGGGCCGGGGACGCGCGCGCCGGGCACGGTCGTCGGCGGGCCGGTCGGGACGTGCGCGACCGCCGGAACGTCCGGGTGCACCATCGGGTCGAGACTCCACGGGCCGGTCTATCCCTCTCGTCGCGTTGTTCGTGATGTTCGTGATTCGGATGTTGCTGTTCTGACGCCAGGCTACTGAAGTGACGCATGAAATCGTCGAACGCAACGCCGTGCGTCGCCGAGACGGACATAACACCGTGCCCGATAGGTCGGGACCTCCCACGTGCGGCACGATGTGTGCCATGAGTCCGACCACCTACATCGTCGGCGCCGGTGGTCAACTGGGTACCGCACTGCAGGCGCGGTCGTCGACCAGCTCCGCCGTCCGCGCACTGAGCTCGGCCGACCTCGACATCACCGACGCCGCCTCGGTCGCTGCGGCGCTCGCCGGGCTCGGTTCCGACGACGTCGTCCTCAACTGCGCGGCCTACACCAATGTCGACGCCGCCGAGTCCGATGCGGCGCGGGCGGCCGCGGTCAACCGCGATGGACCGGAGAACCTCGCCCGTGCCACCGCGAAGGCCCGCGCGCGCCTGATCCACGTGTCCACCGACTACGTCTTCGCCGGGGCGGCGGCCACCGACGACGGGCCGCGACGCACCGCGCCGTATGAGCCCGACGAGGTGACCGGCGAACCGGAGACGGTGTACGGCGCGACGAAGCTCGCCGGGGAGCGCGCGCTGCTGGCCGCCGATCCGCGGGCCACCGTGGTGCGCACCGCGTGGGTCTACACCGGCGGCCCCGACAGCCCCGACTTCGTGGGCACGATGCGACGCCTCGAAGCCGCCCGCGACACCATCTCCGTCGTCGACGACCAGACCGGTTCCCCCACCTATGCGGTCGATCTCGCCGTCGGTCTCTGGGAACTCGCCGATCCGGCGCACCGCGACACGGCAACCGGAGCCGTGGTGCACGCCACAAATGAGGGCAACGTGACCTGGTACGAGGTGGCCCGCGGAGTATTCGAGGAGGTGGGTGCCGACCCGGCGCGGGTGCAGCCCTGTACCACCGCCGAGTTCCCGCGTCCGGCGCCACGACCTGCGTATTCGGTGTTGTCCGGGGCGTCGTGGGCGGCGGCCGGACTGACCCCGCTGCGCGACTGGCGGGTCGCGCTGCATGCTGCCGTGACCGCGCCGGAACCGGCGCATGGCTGAGCCCGGACCGGGCGCGCGGGCCCGCGGCGACGACGGCGTTGGTTACGCTGACGCGGTGACCGCTCAGTTGGCCGTCGTGACGGTGACCTATTCCTCGGGGGAGCACCTGACGACCTTCCTGCGCAGCCTGGAGAAGGCGACCTCGCCGACCCCGCCGGTGATCATCGCCGACAACGGCTCCACCGACGGCGCGCCCGAGGCCGCCGAGCAGGAGTTCGACAACGTCACGCTGATCCACACCGGGGGCAACATCGGCTACGGCGGTGGCATCAACCGTGCGGTGGCCGCGCTCGAGAAGGACATCGAGTTCATCGCGGTCGCCAACCCCGACGTCGACTGGGGTCCGGGATCGCTCGACGAACTGCTCGCCGCCGCCCAGCGCTGGCCGCGTGCCGGATCGCTCGGACCGCTGATCCACGAACCCGACGGGGCGATCTACCCGTCCGCCCGCCGCGTCCCCGACCTCACCTCGGGTATCGGACACGCCCTGTTCTCGCACGTGTGGAAGTCCAACCCGTGGACCCGCGCCTACCGCGCCGACGACGCGGCACCCAGTGAACGTCCGGTGGGCTGGCTGTCCGGCTCGTGCCTGCTGATGCGCCGCGAGGCCTTCGAGGCGGTCGGCGGTTTCGACTCCCGCTACTTCATGTACATGGAGGACGTCGACCTCGGCGACCGGCTCGGCAAGGCGGGCTGGCTCAACGTCTATGTCCCCGACGCGACGATCGTGCACACCAAAGGCCATGCGGCCGGACGCAATCCGGAGAAGATGCTGCCGGCGCACCATCGCAGCGCATACCAGTTCCAGGCCGATCGCAACCCAGGTCCGTGGCGGGCGCCGCTGCGCCTGGCGCTGCGGGCCGGACTTGCGATGCGCTCCCGGGTCGCGGTCTACGCGGCCCGTCGGACCCCCGACCCCGCCACTGCAGACACATCTGAGGAAGGGACCTCCCGGTGACCAGTGAGAACACAGGCAACGCCCCCGCCGTGCAAGCGGTGATCCTGGTGGGCGGCAAGGGCACTCGGCTGCGTCCGCTGACGCTGTCGGCGCCCAAGCCGATGCTGCCGACCGCAGGCGTCCCGTTCCTGACCCATCTGCTGTCGCGGATCAAGGCCGCGGGCATCGACGACGTCGTGCTCGGCACGTCGTTCCAGGCCCAGACCTTCTCCGAGTACTACGGCGACGGATCGAAACTCGGCCTGCGCCTGCGCTATGTCACCGAGACCGAACCGCTGGGCACCGGTGGCGGCATCCGCAACGTCTTCGACGCACTGACCGCCGACACCATCCTGGTGTTCAACGGAGATGTGCTGGGCGGCACCGACGTTCGTGAGGTGCTGAACACCCACGAGGAGTCCGGCGCCGACGTGACACTGCACCTGGTGCACGTCAGCGACCCGCGTGCGTTCGGCTGCGTGCCGACCGACGAGACCGGTCGGGTGACGGCGTTCCTGGAGAAGACCCAGGACCCGCCGACCGATCAGATCAACGCCGGCACCTACGTCTTCACAAGGTCGATCATCGAGCAGATCCCGGCCGGTCGGCCGGTGTCGGTGGAGCGCGAGGTGTTCCCGCAACTGCTCGCCGACGGCCGCCACATCCAGGGCCACGTCGACCACGCCTACTGGCGCGACATGGGTACCCCGGAGGACTTCGTCCGCGGTTCGGCCGATCTGGTGCGCGGCATCGCGCCGTCCCCGGCACTCGGTGACCGGCACGGGGAGTCGCTCGTCCACGAGGGCGCAGGCATCGCGCCGGGCGCCGTGCTCATCGGCGGCACCGTCGTCGGCCGCGGGGCCGAGATCGGGCCGCGCGCCCGACTCGACGGCGCGGTGGTCTTCGACGGCGCGGTGATCGAGGCCGGCGCGGTGGTGGAACGCAGCATCATCGGATTCGGTGCGCGGATCGGCCCGCGCGCGCTGATCCGTGACACCGTGGTCGGCGACGGCGCGGACATCGGTGCCCGCTGCGAACTACTGCGCGGGGCACGGGTGTGGCCCGGAGTTCAGTTGCCCGACAGTGGTATTCGCTTCAGCACCGACGTGTGACGGATAGTTCGGCGGCCGGCGGTCAGGAGGGGTATTCGCTTCAGCACCGACGTGTGACGGATAGTTCGGCGGCCGGCTCAGCGTGCCTTCGCCGCGGCGAGCACCCCTGCGCCCGGCGGCACCCCCAGGGGCAGCAGGCGCCCGTCGCGGGCGATGATCACCGCCGCCTCGCGGGCCGCGGCGGCCGGCGGATCGGTCCGGGAGCGGTCCGCGACGGCCCCGTCGGCGGTCGCGTTGTGCACCACCACCACGCCGCCGGGTCGCAGCATCCGGATCGCCTCGGCCACGTAGCTCGGCAGTTGGAGCAGCGGGCCGTCGACGAACACGAGGTCGTAGGAGCTGTCGGTGAGGCGCGGCAGGACGTCGCGCGGACTGCCGTTGATCAGTCGGGTCCGGCCCGGTGCGATCTCCGCACTCGCGAACGACGCGCGGGCGGCGCGGTGATGTTCGGGTTCGGGGTCGATCGTGGTGAGCACCCCGTCGGTGGCCATCCCGTTGAGTAGCCAGAGGCCGCTCACGCCGGCACCGGTACCGATCTCCACCACGGCCCGCGCGTCGCAGAGGCGGGCGAGCAGGGCGAGCAGGGCACCCACGGAGGGGGCGATGGGGGTGGCACCGAGTTCGTCGGCGCGGGCCCGGGCGGCGACGAGCGCGTCGTCCTCGACGATCGCTGTCTCTGCGTAGTCGATGAGCGCGGCACGGTCCGCGGCCGGTGGGGCGTCGCCGGTTGAATCGGTCACCCCACGAGATTAGGTCGCCGGTGCGCGAATGCCGTGACGGCACGCCCGTCGACTCCGAACTCGGTGGACGGTCGGGCCCGAAGTCGGTGGTCAGCGGGGTGGACGAGCCGAGGCGGAGAGTTCCTCAGCAAACCCTCAGGAGTCTCATACGGCGACCACACGCCGGTAGGAGAGGGTTTAGGCAGCACACCGAGACGAGGCCGATCACCGGCCCGGGGCGGCGCGCGATGCGGGAGCGGAATACCACCGCCACCAGCGGTGTTCACCATCATGAATATCCGTCAACTCCGGCGGATACACGGGGAAGGGAATTGGCCACCCGATATGACTGATCCCATGGGGTCTGCAGATGTCGTTCCGAACGGGACGGCCGGATTCGATGCCACCGGCGACAACGCGTTGATGCCGTCGTGGGACGAATTGGTTCGTGAACATGCCGACCGGGTCTATCGGCTCGCCTATCGCCTCTCCGGCAACCAGCACGACGCCGAGGACCTCACCCAGGAAACGTTCATCCGGGTCTTCCGCTCGCTCTCCAACTACAAGCCCGGAACCTTCGAGGGTTGGCTGCACCGCATCACCACGAACCTGTTCCTCGACATGGTGCGTCGTCGCAGCAAGATCCGCATGGAGGCACTGCCCGAGGAGTACGACCGGGTGCCGTCCGACACACCCGATCCCGAACAGATCTACCATGACGCGAAACTCGATCCCGACCTGCAGCAGGCGCTCGACGCGCTACCTCCGGAGTTCCGTGCGGCCGTCGTCCTGTGCGACATCGAGGGTCTGTCCTACGAGGAGATCGCCACCACCCTCGGCGTCAAGCTCGGTACCGTCCGTAGCCGCATCCACCGAGGTCGGCAGACGATTCGCGACCATCTCGCCGCCCAGGGGCACACCAGCAGCCGCTCGGTGGCCATCGGCAGCGACACCCACTGAAATACGACGCCGGGCGCTTCGACACCGAATCCGGGAACCACACGCCGCCGAGCGTCGTTGTCTTCTTCGGATAGGCTCGGGTATCGACTGACGGCGGTGAACTCTGCCGTGTGGAAGGGGTGAGAGATGTGATGGAGATGAACCGGGGTAGACCTGCCTCGGGGGAGCGGGGAGACCTCCCGATACCCGCGTCGAATCTCCGTCGACGACGTCGGTCGGCCTGGAACCCGGCCACCTGGACGCCGGTCACCACATCGTTCTCCCCGAATCGCACCTATCGCGCCCCCGGCACGCCGGGTGGGCGCCGGTTCGCCCCCACCGAGCATCTCGCTGCAGAAGCGGTCGCCGCCTTCGCCGACGGCGAGTTGGGGATGACTGCGCATATGCGCGCCGCGCAGCACCTCGCACTGTGCACCGAGTGCATGGCTGCGGTGGACGCGCAGGTCGCCGCCCGCTCCCGTCTCCGCTCGGCCGGCGATGTCTCGCTGCCAGCGGGACTGCTCGGCCAACTCAGTCAGATTCCGACCCGAGAGATCGACATGACCGGGTCGCAGGGGGGATCCTCCCCGCTGAGCCCCGAAGCGCCGCTCGCGCCGGGATTCCCGGTGACCGAGGCCGGGCGGGATCGTGCTGGCGACGAGATCGCCGATCATCACAGCACCCGTGGCCGCATGAGTCGCTGGCGGGGCCGCTGACCCGTGGACCACACTGATCCCGACGCGCTCGATCCTGCCCCCGAGAGCGCGGCCGATGACGCCGCGCAGTGGGCCGCCGATCGCTCGTCGGCGCCCACCGATGCGCGAGAGCCGTTGTTGTCCAACGCTTCTCGTCATGCCCCCAGTTCCCGGGAAACGGCCGCGGTCTTCGGCAGGCCGGAGGGGGTCGACGGATCGTTCGCCGCGTCGCAGCAGGTGGACGCCGACCGGCAGGAGCCGACAATCGGCCCACCCGACCCCGTGCTCGCCGAGGCATTCGGCCGTCCCGACGACAGCGCCGAGACCCTGCAACGTGACCCCCTCGCCGCCTACGGGCAGGACGAGACACCGCCGGCCCCCGACGACCCGTGGCGGGACCCGGAGAGCATCGCCGCCCTCGACACCCCGGCGCTGACCGCGCCAACGGTCGCCGAACCGACCGATCCCGGACCGAAACTCGGCATCGGCGATGTGCTGTTCGGCAAGCGGGTCAGCTGGGTCGCGCTCGCCACTCTCGGCGCGCTGGCGCTGCTGATCGGCGTGTTCGGCGGCCTCGTCGGGCGGTGGACCGCCGAAGTGGTGTCGCCGCTGAACTCCGAATCCGTGGAACTCGCCACCGGCGACGGCGACCGCGGGACCGCGCCCCGCTCGGCGGTGGCGCGAGTCGCACAGTCGGTGGAGAAGTCGGTGGTGGCCATCGACGTACGCACCGCGAGCGCTTACGGCACCGGGTCGGGCTTCATCCTCGACAAGAACGGTTACATCGTCACCAACAACCACGTCATCTCGATGGCGGCCAACGATCGCAACGCCAAACTCGAAGTGGTGTTCTTTGATCGCAAACGGGTGCCCGCCCGGATCGTCGGCCGCGACACCAAGACCGACCTCGCGGTGCTCAAGGTCGACAACATCGACAACCTGACGGTGTCCAAGCTGGGCAACTCCGACTCGCTGCAGATCGGCGAAGAGGTCGTCGCATTCGGGTCGCCGCTGGGCCTGGACCGCACGGTGACCAGCGGCATCGTCAGTGCTCTGCACCGTCCCGTGCCGCTGCGACCCGACGCGGAGTCCGACACCGACGCGGTGATCGACGCCATCCAGACCGACGCGGCGATCAACCCGGGTAACTCGGGCGGGCCGCTGGTCGACGACGACGCAGCCGTCGTCGGCATCAACACTGCGGGTCTGGTGCCCGGCGGCGGATCCATCGGCCTGGGGTTCGCGATCCCGATCAATCAGGTGGTGCCGATTGCGCAGGCATTGATCAAGGACGGCAAGGTCAATCACCCGCAGATCGGTGTGAACGCGTCCTCGGTGCGCAACGATCGGGTGCTCGGCGCGCAGGTCGTCAACGTCGTGGCCGGTGGTCCGGCGGATCAGGCGGGGGTGGCCGAGGGCGACGTCATCACCTCCTTCGACGGACGGACCATCGAGAGTGCCGACGAGTTGACGGTGGCGGTTCGGACGGCGAAGATCGGTGCGGCGGTACCGTTCACCTACTGGCGAGATGGCCGCACGTTCAACGGCACGATCACGCCGGCGAGTGACTGAGGACGGACCGCACGGTCTGAAAGTGGTTGGGAAGAGCACATGTTCAGCAGCATCGGGTGGGGCGAGATCATGGTGCTGCTCGCGGCCGGCCTGATCATCCTCGGCCCCGAACGGCTGCCCGATGCGGTGTCGTGGACGATGAAGTCGTTACGGCAGGTGCGTGACTACGCGACCGGAGCCACCGATCAGCTCAAGGAAGAACTCGGACCGGAGTTCGACGAACTGCGGAAACCGTTGTCGGAGTTGAACGAATTGCGTGGGATGACACCGCGGGCCATCGTCACCAAACACCTTTTCGACGGCGACGACTCGCTGTTCACCGCAGGACTCGACGCGACCACCATCGATCGATCGGCAACCACGACCCCCGAGATCAAACCGGTGTCGGCGCCGCTGCCGTCCCCGGAACATCCCGCCGTCGAGCACGAGGTCGCACAGACACCGACCCGCGACGCCGAGGCGACCGCCCGCCGCCACGACATCACCGATTGGGACGCCACCTGAGCGGTTGACGTCGGGGGAGTACGTCAGTCGCGGCGCGTGGTATCGATACCCAGGTTCATCCCGGCCAGTCCCCGACGTCGCACCGCCAACTTGTCGGCGATGGCCCGCAGCGCCGCGCCGGACGCCGACTCGGGTGCCGAGAGCACCACCGGATCGCCGGCGTCGCCGCCCTCGCGCAGTGCCTGCTCCAACGGCACCTGACCGAGCAACTCGACGGGGGCGCCCACGGCTCGGGTCAGGCGCTCGGCGACCTTCGCGCCGCCGCCGGAACCGAACGGTTCCATCCGGCTGCCGTCGGGCAATTCGAGCCACGACATGTTCTCCACGACCCCGAGGATCTTCTGCCGGGTCTGCAGCGCGATGGCGCCCGCACGCTCGGCAACCTCGGCGGCCGCCTGCTGCGGCGTGGTGACCACCAGGATCTCGGCGCCCGGGATGAGCTGGGCGATGGAGATGGCGACGTCGCCGGTTCCCGGCGGCAGATCGAGCAGCAGTACGTCGAGGTCGCCCCAGTACACGTCGGCCAGGAACTGCTGCAGCGCACGGTGCAGCATCGGTCCGCGCCAGGTCACCGGGGTGTTGCCGTCGGTGAACTGACCGATCGAGATGAACTTCACGTCATGACTGATCGGGGGCATGATCATGCGCTCGACCTGTGTTGGTTTGGCGTCGCTGCCGAGCATCCGCGGCACCGAGTGGCCGTAGATGTCGGCGTCGAGCACGCCCACCGACAGACCGCGCTCGGCCAGCGCGGTGGCCAGGTTCACGGTGACGCTCGACTTGCCGACGCCGCCCTTGCCGGAGGCGACGGCATAGACGCGGGTGAGGGAACCGGGCTGGGCGAACGGGATGACCGGCTCGGCCTTGTCGCCGCGCAATTTCTTGCGCAGCTCGGTGCGCTGGTCGTCGTCCATCACATCCAGGTCGACCCGAACCGTGCCGACGGCGGGCACGTCGGCGACCGCACGCTCGACCCGGCCGGAGATCTCGGTGCGCATCGGGCAGCCCGAGGTGGTCAGATACACCACGACATCGACGCTCGCGTCGTCGTTGATCGCGATCGATTTCACCATGCCCAGGTCGGTGATGGGCTTCCCGATCTCGGGATCGTTGACCTTGGACAGGGCCGCGCGGATCGCGGGTTCGGTGGGCAGTACTCCGGTAGTCATCACCGCCAGCTTATCGGTCGGCCGACCGGGGCCGGATTCAGCCTGCGGCCCCCGGCCGGGCCGCGGGAACCGGGGTCGTCGTCGGCATGCCCGGCCTGGGCGCGCCGGGCTTGGGTGCGCCGGCCTTGGGTGCGCCGGGCTTGGGTGCACAGGTCTTGGGCGCGCGCGGGGTCGGCGGGACGCCCGGTTTCGGCGCGGGCTTGGGCGCGCACGACGTCGGTCCGGGTGGAGCTGACTTGGGTGCCGGTTTCGGTTGCATCTGCGGTGGCAGCAGCTGCGGTGGGAGTTGCGGTACCAGCTGTGGCGGCAGGCAGATGGTGCCGAGACAGGCCGGCGGTGGGGTGCCCTGCGGGCTCGGGGGGAGCGGGGAGGTGCCCTCCGGTGCCGTCGGTGTCGTCGACGTGCCGGTCGACGGCTTCGTGGGCTTCTTCTTTCTCTTGTCCTTGTCCTTGTCGACCGGCCGCTTGGGTTCGGGGATCGGGTTGGTCGGCATGACGCCGGTCGCATACGCCGCGGCCCAGGAGAGCACGTTGGTGGCGTACTCCAGCGAGTGGTTGTAGCGCATCACCGCGGCGACCTTGTTGTTCGACGCCATGATGTCGGTGATGCCGGCACACAGGTACCTGCCCGCCGAGTAGGTGGCATCAAAGACATTGTGCGGGTCGGCTTTTCCGTCGCCGTTGGCATCGGTTCCCCAGCGGGCCCAGGTGCTCGGGATGAACTGCATCGGCCCCATGGCGCTGACGTGTCCGCCGCGGCCGTCGGTGATCACCTCGTTGCCCGGCAGCGAACCGTCGAGGACCGGTCCGAGGATCGGGTTGATGGTGGTGCCGTATTGGTCGACCGAACCGTTGGACGCGTGATTGGACTCGATGCGTCCGATACCGGCGAGCAGGAACCACGGCAGCTTGCACTGGGGTTCTTCGGCGTCGACGCGGTTGGCGGCCAGCTTGTAGGCCTGCAGTACGACGCCCGGGATGCCCAGCGGACCCGAGGGCAGGTCCCCGCTGATCCGGAACTGCGGGGCCACCGCAGCGGGGTCGGTCGCGGAGTCGATCTTCTTCGGCGGCGGGGCGAACCCGAGCAGGGATACCGGATTGCCGGGCACGATGTCGACCGCGACCGCCGGGACGGTCGGTTGCTCGACGACCGTACGCGCGGCCATCGTGTCGCCCTGCGCGCTCGAGGTGGCGGCGCCGAGAACCATGGCGCCGACCAGGGCGCCACCGGCGCCCACGGTCAACGCGCGACGCGGAACGCCCCGACGCGGGCCCTGGCTACGACGGAACACACGCGCCATCATCGCTCGAGGCTCCCCGCCGCGGCCCGTGTGCTCACGCGTTCTCCGATGTCTTCTGCCCCGACGTCTTCTGGCCCGATGTCACCGTGCACAAACATGTCCCCACCCGATGGTCACTCGTGATATGCCGTCGGACCGCGCTCCCGTACGACTCCCAGCCGCCCGACGTGACCCACGATACATATGGGTCGCACGTCCCAATACAGGAACCCGACAAATCTTTACGGCAACACACTCGACGGTGCCGACCTCGTGACCGCGGTTCAGCCGTCGTGTCGCCGGCGAGTACCCCGATCGTGGCGATGACCGGCGTCGTCGTCGTCCACCGGCCGGGACAGATCACCGCGGTCGGCGGTGAGGCGTTCGGTCAGCTCATCGAGCAGATCGTCGAGCTCTTTGCGCAGGTAGTCGCGGCTGACGGTGTCGCCGACGGCCAACCGCACCGCCGCGAGTTCGCGGGCCAGGAACTCGGTGTCGGCCTTGGTCTGCGCGGCGCGCATTCGGTCCTCGTCCAGGGCGATGCGGTCGCGGTTCTCCTGGCGGTTCTGGGCGAGCAGGATCAGCGGTGCGGCATAGGCGGCCTGGGTGGAGAACGCCAGGTTGAGCAGGATGAACGGGTACGGGTCGAATCGCAGCGACACCGCGACGAGGTTGATGGCGATCCACACGATGACGATGACCGTCTGGATCAGCAGGTAACTGCCGGTGCCCAGGAAGCGGGCGATCCGCTCCGCGTAGACGCCGATGACATCGGTGTCCATGTTGACCGAGAATCTGCGCCCGCCCTGCGGGGTGTCGAGACGGCGCCCGGACTGTTCGGCGCTCACGCGCCCGCTCCAGCCTGGCCGGCCGCCGAGGGTGCGGCGCCCTGCTCGTCGTCGGGCTCGGTTTCGCGCCAATCCCGGGGCAGCAGGTCATCGAGGAGGTCGTCGACGGTGACCGCACCGAGCAGGTGTCCTTCATCGTCGACGACGGGTCCGCACACCAGGTTGTAGGTCGCGAAATAGCGGGTGACGGTCTCCAGCGAGTCCTCGGGACTCAGGTGTGACAGGTCGGTGTCCAGGATGCCGCCGACGATGTTGGCCGGCGGTTCCCGCAGCAGTGCCTGCAGGTGTGCGCATCCGAGGTACTTGCCGGTGGGCGTCGCGGTCGGCGGCCGCACCACGAAGACCAGACTCGCCGCTGCCGGCGTGATGTCCGGATCACGCACCCGCGCAAGAGTTTCCGCGACGGTGGTGGAGGCGGTCACGATGATCGGTTCCGAGGTCATCAGACCGCCCGCGGTGTCGGGGGAGTGGGTGAGCAGTCGCCGCACGGGCTCGGACTCCTCGGGATCCATGCGGGCGAGCAGCGATTCGGCCTCGGCGTCGGGCAGCTCGCCGAGCAGGTCGGCGGCGTCGTCGGGGTCCATCGCCTCGAGGACGTCGGCGGCCCGTTCGAGTTCCATGTGCGCGAGCAGGTCGGTCTGGTCGTCGGGCGGGAGTTCCTGCAGCACGTCGGCGAGGCGTTCGTCGTCGAGCGCAGTGGCGATCTCGTCGCGGCGTTTGGTCGGCAGTTCGCGCAACGCGTTGGCGACGTCGGCCGGTCGCATCCCCTCGAACTGCAGCAGCGCCTGCGCCACGCCCTGGCCGGGGAGTTCGAGGGCGCTCTGGGTGAGGCCGTGGACCCGATTCCACTCCACCACATGGGTTTCGCCGCGTCGGCGCAGTCCTTTGCGGCCGGTGCGCACGGCGACGCGAGACACCACCCAGTCTCGGGTTCGGGTGCGCTCGATGCCCAGATCGATGACGACCACATCGATGTTCGCGATTTCCTCGAGGTCCGGGTCGTCCACCCGCACCCGGGTATCGAGGATCTGGCCGATCGCCAACGCCTCTCCCGGTCGCATCTGCAGGCGGCGCAGACTCACCGTTCCGGTGTTGAGGGTCACTGCCTGGGGTTCGATGGTGGTGACCCGCAGCATGGGCACGAAGATCCGGCGCCGCGTGGTCAGTTCGACCGCCAACCCGAGGGCGCGGGGCTGCTGGCCGGGCATGCGCACGGCGATCACCACGTCGCGGACACGACCGATGGATTCGCCGTCGGGTCCGAGCACGGCCAGCCCGACCAATCTGGCCACAAACACCTTGCTCACCGACGCCATGGGAGTAAGGGTAGTGGCATCGTGACGCGCATCGTGGAGGTGGCGCGCGGCCGTCGGCGGTACCGACCACATGCGCCGAAGACTGGCAGACTGGCAGTGACCCACCGGAAGGACACGAGATGACGAATCCGATGCGCCAAGGACAACCCGGCGGTCTGCCGACCCCGCCCAAGGGATGGCCGATCGGTTCCTACGGCACCTATGCCGAGGCGCAACGGGCGGTCGACTATCTGTCCGACGAGAACTTCACGGTCCAGGACGTCACGATCGTCGGCGTCGATCTGATGCAGGTCGAGCGCGTGATCGGTCGGCTCACCTGGGGCAAGGTGATCGGTACCGGGCTGGTGTCGGGGGCGTGGCTTGGCTTGTTCTTCGGTCTGCTCGTGTACTTGGTGGTCGGCGGATCGATCGGTGGCCCGCTGATCTTCGGCATTCTCGGCGGTGTCATCTTCGGTCTCATCTCCACGGCCATCCCGTATGCCGCCACGCGCGGTCAGCGTGATTTCGCGTCCACGATGCAACTTGTCGCCGGTCGTTACGACGTGATCTGCGACCCGAAGAGTGCCGAACGGGCCAGGGACATGTTGAGTCGACTTCCGATGAACTGACGGTGCTCGCGAACCGGCGGCGCTCGCAAACTGGGGTTGTCGAGCCGACACGCCGTGCGACGGGTCACGAATTCGTCACTGCGTAGCGGCGATTCACGTCACCAGATCACAGTTCGCAGCATTCTGGCACGCTCATGCCGAATGTGTTGCATGTCACGAACGATGCCGGATAACGTAGCCGAGCAACTGGTCACCGGTGTGGGCGCTCACGTCCGCACCGCGTACGACATCGAGGAGGCTGCGTGCGGTTACGGGCTGGCAGTTCCGACGTTTTCCGACCACCGAAGGACCGCTCGCCGAAGCGGATGAGGCGAAAGCTGATGGTGGCGGCGGCTGCGCTGGCCACCGCGTTGCCGATCGTGACCGCCTGCGGGTCGGGCTACACGCCGCGGACCATCAACATCTACCCGCCGGCCGACGGTGCGTCGTTCATCGACAAGGTCGGACAGAAGTGCACGCAGGATTCCAACGGCGAGTACACGATCGTCACCACCCCGCTGCCCAAGTCGGCCGACGACCAGCGTCTGCAGTTGGCGCGACGCCTGGCCGGTAACGATCACGGACTCGACCTGATGGGCATGGACGTGGTGTGGACGGCCGAGTTCGCCAACGCCGGCTGGCTAGTCCCCGTTCCCGAGGACATGGCCAAGCAGATCGGTGCCGTCACCCTCGGCGGCCCGCTGGAGACCGCGCTGTGGAAGACCCCCGATGACAGCGCGAAGCGTCTTTACGCGATTCCCACCTGGACCAACACCCAATTGCTCTGGTACCGGCCAGATCTGCAGCGACAATATCTCGACGGCCGCAAGCCCCCGACCACCTGGGACCGGATGCTCGCCGACACCGAAGCGATCCGGACCCAGGGCGGTCCGAGCTACATCATGGTGCAGGGCAAGCAATATGAAGGTCTGATGGTGTGGTTCAACTCGCTGCTCGTCAGTGCCGGGGGCGCGGTCCTCGACCCGAACGATGCCGACAAGCAGACCCTCAACGACACGCCGGAACACCGCGAGGCGACACTCACCGCGTTGCGCACCATGAAGGCGATCGCCACTGCCCCCGGACACGATCCCTCCCTGACGAACTCCGACGAATCGTCGGCGCGGCTGGGCATGGAGAACGGCGATGCCGCGTACGAGGTCAACTGGCCCTTCGTGTTCTCGTCGATGCGGTCGAATGCCGCAGCCGGCGATGTGCCGTTCTTCCCGGAGATGAAGCAGTACGAGGAGATGTTCGCCGACCCGGACAACCCGCCCGCGGACAGCGAGCTCGGGCCGGTGAACAAGACGGTGCAAACGAAGTTCAATTTCGCCCGCTATCCCGGCATCCGCGAGGACAAGCCGTCCCGCACGACGTTGGGCGGCATCAACATCGCGGTGGCGAGCACCTCCCAGCAGAAGGATCTCGCCTTCAAAGCGGCGCAGTGCCTCACCAGTGAGGCGGCGCAGAAGGTCTACTCCATCGAGGGCGGCACACCGCCGACGATCAAGGCCATCTACGACGACCCCGCCTTCGAGGCGGCGTACCCGATGGGTGACGCGATCCGCACCCAGCTCGAACCGCAGAACGCAGCCATCCGCCCGGCCTCGCCGGTCTATCAGGCGATATCCACGCTGATCACGGCTTCGCTGAGTCCGGTCGGTGCGTGGGATCCGGAATCGAAGGTCGATGAGCTCGCCGAGCAGGTCCAGCGTGCCATCGACGGGGAGGGACTGATCCCATGACCACCGGTGATAATGAGGATCCGAAATCGGACGATCCGCGGTTGCGGCCGGGACGGCATG
This sequence comes from Gordonia sp. CPCC 205515, assembly GCF_048537925.1. Lineage (NCBI taxonomy): Bacteria > Bacillati > Actinomycetota > Actinomycetes > Mycobacteriales > Gordoniaceae > Gordonia > Gordonia sp. CPCC 205515. The sequence goes on along the minus strand of NZ_JBCLVJ010000022.1, from coordinate 80,124 downwards.
CGCTGCCCGACGAGCACAACATCACCCCGCGTGAGCCCTCGGTTCGACCGCCGTCGGTGACCCCGCACGAACGGTCCGAGAACCCGCCGAGCGCGGACGCGTGGGTGCCCCCACCGTCGACCACCGAACCGGTGGCGGCGCCGGATGCTGCGACCCAATCTGTGTCGAGCCAGTCTGTGTCGGCCCGGCCTGCGGCGGCCGGGGTGGCCACGGCGACTCGTCCGGCAGAACCGGCCCCGGCCGTGGCGCGCAAGATCAGCGAGGGTAAGTCGGCCGAACGTCGTCTCGCCTTCTGGTTGGTCGCACCGGCTGCGTTGATGATGTTGTTGGTGACCGGCTACCCGATCATCTACGCCTTCTGGTTGTCGCTGAACAAGATGAGCCTGTCGGCGCCGGGGGAGCGTGAGTTCGTCTGGTTCTCCAACTACGGCACGGTGCTGACCGATCAGTACTGGTGGACGTCGCTGGCCATCACACTGTTCATCACAGTGGTGTCGGTGGCCATCGAGTTGGTCCTGGGCATGGCGATAGCGCTGGTCATGCACCGCACCATCTTTGGGCGCGGCACCATCCGCACCGTGGTGCTGATCCCGTATGGCATCGTCACCGTCGCAGCCGCATTCTCGTGGTACTACGCGTGGACCCCGGGTACCGGCTACCTGGCGAACCTGCTGCCCGACGGCAGCGCCCCGCTGACCGAACAGTGGCCGTCGTTGTTCATCATCATTCTCGCCGAAGTGTGGAAGACGACACCGTTCATGGCGTTGCTGCTCTTGGCAGGCCTGGCGTTGGTGCCCGACGATCTTCTCAAAGCCGCCCAGGTCGACGGTGCGGGAGCGTGGACCCGATTGCGGCGCATCATCATTCCGATGATGAAGCCCGCCATCCTGGTGGCGCTGCTGTTCCGTACTCTCGACGCGTTCCGGGTGTTCGACAACATCTACGTGTTGACCCGAGGCTCCAACAACACCTACTCGGTGTCGATGCTTGGCTACGACAACCTGTTCAAGGCGTTCAACCTCGGTGTCGGATCGGCGATCAGCATCCTGATCTTCATCTGTGTGGCGATCATCGCCTTCGTCTTCATCAAGGGCTTCGGTACGGCCGCGCCCGGTTCCGACAACGAGGGGAGGTAGACCGTGAAACACACTGGGAAGAGCCGGGTCTGGTGGTCGATCGCCAATGTCTTGGTGGTGCTGTACGCGATCATTCCGCTGCTGTGGATCGTGAGTCTCTCGTTCAAGCCGCCGGGAAGTGTCAAAGACGGCAGCTTCATTCCGAAGCAATGGACCTGGGAGAACTACAAGGGCATTTTCGAGACCAGTGCGTTCACCAGTGCGCTGCGCAACTCCATCGGCATCGGGCTGATCACCACGGTCATCGCGGTGGTGCTCGGCACCATGGCGGCATATGCGGTGGCCCGCTTGGATTTTCCGGGTAAGAAGCTGCTCATCGGCGCATCGCTGCTGATCGCGATGTTCCCGCAGATCTCGCTGGTCACCCCGCTGTTCAACATCGAGCGTCGTCTCGGTCTGTTCGATACGTGGCCGGGCCTGATCCTGCCGTACATCACCTTCGCGTTGCCGCTGGCGATCTACACGCTGTCCGCCTTCTTCCGCGAGATCCCTTGGGAATTGGAAAAGGCCGCCAAGATGGACGGCGCGACCCCGTGGCAGGCGTTCCGCAAGGTGATCGCTCCGCTCGCCGCACCCGGTGTGGTGACCGCGGCGATCCTCGTGTTCATCTTCGCGTGGAACGACCTGCTGCTGGCGTTGTCCCTCACATCGACCGAACGCGCGATCACCGCACCGGTCGCCATCTCGAACTTCACCGGTGCTTCGCAATTCGAGGAACCGACCGGATCGATCGCCGCCGCCGCGGTGGTCATCACCATCCCGATCATCATCTTCGTCCTCTTCTTCCAACGTCGAATCGTGGCCGGTCTGACCTCCGGCGCCGTGAAGGGATAACCCATGGCCGACATCGTTCTGGACAACGTCAGCAAGCAATACCCGGATGGCTCGACCGCGGTCCACAGTGTCAACGTGGACATCGCCGACGGCGAGTTCATCATCCTCGTCGGACCGTCGGGCTGCGGAAAGTCCACGACGCTCAACATGATTGCCGGTCTCGAGGACATCTCGGCGGGCGAGTTGCGCATCGGTGGGGAGCGGGTCAACGAGCGCGCTCCCAAGGACCGCGACATCGCGATGGTGTTCCAGAGTTACGCGCTCTACCCGCACATGTCGGTGCGGGACAACATCGCCTTCCCGCTGACGCTGGCCAAGATGAGCAAAGCCGACGTGGCCAAGAAGGTCGACGAGGCGGCACGCATCCTCGATCTCGAACCGTACCTGGATCGCAAGCCCGCCAACCTCTCCGGCGGCCAGCGCCAGCGCGTGGCGATGGGCCGCGCGATCGTGCGCTCGCCCAAGGCCTTCCTGATGGACGAGCCGCTGAGTAACCTCGACGCCAAGCTGCGGGTGCAGATGCGTGCCGAGATCGCGCGCCTGCAAAGCCGTCTGGGCACCACCACGGTCTATGTGACCCACGACCAGACCGAGGCGATGACCCTCGGCGATCGTGTCGTGGTGCTGCGCGCCGGCTATGTGCAGCAGGTCGGGACACCGCAGGAGCTCTACAATTCCCCGGCCAACCTGTTCGTCGCCGGGTTCATTGGTTCCCCCGCAATGAACTTCGTGCCGGGACGACTGACGGGCGATGGCGTCGAAACCGCCATCGGCACGGTCACGCTGCCCGATCATCAGCAACTCACCGCGAATGCGCAACGCGCACAAAGCAATGGTGAGGTCCTCATCGGTATTCGTCCCGAGCATCTCGAGGACCCGTCGCTCCTCGACGCCGACACGCGTGCCGCGGGCTCGACATTCACCGCCAACGTCGACGTCATCGAATCGATGGGGTCGGACATCTACGCCTACTTCTCCATCGACGCACCGGCCGCGTCGAGCGACGCGCTGTCCGAGCTCGCGGCCGATTCGGGTGCCGAAGCCGGTGGCGGACAGATGATCGCACGGCTCTCACCGGAGTCGACGATCACCCGCGGAGCCAACGTCGAACTGTACTTCGACCCGGCCAGGGCCGCGGTGTTCGATCAGGAGTCGGGAGCCAATCTGCGGCTCTCTTCCGCTCCCTGAGGAGCGAGCTTGCGAGCGTCTCGAAGGGCTACCGTCGGCGGCGACGGCCCTGGTCGTGCAGTTCCTGCAGGATCTCGTCGTCCCAGATGTGCTTGCGCACCAGGCGATAGCGTTCGCAGGCGATCCACATGTAGAGTTCGGCGTCGCTCTCGACGTCGGGGCGGATCTCGGCGCGCCGGGCCATCCGCACCACCGGGACGAACTCCTCACCGAACCAGCGGCGTGCGGTCTCGACGCGGCTGAGGAACTCGCCGATCTCCTGGGAGAGTCGAAAACCCCACGCCTCCACCGCCTCCGCGAGTTCGGCATAGTGCTCGGGGTCGTCGAGGCGGATGGCCTCGGCCTGCGCACCGCGCAGCGGCACCCGGGAGAGGAACAGCCGTCGATGGTCTTTGAGCAGCAGATCCGACGACGCGGTGATCCCCTCGGGGGAGATACGCGTGTGGATCTCGGTCACGTACGCGTCGATGATGCGCAGGTGCCGGGCGATCGCGATCGACACGCGATGATGGCCGTCGACCACGAAATGCATGGTGCCGATGCGGTACAACCGCACCGGCGGCATCGACTCGCCGCGTCGCTGGGCGGCGGCCAGGCGTTGCCATCGGGCCCGGATATGCGACGACGTGGGTCGGAAGTAGCGATCGAAATCCTTTGTGCGATCTACACTTCCGACGATGGTGTCGACTTCGACCTGCTGTAGGCCGAGAAAGGTCTCACCGAGTCGGCCCAGGGCGGCGACGACCTCGTCGAACGGCAGGATCATGTTGACGTCGCCGGGTTGCCGGGTGAACCACGCCTGCAGGCGGGCGAGTTCCGCGCGACGTCGCATACGGCTGAAGTCGTTCTCCGCGTCCGCCTCGGGAAATCCGGTGTCACGCACCATGTCGCCGCCTCACCACCCGGAAATCGCGGCTACCGGGCTCGACGTCGAACTGGCAGTAGCCCACGACGTTCATCGACACCGTGTCCTCACCGACGATCTTGTCGGTCGGATGGGTGCCGTAGGGGTGAATGTGTCCATGCACCATCAGCGCGGGCCGTAGCGACCGGACCAGTCCGTGATAGCAGTCGAAGCCGCGGTGCGGCAGGTCGTCGCCGTCGCCGACCCCACGGGCCGGACTGTGCGTGAGCAGGATGTCGGGCGACGGACGGGCACACGCGAGCCGCCACGACCGAAGCCGCTGGGTCGTGTCGGTGTACTGGTTGGGGCCGCCGTTGTAGCGCCGACTCCCGCCGAGTCCGCTGATGCGGAGCCCCGCGACGGTGACCGTGCGGCCGTCGGCGTTGATCGCGCCCGGTGGACCGGGATCGGCCACCGGCAGTCCGGACCGCGTCCAGCCTCCCCGGCCGTGCCGGAAGCCGCGCAGGTCACGGTCGTGATTGCCGGGCACGAACACGCAGGGCGCGTCGCACAACGATGACAGCACCTCGAGGTAGTCGAAGGGCAGATCCCCGGCGCCGAGAATGAGATCCGGCCGCCCCTCGATTCCGACGCCGTAGGTCAAAGACTCCACGACCTCGTCGGCGACCGCCAGGACACGCACCACCCATACAGGCTAGCGGGTCGCACAGCCTACGGTGGACGGCGTGAGCGACGCGGTTTCCGATCAGGTCAGCACCTTCGTCGTCGACGGTGTCGGCGCGCAACCGCAACGGGCGTCGGTGACGTTTCTCGGTGTCGAGCCCATCGACGTGCTGCGCTTCGCGGTCGGCGACGCTGTCGTCTACGCGACCGTGGGTTGTTCCCGGCATCCGATGTCGGATCCGGGCGACCTCAATCCCGATCCGGTGCGGGGACCGCGCGCGGAGATCGTTGTCCGGATGCGGGGCGGCACTGCGATGCCGGGCCTGCCCCGGCGGATGGCGACTGTCGCCGCGGCGCCCGCAGTGGAGGGACTGATCCTCACCGACGACGCGCTGCTCGACCTGTCCGAGCCGACCTGGGACGGGGCGACGTGTACCGCGTTCCTGCTTGAGGCCGACGAACTGGGCGAGTGCCCGCTGCCCGAGCCGATGGACGCCGTCCGTTTCCTGCTGGCGATCCCGATCACCGCCAACGAGGCCGCCTGGGTACGGCTGAAGGGGGCGCCGGCGCTGCGGGAGGCGTGGCGGGAGGCGGGCATCGACGTCACCGATCCGCAGCGTGCCGGCGCGAAGCTATAGGGACTACAGCCAGTGATGGCGGCGGAAGACCGCCCACAGCCCGACACAGACGATCAGCAGGAAGGTGACCACGATGGCGAACCCGAAGCTGTCGTGCATGCCCGGGAGGACATCGAAGTTCATCCCGTAGAGGCCGGCCACCATCGTCGGCACCGCACCGATAGCCACCCACGCCGAGATCTTGCGCATGTCGCTGTTCTGCTGGATGCCGACCTTCGCGGCCGCGGCGTCGATCAGCGAGGTGAGCAGTTCGTCGTACTCCACCACCCGCTCGACCACCGTGGACAGGTGATCGGCGACATCGCGGAAGCGGCGTCGAACTTCCTTGGGTACCAAGGTGTTATCGGCGGTGAGGCGGGCCAGTGGACCGGTCAGCGGGGTGACGGCACGACGCAGTTCGAGCACCTCGCGTTTGAGCAGATAGACGGGATCGATGTCGAGCCAGCGTTTCTGCTTGTTGAACACCGACTGCTCGATGGCGACGATGTCGTCTTCCATCTCCTCGGTGACCGCGAGGTAGCTGTCCACCACGAGGTCGGCGATCGCGTGCAGCACCGCGGTGGGACCCAACACCAGGCGGTTGGGCTTGGTCTCCAGACGATGCCGCAGCCCGGACAAGTGGGTGTGGTCGCCGTGGCGGACCGTGACGACGAAGTCGGGCCCGGCGAAGATCATGATCTCGCCGGTTTCCACCACCTCGCTCGCCTGCTCGATGGAATCGTGGTCCACATACTTCACGGTGCGTAGCACCAGGAACTGCACGTCGTCGTAGATCTCGAGCTTGGGCCGCTGGTGCGCGTTGACCGCATCCTCGACCACGAGTTCGTGCAGCCCGAAGACCGCGCCGACATGGGCCATCTGGGCGTCGTCGGGGGCGTGCAGGCCCAGCCACACAAATCCCGCACCGGACTCGCGGACCTGTTTGAGCGCGTCGGTGTAGGTGACCCGCCCCGGCTGTCGTTGCCCCTCGACGTAGACCGCGCAGTCCACGATCGCCCGGGCGACCGGCACGGGAATGCGCGGTAGCGGACGTTTCTCGCGCCGCGGCGGGACCAGAGCGCCGGGACGGAGATGCGGCATCGAGGGCACGTGGACTGATGCTACTCGTAAGATCACCGGGTGCCCTTCGATGTGACGGTCTATACGACGACCGTGATCACACTGGTGGTGATCATGGATCCACCTGGGCAGATCCCCCTGTTCCTCAGTCTTGTGGGCACTCGGTCCCCGGAGTACCGACGCCGCGCCGCCTGGCAGGCGCCGATGGTCAGTCTGCTGGTCATCAGCGTGTTCGCGGTCGGTGGCAAAGCGATCCTGAATTACCTGCACATCGGTATCCCCGCCCTGCAGGGCGCCGGCGGGTTGTTGCTGCTCTTGGTGGCGCTGCAACTGCTGACCGGCCTCGGTAACGCCGGCTCTCCACAGGCGAGTGAGGACGTCAACGTCGCGCTCGTGCCGTTGGGCACCCCGCTGCTCGCCGGTCCCGGCGCGATCGCCGCGGTGATCGTCGGGGTGGGTGCCGTCGCCGGCGACGCCGGAGGGTACGTGGCGATCGCGGCGGCCATCATCACCGTGCACCTCATCGTGATGGTCGTCCTTCGGTACTCGACGTTCCTGATCCGGGTGCTGGGCGTCGGCGGGATCACCCTGCTCGCCAAGGTCGCGGGTCTGCTGCTGGCGGCGATCGCGGTGCAGTTGATCGCCGACTCGATTGCCGGGTTCATCGCCACCGGCGGTTAGCCGCCCGGGTGGGGCGCGGGTAGCCGCCGCGGGTGGGGCGCGGGTGATCTGCGATGACCTATCGTGGGTCGGGTGATCACACGGGCGAGGGTGGCGATGCTGCTGGTGATGGCGGTGGCCGCGGTGGTGACCGGTTGCTCGGAGTCGACGGCCGCCGAGGACCATGCGCTGGTGATGGGGGCGGCCGACACCCCGACGATGCAGGTGATGGCCCAGATCTATGCCGGAGCGCTACGGAACGCCGGGAGCGCGGTGTCGTCGGAGGTTCGCACCGGCGACGACCGGACGCTGCTCGATGAGATGGACACCGCGACCGTGGATCTGTTCCCCGCCTTCAGTGGCCGATTGCTTGCGGAACTGGCGCCGCAGGCCACCCCGGTGAGCTCCGATGAGGTCTATAAGGAGTTGAACAAGGCTCTGCCACAGGGGGTTTCGGTGGGAGATCCGACGATGGTATCGGCGCAGCCGCATGTGTTCGTGGCCACCCGGACGGCGGAGCATGCGCAGGTGACCGACCTCGCCGACTGTGGTCGGCTGCCCGCCGGGCTCCCGGTCGTGGTGACCGGCAGTCCCGATGCCGCCACAATCGGCGCGACCTCCGCGGCCGGCTGCCGATTCGGTGCGGTGCAGACGGTTTCGTCGACGGCCGACGTCCTGTCGCGGGTTGCGGCGGGCACCGCCGTCGGTATCCTGACGCCGCTCGACGTGGCCGGCGACGATGCGGGTGGCGCGGGGGAGATCCGGACCGTCGCCGTCGCCGGTACGCGGGCGCAGGATCTGGTGCCGATCTACCGCGACGCCGCGTTTTCCCGGGACGAGGTGAAAACGGTGAACAAGGTCGCCGGCGAACTCACCACCGCCGACCTCGCCACGTTGACCCGGCGCGCCATCACCGGCGCGAAACCCGCCGACCTGGCGAATGGGTGGCTGGCCGAACACGGACTGTGAACGGCTAGCCGCACCACGGGGTTTGCCCTACCGTGCCGCGAGGTTGGCGTTACCGTGCCTTGGACAGTGCCCAGCCCGTCACGCGCGCCACGATGCCCTGATAGCCGGAGGCGACGATGCGCACCCACAGGTCGAGGAGCTTCGCGTCGGTGCCGACGAGCACCCGCGCTCGATTCTTCCGGACACCGCCGATGATGACGTCGGCCGCGTCCTCCGAACTCATCCGGGCGAGATAGCGGTCGAAGAATTCCGCAGACTTCTGCTGATCGTTGTCGCCGGACGCGGTGGCGTTGCGGGCGATGGCGGTCTTGATGCCGCCGGGGTGCACACAGGTCACCTTGACCGGGTGCTTCGCGACGATCATCTCCTGGTTGAGCGCCTCGGTGAACCCGCGCACGGCGAACTTCGCCGAATTGTAGGCCGCCTGACCGGGTTCGGCGAGCAGGCCGAACAGCGACGAGGTGTTGACGATGTGCCCGTCGCCGGAGGCGATGATGTGCGGCAGAAATGCCTTGGTGCCGTTGACCACACCCCAGTAGTCGACGTCCATCACGCGCTCGATGTCCTTGAACTCCATGTGCTCGATGTCGCCGTGGTGCGCGATGCCGGCATTGTTGAAGATCACGTTCACGGTTCCGTAGTGCGCCACAACGGTTTCCGCGTAGGCGAGCACCGCCTCGCGTTCGGCCACGTTGAGGATCTGCGCGTGTACCGGTGCGCCGGTCTCGGCCACCAGTTTCTCGGTGAGGGCCAGGCCGTCGGGGTTCAGATCGGAGATGGCCAGCTTGGCGCCCATGCGGCCGATCTTGACGGCGAGGTCGCGGCCCATACCGGAGCCGGCGCCGGTGATGACGACGACCTTGTCGCGAAAGTCTTTCATGTGCACTGTCCTTTGTTTTCTCGGGTGGCGAATCAGGCGGTGACCGAGACGGTTTCGGTTGCTTGGGCCGTCGTTGCGGGTGTCGAACTGGTGGTGCGTCGGAGGACATCGTAGGCAGCGATGTCGAAGCGGCGGGTGATCTTTCGGAAGTTGAAGGTGAAGCCCGGCCACAGGGTGGTGATGTTGCCGTGTTTGTCGGCGTACCAGGAGGCGCAGCCGCCGTTGACCCACACGCTGTTGCGCATCTCGTGCTGGATGTCGGCGTTGTAGGCCCGCTGGGCGTCGAGCCGGACCTCGACCCGCGTGAGGTCCTGGGCGCGTGCGGTTTTCACGAAGTCGACCAGATAGTTCAGCTGCGACTCGATCATGTAGACCATCGACGTGTGACCCAGACCGGTCGACGGCCCGACCATCAGCATCATGTTCGGGAACCCGTTGATGAACGATCCCTTGTAGCCCTGCATGCCGATCTCGTCCCACACCCCGGCAAGGCTACGGCCGTCGACGCCGATGATCTTGTCGAACACCGGCGAATCGGTGACGTGGAAGCCGGTGGCGACGACGATCACGTCGACGTCGTGAGTGACGCCGTCGGAGGTCACGATCCCGGTCGGCGAGATCGACGCGATCGGGTCGGTGATCAGGTCGACGTTGCGCCGGGCGATCGCCGGGTACCAGTCGTTGGACCGCAGGATGCGCTTGCAGCCGACCTGGAAGGAGGGCGTGACCTTCGTGCGCAGCTCGGCCGAGCGGATGCTGCGGGCGATGTTGCCGCGGCAGATCAGCTCGACCGGCTTGAGGGCCGACGGCGAGTAGGTCAATCCGAACGCGGTGGCCTCGTTGAGGCCGTAGACGACGCCGCGCATCGCGTTCTGGAATCCGGGGACCTTGGCGAACGCCCACTTCTCCGCGCCCGAGTAGGCCCGCTCGGTGCGAGGCACGATCCACGGAGCGGTTCGTTGGTACACGTCGAGGTGCGCGACGGTCTTGGCGAGTTCGGGTACCACCTGGATGGCCGAGGCGCCGGTGCCGATCACCGCGACGCGCTTGCCGGTGTAGTCGTTGTCGTTGTCCCAGCGTGCCGAGTGCACGATGGTGCCGCCGAACGTGTCGAAGCCCTCGATGTCGGGCAGGTTGGGCTCGCACAGGGGACCGACGGCGCCGACGAGGAATCGTGCCCGCACCTGCGTGGTCACCCCGTCGCGCTCGGTGTCCAGGGTCCACTGCCGGGTTGCCTCGTCCCATCGGGCCTGGGTCACCTCGGTGCGCCACCGCGTCTTCTCGCCGATCGCGTACCGGTCGGCGACGCCGTTGATGTAGCGGTGGATCTCCGGCTGATGGGAGTAGGTGCGCGACCAGCTCGGATTCTGCGCGAACGAGTACGAGTAGAGGCGCGACGGCACATCGCAGGCCGCGCCGGGGTAGGTGTTGTCGCGCCAGGTGCCGCCGAAGTCGGTGCCGCGATCGAGGATGACGAAGTCGTCGAAGCCGTTCTGCGTGAGCTTGATGGCTGCGCCCAAGCCGGAGAACCCGGCCCCGATGATCGCGATCTGTACATCGTTCGTTGTCATGGTCACCACCATAGAGTCCTACTGAACGACCGTCAATAGGTTGTTGAACTTTGGTCAATAGCGCACTACGGTGGACTGAACAGCGACGATGGGAGGCCTGGCAGTGTCGGTGCCGAGTTCGGTGCGTAGCGCCAAGCGCACCCGCATGTCACCCGAGGCCCGGCGCGACCAGTTCATCGGCCTCGGGCTGACGATGGTGGGGGATCGGCCGCTCGAACAGGTCACGATCGATGCGATTGCTGAGGCGGCCGGGGTGTCCCGGGCGCTGCTCTTTCACTACTTCGAGTCCAAGCAGGACTTCCACGTCGCCATCGCCCGGGCCCAGGCCACCGAGATGCTTGCCTGCACCGAACCGGATCCGTCGTTGGGTGATCCGCTGCTGATGCTGTCGGGCTCGATGTCGGCGTTCGTCGATTACGTCAGCGACAACCGCACGGCCTACACCGCCTTCATGCGCGGATCGTCGAGCGCCGACGCCGCGATGCGGGAGATCTTCGACGACACTCGCGCCGCGATGGCCGCGCGCGTCCTCGCCCACGCCCCCGAGTTGGGGATCGCGGTCACCCCCGTCGTCGAGGTGACCGTCTATGGGTGGATCTCGTTCGTCGAGGAGACCACCATCAGCTGGCTCACCGATCCCGTCATCACCCGTGAGCAGTTGCTCGCCCTCATCACCGCCGCCCTCCCCGCCCTGGCCTCGGCGGTCCCCGCCACCCCCACATAGGCCCCACCCACAGCAACCACTTCCGCGCCGACAGCAACCACTTCTTCGTCGACAGCAACCACTTCCTCGTCGACAGCAACCACTTCCGCGCTCACAGCAACCGCTTCTGCGCTCACAGCAACCACTTTCGCGCCCACAGCAACCGCTTCTGCGCTCACAGCAACCACTTTCGCGCCCACAGCAACCACTTTCGCGCCCACAGCAACCCCCGGGCGCTATCCCAGCATCAGAAATATCCACCGCGCCGCCGTAGGGCTGTCTCGGTTTCCTCGATGATTCCCCACGGGTCGGTGCGCAGGCGGTGTTTGTCGACGTGAACCATGATCCACTCCAGATCCTTGAGATGCTCGTCGCGCGCGGCATCTCGCGCCTTCTGATTCTCCGTCGAGTGGTATGGTTCGCCGTCGTATTCGATCCCGACGCGATGTTCCTCGTAGCCGAGATCGATACGGGCGAACACTGATCCGTAGTCGTCGGCGACCTCGATCTGGGTTTGCGGCCGCGGTAGCCCGGCCTTGATGATCAGCAGGCGTACCCAACTCTCGCGCAGGGACTCGGCGCCCGGATCGATGAGGGGAAGCAAGTAGCGAAGTTGTCGTACACCGCGGTACCCGTTGAACTCGGCCGCGTACTCGGCGACGGTGTCGGGGCAGAAGCCCGTTGCCCGGTTCAGCGAGTCGAGTGAGCCGAGTGCTTGCCATTCCGTTCCGCGTCGTCCCAGGTCGAATGCCGTCCGGGTGACGACGGTCAGGGGGATACCGTTGAGTTCGGTGACGTCGTCGGGTTTCAAGTCGGTCCGCCGGACCCGACGCCCCCGCACCCCGCGGTTACCCGCCTCGGGTCCTCGAACTAGCTCGACGTTGAAATCCCGTTCATACCAATATGTTCCGTGTAGGACGGCCGCGCCGGTACCGCCGACGACGGAGCCTGGCGGACCATTCTCGAACGCCTCGCGAATCCGTTCTTCCGGGGTGAGGATCGTCGAGCGAGGCAGGTAGAGGTCTCCGTGGAGACGAGTGAACTCGGCATCGAAAGCCTCCGCCGTCATGCCGCTGCGCTCGAGCGCCTCTTGTCGTCGGAGGAGACGCTTGTCGACCAGTGCGGTGGATGTTCGCATACTTCTTTGGACGCATCACAACACCGATCGGATCCATCGGGTCGTGGGGATCTGGGTAGGCGGGAGACTGTCGAGTGCTGTGAGGCGGTTGCTGTGGGCGAGGATCTGGTTGCTGTGGGCGCGAAAGTGGTTGCTGTCGACGGGGAAGTTGTTGCTGTCGGCAGGGAAGTGGTTGCTGTGGGCGAGGATCTGGTTGCTGTGGGCGGGGAAGTGGTTGCTGTGGGCGGGGAAGTGGTTGCTGTGGGCGAGGATTTGGTTGCTGTGGGTGGGGGGTGCCCAGGGAGATGCCGAACGGCGGGCACCCTGTGGGTCCCCGCCGTTCGAAAACCGTACTGACAGAAGAACTCAGATCTCCTCAAAAGCTCCGTCGAGGATCTCCTGCTGCTCCACCGCGTGGACCTTGCTCGAGCCCGACGACGGTGCCGACATCGGACGACGCGAGATGCGCCGCAGCCCGGACAGGACATCCGGCAGCACCTCGGGCAGCCACAGGCCGAGGAACGGCCACGGACCCTGGTTGGCCGGCTCTTCCTGAACCCACACGAAGTCCGTCGCGTTCGAGTACTGCTCGAGGGTGTTGCGCAGACGACGGTGCGGCACCGGGAACAGCTGTTCGATCCGGACGATGGCGACGTCGTCGCGGTTCTCCTTCTCGCGGCGAGTGGCGAGCTCGTAGTAGAGCTTGCCGCTTACCAGGAGCACGCGCTTGACCTTGCTGCGGTCGGCGTCGCCCTTTGCGAAGTGCGGATCGTCGATGACCGAGCGGAACTTGTCGTCGGTGAAGTCCTCGACGGGCGAGACCGCAAGCTTGTTGCGCAGCATCGACTTCGGGGTGAAGACGATCAGCGGGCGGCTGATCCCGTCGAGCACGTGACGGCGCAGCAGATGGAAGTAGCTGGCCGGCGTCGAGGGCACCGAGACGGTCATGTTGCCCTCGGCGCACAGCTGCAGGAATCGCTCGATACGACCCGAGGTGTGGTCGGGGCCCTGGCCCTCGTGCCCGTGCGGCAGCAGCAGCACGACGTCGGACAGCTGCCCCCACTTGGCCTCACCGGACGAGATGAACTCGTCGATCACAGATTGTGCGCCGTTGACGAAGTCGCCGAACTGGCCTTCCCACAGCACCAGCGCGTCGGGGTTGCCCACCGAGTAGCCGTATTCGAAGCCGACCACGGCGTACTCCGAGAGCGGCGAGTCGTACACCATGAAGCGGCCGTCGTTGTTCTCACCGGTCAGTGGCTTCAGATGATTGAGCGGGGTGTACTCCGAGCCGTTCTCGCGGTCGATGAGCACCGAGTGGCGCTGGGTGAACGTGCCGCGACGCGAATCCTGGCCGGACAACCGGACGGTACGACCCTCCATCACGAGCGATCCGAACGCCAGCAGTTCAGCGAATGCCCAGTCGACTCCGCCTTCGCTCGCCATCTCGTGCCGACGCTTGAGGACCGGCTTCACGCGCGGATGCGGGGTGAAACCGTCGGGCACGTTGACGAACGCGTCACCGATGGCCGCCAAGGTGTCCTTGTCGACCGCGGTCACCAGCTTGGTGGGAATGACCTGATCGGACTCCACCGACGGGCTCGGCTCGGCCTGGTACTTCTCGAGTTCCTTGACCTCGTTGAACACCCGCTCGAGCTGACCCTGGTAGTCGCGGAGAGCGTCCTCGGCCTCCTTGGTCGAGATGTCGCCACGACCGATCAGTGCTTCGGTGTAGGACTTGCGGACACCGCGCTTGGTGTCGATCACGTCGTACATCGCCGGCTGGGTCATCGACGGGTCGTCGCCCTCGTTGTGGCCGCGGCGGCGGAAGCAGACGAGGTCGATGACGACGTCCTTGTGGAAGGCCTCGCGGTAGTCGACGGCGAGTTTGGCGACCCACACGCACGCTTCGGGATCGTCGCCGTTGACGTGGAAGATCGGCGCACCGATCATCTTGGCGACGTCGGTGCAGTACTCGGTGGAGCGTGAGTGCTCGGGTGCGGTGGTGAAGCCGACCTGGTTGTTGACGACGATGTGCACCGTGCCGCCGGTGCGGTAGCCGGGCAGCATCGCCATGTTCAGCGTCTCGGCCACCACGCCCTGACCAGCGAATGCGGCGTCGCCGTGCAGCATCAGCGGCAGGATGGAGAACTGGCCGTCGTCGTCGAGGAGATCCTGCTTGGCGCGCACCAGGCCCTCGAGGACCGGGTCGACGGCCTCGAGGTGGCTGGGGTTGGCGGTGAGCGAGACGGTGATCTCGTTGTCGCCGAACATCTGGTAGTACTTGCCCTCGGCGCCGAGGTGGTACTTCACGTCACCCGAACCGTGGGCCTGCGACGGATTCAGGTTGCCCTCGAACTCGGAGAAGATCTTCGAGTACGGCTTGCCGACGATGTTGGCCAGCACGTTGAGGCGACCGCGGTGTGGCATGCCGATGACGACCTCGCCGAGGCTGTGCTCGGCGCTCTGGTCGATCACCGAATCCATCATCGGGATGACCGATTCCGCACCCTCCAGCGAGAACCGCTTCTGCCCAACGTATTTCGTCTGCAGGAAGGTCTCGAAGGCCTCCGCGGCGTTGAGCTTGGACAGCACATACTTCTGCTCGGCGACCGGCGGCTTGACGTGCTTGACCTCGACGCGATCCTGAATCCAGCGCTGCTGCTCCGGCTCCATGATGTGGGTGTACTCGACGCCGATGTGGCGGCAGTAGGCGTCGCGCAGGATCGCCAGCACCTCGCGCAGCGTCATCTTCTCCTGGCCCTGGAAGCCGCCGACGTTGAACGTGCGGTCGAGGTCCCACAGGGTCAGCCCATAGGTCAGGATGTCGAGATCGGGATGGCTGGCGCGGGCGTCGCTGTCCATCATCAGCGGATCGATGTCCGCCATCAAGTGGCCGCGATTGCGGTATGCCGCAATGATTTCCAGCACCCGGGCGCTCTTGTTGACCAGGCCGGCGGGGATGTCGCGGCGCCAGCGGATCGGCTCGTAGGGGATGTGGAACGCGGTGAAGATCTCGTCGTAGAACTTGTCGTCGAGCAGCAGTTCGTGGATCGTGCGCAGGAAGTCGCCGGACTCCGCACCCTGGATGACGCGGTGGTCGTAGGTGGAGGTCAGCGTCATCAGCTTGCCGACGCCGAGTTCGGCGATCTGTTCGTCGCTGGCGCCCTGGAACTCGGCCGGGTACTCCATCGCGCCGGCGCCGATGATGGCGCCCTGACCCTTCATCAGCCGCGGCACCGAGTGCACGGTGCCGATGGTGCCCGGGTTGGTCAGCGAGACGGTGACCCCGGCGAAGTCCTCGGCGCCGAGTTTGCCGTCGCGGGCGCGGCGGACGATGTCCTGGTAGGCCGCGTAGAACTCGGCGAAGCCCATCGTCTCGCAGTTCTTGATGCCGGCGACGACCAGCGAGCGCTGACCGTTCTTGCCGACCAGGTCGATCGCGAGACCGAGGTTGGTGTGCGCGGGGGTGATGACGTTGGGCTTGCCGTCGACCTCGGCGAAGTGGTTGTTCATGTTCGGGTACGCCTTGATCGCCTGGACGATGGCGTAGCCGAGGATGTGGGTGAAGCTGATCTTGCCGCCGCGGGTGCGCGCGAGGTGGTTGTTGACGACGATGCGGTTGTCGATCATCGCCTTCACCGGGATCGCCCGGACGCTGGTGGCGGTGGGCACCTCCAGCGAGGCGTTCATGTTCTTGACGATGGCGGCGGCGGGGCCGCGCAGCACCTTCGACTCGTCCTCGGAGGAGGAGGGAGCACCGGCCGCCGGGGTGGCCGGGGCCGGCTTGTTCTGGGAGCGGGCCGAGCCGTCGCGGCTGGCGTTGCTCTGACCGGATGCGGCCTTGGTGGCCACCGACTCCTTGGCCGGTCCGGACTTACGCGCGGGGGTGGGCGTCGCGGGTTGCTGGTCAAGGGTGACCTGCTTGCTGGACTTCGCGGGGGCGGCGGGTTTGCTGGACTGGGCCGGCTTACTGGGCTGGGCGGCGGCCTTGGCCGGCGCAGACTTCGGGGCCTCGGACTTGGTGGGTGAGGTCTTGGCAGGGGCGCTGGTGGCGGCGGCGGCCTGCTCGGAACCGTTCCCGTTGGCGGTCGACCCCGTCGCGGGGTCGTAGTTGGCCAGGAACTCGTGCCAACTCGGATCCACCGATGCGGGATCCTCCTTGTATTGCTGGTACATCTCCTCTACCAGCCACGTATTTTGTCCGAAATCCGAAATCGAACTGCTCACAGCGGTTACTCGCCTCAATTCCCTCTGGTGTCGGGTCGCCAACTCACGCCTTTGGTCCCTTGTGAAGACCGACGTGAACCACCTGCCGATGGTACGCGGGTAAAGAACGTGCTGTGCGTCGGACCTCACGGTTTGCTACCTACGTGAGTCCTATCTCACGGCCCGCTGAGACGTATCTCACCCGACGTCGTTGTCCGGCCCCGATCTCATCGGAGATCACCATCTCCGGCGGTGGCGATACCGTCTGCGTCGGGCGCGACACCAGCGTCCCAGAACGCGCGGTACCGGTTGTCTAACGCCAGCAACTCCTGATGTGTTCCCAACTCGACCACACGTCCGTCGTGGATCACCGCGATCCGGTCCGCGCGCGCGGCGGTGGCGAGCCGATGCGCGACGATGACCGACGTCCGACGTCGGGTCACCGCCTCGCCGGCGGCGAGCACCAGCGACTCGGTGGCCTGGTCGAGAGTCGCGGTCGCCTCATCGAGCAACAGCAGATCCGGATCGACCAGTTCGGCGCGTGCCAGCGCGACAAGTTGCCGCTGGCCCGACGACAAACCCTGCCCGCGCTCGCCGATCGGATGATTCATTCCGCCCGGCAAACCGGCGATCATCCGCGAGGCCCCGACCGCGCGGGCGGCGTCGGCGATCGCCTGGCGGTCGGCGTCCGGTCGCCCGTAGGCGATGTTGTCGGCGACAGTGCCGGTGAACAGGTGCGCCTCCTGCGGCACGACGCCGAGCCGATGTCGGTAGTCGTCGAGTGCGTAGTCGCGGATGTCGGTGTCGTCGATGCGGACCGCACCGGTGGTGGGGTCATAGAACCGGGCGAGCAGTTTGACGATGGTCGACTTACCCGCGCCGGTCTTGCCGACGAGCGCCAGGGACGTGCCCGGCGGGATTGTCAGGTCGACCTCGGACAGCGCGTCGCGCTCGGCCCCCGAATAGCGGAAGGTGACGGCCTCGAGGTCGGCGCGGCCGTCGAAACCGGAGACGGGCACGTCGGCCAGGCGATCGCGACGCACCAGGGAACTCGGCGTGCGCAACAGGTCGGCGATGCGCCGCAACCCGACGACGGCCTGCTGATATCCGTCGAAGACCTGCGAAAGCTGCTGCACCGGACCGAACAGCATCGACAGGTAGAGCACGAATGCCACCAACGTGCCCGCGGACAACGAGCCCTGGCCGATCTGATGGGCGCCGACGGCGATGGCCACGGCGGTCGCCAGATCCGACATCAGGGTGATGAACGGGAAGTAGACCGAGATGGCCCGCTGCGAGGTCATCCGCGCCCGCACCCAGTCCAGGGTGCGGCGCGTGAAGCGGTCCGCTGCCGGAGCGGTGTGCCGGTAGGTCTGGGTCGTCTTGATGCCGGCGATGTTCTCCTGGAAGTCGGCGTTGACGACGCTGACGAGTTCCCGCGATCGGGTGTAGGCGCGCGACGAGATCCGCCGGAACACCAGCGTCGCGATGATGAGCACCGGGAAGACCGGCAGGATCAGCGCGCCGAGCACGGCGTCGGTGAGGATGAGCGCAACCGACACACCGACGAGGGTCAGCACCGCGACCACCGCCGAGGACAACCCGGTCTGCAGGAAGGTCGACAGCGCATCGACGTCGGTGGTCATCCGCGTCATGATGCGGCCGGAGAGTTCGCGCTCGTAGTAGTCGAGGCCGAGGCGCTGCAGGTGCGCATAACTGCGGACACGCAGGCCGTAGAGCACGCGCTCGCCCGCGCGGGTGGCGTAGAGCGTCATCGCTGCCGATGCGGCCCAGCCGATGACCACGACGATCACGCCGACGAGGGTGGCGGTCCACAGCGTGGACTCGTCGAACCGTTCCGCCGCGTCGATGACCGTCCGCGCCAGCGTCGGGAAGACCAACCCGGTCAGGGTGTCGACGGAGATCGCGACGATGGTCACGATGAGCAGCCAGCGGACGGGTCGGAGAAGTCCGCGCAGGGAGAAATTCGGGTTCTCCGCTCGCGCGGCCGTGATGTCGACGCGCGGGTCCTCGTCGGCCGGTGGCAGGCGATCGACGGCCGCGAGCAGTTCCGGGGTTGCGGGCATCGAGCCCAGTGCGGTGGCGCCACCGACACCCGGCCCGCGGGGCCGCCCGGCGCCGCCCGCCGGGGTGGGGAGGCGCGCGGCCATCGGATCGTCGGGTGGACGCAGGTCGGTGACCGGCGG
Organism: Gordonia sp. CPCC 205515; assembly: GCF_048537925.1. Classification (NCBI taxonomy): domain Bacteria; kingdom Bacillati; phylum Actinomycetota; class Actinomycetes; order Mycobacteriales; family Gordoniaceae; genus Gordonia; species Gordonia sp. CPCC 205515. Next base: position 61,425 of record NZ_JBCLVJ010000022.1, on the reverse strand, counting down.
CCACAGGGTGTCGAGCGACGGGGCGTCGGGCAGCGCGGTGACGGCGGGCCGTCGACCCGCCGCCGCGGGGTCGGCCGAGGCCATCAACGACCGGAACAGATCACAGCGTTCGTCGAGCTCGGCGACGGTCCCGACATCGACGATGCGGCCCTCCTCGAGGACGGCCACCCGGTCGGCGAGGGTCAGTGTTGAGCGGCGATGTGCCAGCACCAGCATCGTGCGGCGCTCGTCGCGCAACTGCCGCAGGATGCGCACCTCGGTGGTGGCGTCGACGGCCGAGGTCGCGTCGTCGAGGACCAGCACCCGGGACTCCGCATAGAGTGCGCGGGCCAACGCGACTCGCTGCCGTTGCCCACCTGACAGGGTGAGGCCGCGTTCGCCGACCACGGTGTCGAACCCGTCGGGGAGATCCTCGATGAACTCGAGGGCATCGGCGGCGGCCGCGGCTGCAAGCAGGCGCGGGTCGTCGCCGGAGGGCACCGCGGAGTCGGGTCCGAGCGCGATGTTGGCAGCAATGGTGTCGGAGTAGAGGAACGGCTCGTCGAACACCACCGACACCGCCCGGTGTAGTGAGTCGGGTGCGAGCTGATCGACCGGATATGCGTCGGCGGACGACAGCAGTTCCACCACACCCGAATCCGGCCGGTAGTAGCGACCGGCCAGGTCGGCCAGGGTGGATTTTCCGGAGCCGGGTGGTCCGACGACCGCCACGCATTCCCCGGGCTGCACGGTCAGGTCGATGCCGCGCAGCACGTCGCGCCCGTCGAATCCGAACGACACATCGCGCAGCCGCAGGCCGAGCGGTCCATCGGGAACCGCCGCCGTGTTGTGTTCGGCCGGGTCCCGTGGATGGTCGACGACGTCGTAGACGCGGTCGACCGCGGCGCGCGCCAGCTGGGCGCTCACGATGAGGTTTGTCAGCAGTCGGGCCAGCGCCGTCATCGACGCGACGTAGGTGGTGAAGGCGAGGAAGGTACCGGCGGTGATCTGCCCGTGCATGGTCAGCCAGCCGCCGACGGCGATCACCGCGACCATGCCCAACTGGGGGATGGCGGCCATCGTCGGCGCGAACCTCGCGTTGAGCTTGCCTGCGCGTAGTCGCAGCATGTAGAGCCGTCGGCCGAGTCCGACGAGTTCGTCGACGGCGCGGCGTTCCTGACCGAAGCCCTTGACGACGCGGACCCCGGTGACGGTCTCCTCGACGTGCTGCGCGACGTCGGCGGCAGCTTGTTGCGCCGACCAGGTTGCGGCGAAAAGCTTTCGGCGCGTGCGGAACACGACGATGGCCACCAGCGGGAAGATGAGCAGCGCGATACACGTCAGCAGCGGGGACAGGAAAGCCATGATGCCGATCGCAATGACCACCTGCACCGCGGCGCCCGCCGACAGCGGGGCCATCGCCAGCAGGCCCTGCACGATCTGCAGGTCGGAGATGGACCGGGACACGATCTGTCCGGTGCGGATCTGATTCTGCGCGTTGCCGTCGAGGTGCAGCAGGGTGTCGAGCAGGCGCAGTCGCAGCCCGTTCTGCACGTTGATCGAGAGCCGACCTGCGGTCAGTCGTCGACTGAACTGGCACAGGTAGCGGACGACGGCCAACGTGAGCAGTGCGCCGACGATCAGTGCGATCGACGGCCCACCGACGACCGCGCCCGTCGCATGATCGATCGCCGCCTTCGCCAGCAGCGGAGCGACGAGATCCACCGCGACGGCGATCCCGGTCACCGTCAGTGTGACGATCACCAGCGCGCGGTGCTGCCAGCACTCGGCGGCCAATCGCCGAATCCAGCGGCGCGGGCGATCGGTATCGGGTGTGGAGGAACCGGGGGTGGTGCGGCTGTCGGGGTCGGTCTGGAGCGTGGTCGTCACCGGCCCCGTCGCCGCGGCAACGTCGGCATGTCCTCGCCGAGCACCTCACCGTCGATCGTCCACAGCGGCGGCGGCGGTCCGAAGGCCACGCGTGCGTTGGCGATCACCCGTTTGCCCAGCGCTCGGTTACCGACGCCACCGATCATGGCGCCGATCCCGGCAGGCATCAGCTTGCCGATCAGTAGCGGTGCGCGCTTGAGTGCGTATTTCTTGGCCACCATGTTGACCAGCTTCGTGTTCAACGAGTTCAGGCGTCCGCCGGGAATGGTCGCGGTGCCCAGGCGTCGCAGAGCGCCGCCGCGGGTACCCACCAACCGGCCGAGCGCGACCACACCCTCCTCACCGAGGGCGACCGCCAACACGAGCGCCTTGCGTCGATCCGACTCGTGTACCGGGATGCCGTGCACCTCGGCGATGGAGAGGGCAAGCAGCGCCGAGGCCTCCAGGAACAGTGCGGTCTCGGCGGTCATCGCGCCGAGGGCGGTCACGGTGCCCACACCCGGCACCGACGCGGTCGCGCCGACGGCACCGCCGGAACCGGTGACCGTGGTGAGGTAGCGCTTCTCGAGGCGCCGAATGATCTGCGCAGGACTGTCGTCGGGGTACTTGGCGCGCATCTTCTGCACGTATTTGGCGACCGCCGGTGCCTGCAGTTGCTGAGCGCGGTCGATGAGGCCGCCGGTGACCTCGACGGCCTTGGTCGGCGGTTTCTGTTCCTTGCCTGCGGGTGTGGAATCCGCGGACTTGCGCCCGAACACGTCAACCATTGCTGGGCACCCAATCCTCGGCGGGGACGACTTCGGCAGGTTTGGGTGGTCCGGGCGGCGTGCCGTCACCGAACGGACGGCCGCCGAGTTCCTCGCGATGGTGCGGGGTGAGCCAGTTGGTCAGGTCCGGCCCGACCGGCACGATCTGCGTGGGATTGATGTCTTTGTGCACCACGTAGTAGTGGCGTTTGATCTGCGCGAAGTCGACGGTGTCGCCGAAGCCGGGGGTTTGGAACAGGTCACGCGCATAAGCCCACAACACCCGCATCTCCGACAGTTTGCTCCGATTGCACTTGAAGTGCCCGTGGTAGACCGGATCGAACCGCACCAGGGTGGTGAACAGCCGCACGTCGGCCTCGGTGATGGTGTCGCCCACCAGGTAGCGCTGCGTCGACAACCGTTCGGAGACTTCGTCGAGTTTGGTGAACAGGCGATCGAAGGCCTTGTCGTAACTGTCCTGGCTGCCGGCGAAACCGCATCGGTAGACGCCGTTGTTCACCTCGGTGTAGATGCCGTGACTGACCTCGTCGATCTCCGCGCGAAGTCGTTCGGGGTAGAGGTCCGGCGCGCCCTCGCGGTGGAAGTCGGTCCACTCGAGTTCGAAGTCGACGGTGATCTGCGGGAAGTTGTTGGTCACCACCTCGCCGGTGGGGATGTCGACGACCGCCGGCACCGTGATGCCCTTCGGGTAGCCGGGGAAGCGCTTCTCGTAGGCGTCCTTGAGGCGCGGAATCTGCAGGACCGGGTCGAGGCCACCGGGATCGAGATCGAAGGTCCACGAGTCGGCGTCATGGGTGGGGCCGCACAGCCCCATCGAGATGGCGTCCTCGAGCCCGAGGAGGCGGCGGACGATGATCGTGCGGTTGGCCCACGGACAGGCGCGGGCGGCGACGAGGCGGTATCGGCCGGCTTCGGTGGGGTAGCCGTCGCGCCCGTCGCGGGTGATGCGTGTCTCGATGTATTTGGTGTCGCGGACGAAGTCTTGTCCGGACATCACGTAGACACCCTGCTCCTGTGCGCTGCCGGGGGTGGCGTCGGTGCTCATGGTCCCCACAGTAGTGATCGACACTGTCACTTGGCGCAGAGTGCTCGGCAAGGTATATTCCACGTGGAATATTTGGACCGGACCATTGAAGGGTGTCATGGGAGCCAAGGACTGTGGATCATTGCCGCCGCTGGCGGTGCTGGTGCTCGGCCTCGTCGCGGAGCGGCCCATGCATCCCTACGAGATGTTCCAGACCACCGTTGAACGACGGGAGGACCGCCTGGCCAAGTTCCGGCCGGGCACGATGTACCACACCGTCGATCGGCTGGCGTCGCAAGGACTGATCGAGGTGTACGACGTGCAGCGCGAGGGTAATCGGCCCGAACGCACCGTCTACGCGATCACCGACGCGGGTCGCACAGCCCTCGGCGACAGTCTCGAACAGATCCTCGCCCGGCATCCGGTCGAGTATCCCGAGCTGTACCTGGCGCTGTCGGAAGCGCATGGCCTGCCACGTATGCGGGTGATCGACCTGCTCGGCGAGCGGCTTGATGCCATGCGGACCGATCTCGCCGAGATCGTCGAGGCCACCGATGCGGCCAGGGCACAGGGGCAGGCGGAGATGTTCTATCTGGACGCCGGCTGCCGAATCGCCACCATGCGCACGCAGATCGACTGGCTCGACGACCTCGTCGACCGACTCAAGAACTCCACCATCGACTGGCTCGACGATCCGGACTTCCACGCGAAGTACGCCACGAGCAACCCCGAAACCGCACTTCAGAAAGCACACGACCGATGACCACAGGCACATCTCCCGCCCAGGTGACCAAGAATCCCTGGGCCGCATTGCTGGCGCTCTGCGTCGGCTTCTTCATGATCTTGGTCGACATGACCATCGTGGCCGTGGCCCAGCCGCAGATCCAGGCCGCACTCCACACCGACGTCAACGGCATCGTCTGGGTCACCAGCGCGTATCTGCTGACTTATGCCGTACCACTGCTGATCACCGGCCGCCTCGGCGACAAGTTCGGTCCCAAGAAGGTCTACCAACTGGGGCTGATCGTCTTCACCATCGCCAGCGTGTGGTGCGGATTCTCGACCACCATCGGGATGCTGATCGCCGCGCGTGCCCTGCAGGGTGTCGGTGCCGCGCTGATCACCCCGCAGACGATGGCGCTGATCACGCGGATCTTCCCGCCGGAGAAGCGCGGCGCCGCGATGGGCGTGTGGGGCACCGTTGCCGGTGTCGCCACCCTCGTCGGCCCGCTGCTCGGCGGCATCCTGACCGACAGCTTCGGCTGGGAGTGGATCTTCTTCGTCAACCTGCCGGTCGGCATCGTCGGCCTTGTTCTTGCGCACATGCTCGTGCCCGACGTCGAGACCCACGATCACCAATTCGACTGGCTGGGTGTGGTGCTCTCGGCAGTTGGTCTGTCCGCGTTGGTCTTCGGTATCCAGGATGGCGAGAAGTACGACTGGAACGGCTGGATCTGGGCGTTGATCGGCGTCGGCCTGATCCTGCTCGGCCTGTTCATCTTCTGGCAGTCGCGGATCAAGCGCGAACCGCTGGTGCCGTTGTCGCTGTTCCGTGACCGCAACTTCTCCCTGTCCAACATCGGCATCGCCTCGATGGGCTTCGCGATGTCCGGGATCATGATTCCCGCGATGTTCTTCCTGCAGTTGGTCGGCGGCATGTCGCCCACGCGGTCGGCGCTGGTGATGGTGCCGATGGCGGTGTTGACCGGCATCCTGGCGCCCATCGTCGGTCGCGTCCTCGACAAGGTGCACCCGCGCCTGATCCTGGCGCCGTCGTTGCTGTTGATGGCCATTTCGGTGGCGTGGTTGGGCGTGATCGCGCAGCCGGAGACCCCGGTGTGGCAGTTGATCATCCCGATGTCGCTGATGGGTGTCGCCTCGGCCGGCATCTGGGCGCCGCTGGCCGCGACGGCCACCCGTAACCTCCCGTGGCAGCAGGCCGGCGCCGGCGCCGGTGTGTACAACACCACGAGAATGATCGGTTCGGTCCTCGGATCCGCGGCTGTCGGTGCGCTGATGCAGACGCGACTCGCCGCCGAGCTGCCGGGCATGGCTAGCCAGGAGCAGGGTAGCCACGTCGAGCAGTTGCCGGAGTTCGTCCGCGACGGCTTCGCCACCGCGATGGGGCAGACCTTGTTCCTGCCCGCCGTGGCGTTGCTGTTCGGCGTCGTCGCCACGCTGTTCCTGGTGAAGCCCGCACATCAGGCCGGGCCGGCGGCACCCGTGCCTGCCGCCGATGCCACCGCGGACGGCCAGGTGCACACCGTCTGACGGATTCTCACGACGCCTCACGACGCCCCACGACGCCGGTTTCCCCAGGGAGACCGGCGTCGTGGCATGCTCGACCGGCGTCGCCTCCCACAGTCTGTCGGACCCCCCTCGTACGGTGTTGTTCATGCGAATCCTGCACACCTCCGACTGGCACCTGGGACGAACGTTCCACGGTGTCGAGTTGCTCGCGGATCAAGCCCGGGCGTTGTCGGACTTGGCCGCGATCGTCGCCGACGAATCCGTCGACGTGGTCGTGGTGGCGGGCGACATCTACGACCGATCGGTCCCGCCGGCCGACGCCGTCGCGGTCTACGACCGTGGGCTCGCCGCGATCGCGGCCGCCGGCGCGCAGATCGTGCTCACCTCGGGTAACCACGACTCGCCGACGCGGCTCGGCGCGGGATCGGGTTTCGCCGCGGCCGGCGGGCTGCACCTGCGGACCTCGATCGCGGCCATCGACGCTCCGGTGCTGCTCTCCGACGAGCACGGCGAGGTCGCCATCTACGGTCTCCCGTATCTCGAACCCGACACGGCGCGAACCGAACTCGGCGTCGACGAGGCGCGCAGCCACGCCGCGGTCCTCACTGCGGCGATGAACCGGGTGCGGGCGGACGTCACCGACCGTGGCGTGCGGTCGGTGGTGGCCGCGCACGCCTTCGTCGTCGGAGCACTGGCTTCTGGGTCGGAACGGTCGATCACCGTCGGTGGCGTGGAAACCGTTGGCGCCGAGGTCTTCTCCGGAGTCGATTACGTCGCCCTCGGGCACTTGCACTCGCCGCAACAGCTCAGTGAGTCCGTGCGGTACAGCGGGTCATTACTGCCGTACTCGTTCGGTGAGCGCTCCGATCACAAGTCGGTGTGGATCGTCGACCTCGACGCCGACGGGCTCGCCGAGGTCCGGAAGCGGGAGCTGCCGCCGGTACGGGGATTGTCGTCGCTGCGCGGCACCCTCGACGATCTGCTCACCGACGACGTCCATCTCGCCGCCGAAGACCACTACGTGGAGGCGACACTCACCGATGCCGTCCGTCCGGTCGACGCCATGCGCCGTCTGCGGCAACGATTTCCACACGCGGTGCATGTGCAATGGGAACGGCCCGCGACGATCGGCGCGGTCGACTACCGTGCGCGGGTACACGGACGCCCCGACGATGAGATCGTCTGCGCCTTCATCTCTGACGTCCGGGACCGGCCGTCGTCGAGTGAGCGGTTGCTGGTCGATGCCGCACTGCGGGCGGTGGTCGGGGAACCCGAAGCCGATGGTGGTGCCGACACCGAACTGGCCCTCTTCGATATCCAGTCGATGGTTGCGGACTCGGCATGAGACTGCACCGCCTGCGGTTGACCGCATTCGGGCCGTTCCCCGACGACATCGAGATCGACTTCGATGCGTTGGCCGCCGACGGCCTGTTCCTGCTGCACGGCCAGACGGGCGCGGGAAAATCCACCGTGCTCGACGGAGTCGCGTTCGCCCTGTTCGGCCGGGTGCCCGGCGCGCGTGACATCAATCGTCGACTGCACTCCGATCATGCTCCCGCCGAGCGGGTTCCCGAGGTCGAACTCGAGGCGACCATCAACGGACGGCGTCTGCGGATCACCCGATCGCCGGACCACCAGCGGCCCAAGAAGCGCGGCGACGGGACCACCACCGTCAAGGCCCGCGGAACCCTTGTCTGGCTTGACAATTCTGGGCCCAACCTGGCCCGACTGCAAGAGATCGGTGGCGTCGTGACCGATCTCCTCGGGATGAGCGCCGAGCAGTTCTTCCAGGTGGTGCTGCTGCCTCAAGGCGAGTTCGCGAGGTTCCTGCGGGCCACGTCCGAAGACCGGGAACGATTGCTGGAGAGGCTGTTCGACACCCAGCGGTTCGGCGGCGTCGAGGACTGGTTCCGGGAGCGGGCGCGGACGAGCGCGAATGCGCTGACCACTCAGTCCGCCGTCGTCGACAACTTGATCGCGCAGATCAATCTTCTCGGTGGGGCGGCAACGGCCGATCCGGACCTCGACTGGGCACAGGACTGCCTCGACGAGGCACGCGCGACCGAGGCCCGGACCCGCGCCGAGTCGGCCGCCGCGGCGGCCGCGTTCGACGCCGCGCGAGCCGCCCACACAGAGGGGGAGAAGCACACCGCCCTGCGCCGTCGCGGGTGTGAGGCAGCCGAACGGCTCGAGCAACTGGCCGCCGGTGCAGCGGACCTCGAACGCGCGGCCACGGCGCTCGCCGGCGCACGCCGCGCGGCACCGATCGCCCCGCTCCTCGACGATCTCGACACCGCGACCGCCGACCTGCAGAAGGCTGAAAAGGTCTGCACCCGAGCTGAATCCACGCTGTCGGCCACCGACGACGGCGCGCGACTGGTGGCCGATGCCGACGACGACGCAGTGGATGCGGCCATTGCGGCCTGGACCGCCGAAGTCGGCCGACTCGGTCCGCTCGCCGAGCGGGTCACGAAGCGCGCGTCCATCGTCGGCGACCTCGAACGCATCAGTACGGAGATGACACGAGGGCAGCAACGGGTCGCGGTCCTCGAGAGCGAACTCGCGGATCTCCCGCAACGACGGACCGCGGCGACCACCGCGCTCACCCAGGCGCAGGCGGCACGAGCATCGTTGCCGCAGTTGGCAACCGAACGTCGGCGTCTGGAGAAGGTCAGCGCCGCGCTGACCTCGCGGACCGAGGTGATCGAGCAGTTGCGGGCGGCCGAGCAAGGACTGCTCGACGCCCGGTCGGCCGACGTCGCCGCACGTGAGACGCTCGTCGACCTCCGGGAACGTCGGCTCGCAGGCATGGCCGGTGAACTGGCCGGAGAACTGGCCGACGGCGTGCCGTGCACGGTGTGCGGTGCCGTGGAGCACCCTGCGCCGGCGGTGTCCGACATCGCTCGAGTGGGGGAGGCGCAGGAGTCCGCCGCGGCGAAGGCGGCGCAGAAGGCCGGCGAGCACCACTCTCGTGCGGCGGGCACAGTGGCGACGCTGACCGAGCGTCGGACCAATCTCGACGAGATCGTCGGCGACGCCACCGCAGATCAGATCGGTAACGAGTTCGTTTGTGTCACCGACGAATTGGCGCAGGCTACGCGTTCGGCGGAACGCATTCCCGAACTCGAGCAGGCGCTGGCGTCGATCGAGGAGCAGGCCGAGGCCTGGCGCGCTGAACGCGGTCGGATCGACGCCGATCAGAGCGGTTTCCGCGAGCGGCAGCAGACCCTCACCGAGACGCTCGCCGCGTTGGACGCCGACGTTAGCGAGGCCACCGGCGGGCGTATCGGAGTTCCCGAACGACGCGCCGAGCTCACCGAACTCTGTGCCCGGGCCGCGCGGATGCGCGAGGCGCGCACCGAGTTGGTGCGTGCTCGACGGCGACGCGACGATGCGACCGAGCGGCTGGCCGGCAGCTGCACCGACGCGGGATTCGACGACGTCGCTGCGGTCCGCGCGGCGATCGCGACGTCGAAGCGAATCGCCGAGTGGGAGAAGTTGATCGAGCAGGCCGCCACGGCCCGGGCGGCTGCCGAGTCGACCTTGGCCGCCGACGACGTGGCCGCCGTGATGCGTCTCGAACCGGTGAATATGACCGAACTGTCGGCCCACCTCGATGCCACCCGACGCGCCGGCGACCATGCCACCAAGGCGTATGCGGTCGCGGCAGATCACGCACGTGGCCTCGAGGAATGCGTGACCGGATTCTCGGCGGCCCTCGACGCGCTCGCACCGGTACAGGCCCGGCACGCCGAGATCAACGGATTGGCCGATCTGATGGCCGGTCGTGGGCAGAACTCACGTCGGATGTCGCTGCACTCCTACGTGCTGGCGGCCCGACTCGAAGAGGTTCTCGTCGCCGCGTCGGATCGGCTGCGCCAGATGTCCTCGGGGCGCTACGAGTTCGTCCATTCCGATGCCTCCGGACCCCGCGGGCGTCGCGGCGGATTGGAGATCGAGGTCCGCGACGAATACACCGGCGCCGTCCGCTCGACGACCACGCTCTCCGGCGGCGAAACCTTCTTCGCCTCTCTCGCTCTAGCGCTGGGTCTCTCGGACGTGGTGGCTGCCGAATCGGGCGGGCGTGTGCTCGACACCATGTTCATCGACGAGGGATTCGGCACCCTCGACCCCGAGGCGCTCGATCTGGTGATGGGCGTGCTCGACGAACTGCGCACGGGCGGACGGGTCGTCGGCGTGGTCAGCCACGTCGACGAACTCCGCGCCCGAATTCCGGCCCAACTGCAGGTTCAACGAGGCGAAAACGGATCGACGATTCGACTGTCGGTGCCGGTCGGCGCGCCGTGAGGTGCCCGATTGGGTTCGGGCGGCACCCGTACGCTACGCTGACTCTCGCCCGTTGAGCCCCCGTAGCTCAGGGGATAGAGCGTCTGCCTCCGGAGCAGAAGGCCGCAGGTTCGAATCCTGCCGGGGGCACTGTGACATTTGTTGCCGCACTCCGGGCGGTGTGCGGCTTTTCGCCGGATGCCGGGTGCGGACGGGAAATCTTCCAGTACGGTGATCCCATGTGCCGCTGGCTGGCCTACACCGGATCGCCAATCCTGCTCGAGGACTTGCTCACTCGACCGTCGCACTCCCTGGTCGATCAAAGCTTCGAAGCCCGACAGCTGTATCTGCCCGGCTCACCGCTGACGACGATGTTCCGTGACCATGCGTGGCCTACCAACGGCGACGGTTTCGGCATCGGCTGGTACGGCGAACGTGAGATCCCGGGCCAGTATCGAGAGGAACGTCCGGCCTGGAGCGACCACAACCTGCATCGCCTTGCAGAACAGATCCGCGCGCGGACATTCCTGGCGCATGTCCGCGCGGCCGCCATCGGCGGGACCGTCGATCGCGTGAACTGTCACCCGTTCGCGCACGGCCGCTGGTTGTTCCAGTACAACGGTGAGATCGGTGGGTTCACCACGCTGAAAAGAGATCTGACGTTTGACGTCGATCCCGAGCTCTATCCACACATCGCCGGTAACGCCGACACCGAACTGTTCTTCTTCCTGGCGCTGACCTACGGTCTCGACGCCGACCCGTTACCCGCGCTGGCGCGGACGGTCGCTCGTATCGAACGAGCGCGCGTCGAATACCAGGTGGAGGCGCCGTTTGTCGCGACGATGTGCGCCTCGGACGGCGATGCGATCTACGCCGTGCGGTACTCGAGCAATCGAGAATCGCGAACGCTCTACCACTCGCAAGGTCCGGCCGAGTTACACGCAGCGGACGGCGGGCGGATCACTCTGCCCGACGATGCACGACTCCTTGTTTCCGAGCCGCTGGAACTCGAGTACCGCCGGGAGCGGTGGGTTGAGGTGCCCGACTGGTCGAGTGTGACGATGCGGGCGGGCGAGGATCCTGTGGTCGCGGATTTCACGCCTGCTCCGGCGTGAATCAAGGACACGCACCCTCGATGCCGCGCGGACGCGGCGCCGACGTATGAGGATGAGGGCGTGAACGCAGACGCGGCAACCCTCGGCCGACCCCACCCGATCCTCTCGGCGACGCTGGAGAAGCAGTGCTGGGGCTTCATGATCGGTTCGGCACTCTTCGCCTTGGGCGCCGCACCCGGATTCGTCGACTGGGCCGGGGTCTCGGCCGCCAACGTCTGCTTCTTCATCGGAGCCTGGTTTTTCACCGCCGCAGGCACGATCCAGCTCGCCCTGAGTGGCAACGCCACCGTGGAGGTCGACGGCCGCCGACATTTCCGTACCGAATGGCTTTCGGCCGCAACCCAATCCGTCGGCACCCTGCTCTTCAACGTGAGTACGTCGGCGGCGCTGCACGCCGACACCATCACCGACGAACGGCGTCGCGTCTGGACTCCGGACGCAGCCGGGTCGGTGGCGTTCCTGGTGAGCGGCGTGCTCGCGGTAATGGTCCTCGCGACCGCGACACGATGGTGGTGGGCGCCGCGCCGTCGCGATTGGTGGGCCACCCAGATCAATCTGCTCGGCTGCATCGCCTTCGGGTTCTCGGCCGTCGGCGCGTTCGTGACCATCTCCGGCCAGACGGTGAACGAGGTCGTGGCGACCATCGGCACCTTCGTGGGTGCCATCTGTTTCTTGGTTGCCTCGGCGATCTCGCTGCCGCGGTGGGACCGCACCTGACGACAAACGGTCGGGGTCAGCCGAGGACCTCGTTCCGCTCCCGCGAGAGCAGGAAACCCGGCAGGTCGCCCGGCCAGCAGGCGACGCCGTCGGTCGACGACACGCACGTGGTGCCCCGGATCGTCACGGATTCGCCATACGCCAGGATCTGCGGATCCTGCGGGATGTAGACGCCCTGCGATGTGCAGCGGTGCACGATGCGGCCCCACTGCACGGTCACCAGGTACGTGTTGTTGGCGGTGTTGCGGCACACCGGGCCGTCCACCGGGGCAACGCTTTTCATCGTCTGACACCCGAAGGCGAGCATGTCGCCAGGGCCGTTGGCCGGCCGGAATCCGCAGTAGACGTTGCGCGATGGAGAGGCGAAGTAGTACTCGCCGGGCGCCTTCGTGAAGCGGGCCGGTGACACTGCGCTCGCCGAATCGGGTGCGGGCCGTTGGAGAGTCGTGGCGGGGGAGGTGCTGGGCAGTGGGGCTGGGGAGGTCTCCGTGTGCGACGACGGGACCGACGCCGTCGACTCGTCGGTCACGATCACCCGCTCGGTGACGGTGGCGGGCGCGGCGTGACGCGCCGGCGAATCGGTGCCACACGCGGAGAGCAACATGGCGGCGGCCGCGCCGAAGCATCCGGCAAGCGCAGGGGTACGACTGGTCACGATAAGTCTCCTCACGGATCGACCCCGACACCAGTGCTGTCGTCGTGAACGAGCCCGGGGTTAGCCGACACGGGCATCCGTCACCCAGCTGAATGACCCGCCCGGCGGAGCCAAACCCGTCAGTTCATCGGTAGTGGCTGCGCGCCGCGTGCCGCGAGCATCTGCGTGATGATCGCGATCTCCTTGTCCTGGGTCTGCTTCATCCCGGTCGCGAGATTGCGGACGTAATCCTCCGAGACGTTCGCCGGGTCCATGGCGTACTCCATCATCGGGATGCCGCCCTGGTGGTGGCGCAGCATGAGCTGCAGGAAGTACGTGTCGGCCGCTGCGCCGGACAGGCTGCGCAGTCGATTCATCTCCGAGGTCGTCGCCATCCCCGGCATCGGCGGCACCTCGCCATCGGCGGTGGCGGGGGTCGATGACGGCGCCATCGACATGCCCGGCATCGCGCTCATGTCGTGATCGGCATGGTCGTGGTCGTCGGTCGAGGCGCTGCCATGATCCGACGCATCGTGACCCATCCACTGCATCGGCGGGTTCGGGTTGATGAGCGGGTAGCCCCAGCGCGTCAGCCAGGACTGCATCTGCCCGATCTCGTTGCTCTGCGCGGTGAGGATGTCGAACGCCATGCTGCGCACCTGCGGGTCGGTGCCGCGGTCGAGTTCGATCCCGGCCATCTCCACACCCTGCTCGTGGTGGCGGATCATGTCCTGGGCGAAGCCGACGGCCACCGAATCGGCCGCCGGAACATCCTCCGCGGCGGCGGTGTCGTCGCTGTGCAGCATCGTCGCGATCAGCAACCCGAGCCCCACGCCGACCAGCAGCGCGATGATGGCACCCAACGCGGTGAGCAGCGTCCGCCGGGAGGTGTCCGGCGGTGTGGACACCTCCGTCGAGGGAGAAACGGCTGGCTCTTCCTGCGGCTCGGTCATGTCGTCCTATCCGGTCTGGGTGGGTTATCCGGTCGGGGCGGCCGGCATGGTCTCGTCGGTCGCGTCCTTGGCGCCCGACCCGTCCATCTTCACCGCGTCGGGTCCGGGTGGACCGACGTCCGCCTTGGGCGGGTTGTTCGGATCGAAGGCGCCCGGGATGGCAGCACATGCGGCCTGGGTCTCGGGGTAGGCGGCCTCGGACGGATTCTCCTTGTACACACCGGGAGTCGTGTTGCGGCGCAGTGCGGTGATGAACTGGTCGATCCGCGGGTCGTCGGCGGAGTCGAGCTTGAGTTGGTGACCCCAGCTCTGCAGGGAGATCGGATGATCGAGACCGGGGTACGGCGACAGGAACATGAATTGTTCGCCGGTCACCTTCTTCTTCAGCTTGTCCAGGTCGTCGTCGCTGATGGTGTCCGGGTTGTAGGTGATCCACACCGCGCCGTGTTCGAGCGCGTGCACCGCGTTCTCCGACCGCAGCGGATTCGGGTAGACGATCCCGGTGCAGGTCGCCCACACCTCGTCGTGCGGGCCGCCGAACGGCGGCGACTGGTCGTAGGCAACCCGTTGGTCGGCGCCGACGTGCTGCGCCGCCTTGTAATAGATCTTGGTGACCCCGGGGATCGTCGTCGACGGGTCCGGGTTCTGCGCGGACGGGACGAACTCGGAGACCGTCTGCGGCTTCAGACCCTCCGCTTCCCGCTGGTCGAGGAACCGTGGCAGCAGGTACCAGACAAGTGCGCCGATCAGCACCAGCACCAGGACAACAGCCCCGACGACGGTCCAGTCGATGTGCCGACCGGAAGCACTCGGCACCGACCCCGACCGGGTGGGACGCTTACCCGACTTGGGCACGTTGGCCCCGCCTTTGCCTGCCATGGCTCACTTTCGCTCGATTTCGTCCCCGGTCGATTCCCGCGGCGAAGCACAGTTTACTGATCGGTCATGACGTCTGAGACCGCGCTCGGCGGCGTCGAGGACGGAGGCGATTGTCCCCGGACCGGCTTCGGCCAATAGGATGGTGACCCGTGACTCCCGCCGACCTCGCCGCGCTGCTTGCTGCCGCGACGCTGACCGTTGTCCGCGAGCACGGGCTCGACGAATCCCTGGTGCCCGAGACCGTCGTCGTCGAGCGTCCGCGCCACGCCGACCACGGTGACTACGCCACCAACATCGCACTTCAACTGGGCAAAAAGCTCGGTGTCAACCCCCGCGAACTCGCCGGGTGGCTGGCGGAGGCCTTCGCCGCGCGCGACGGCATCGCCAAGGCCGAGATCGCCGGTCCCGGATTCGTGAACATCTGGCTGGCCGCCGCCGCGCAGAACTCGGTGGTGTCGACGGTGCTCGACGCCGCCACCGACTACGGTCGCGGCGACGACTTCGCCGGACGCAAGATCAACCTCGAGTTCGTCTCGGCCAACCCGACCGGACCGATCCATCTCGGCGGCACCCGCTGGGCCGCGGTCGGCGACGCGCTCGGCCGGGTGCTGGGCGCCCGGGGCGCCGCGGTCACCCGCGAGTACTACTTCAACGACCACGGCACCCAGATCGACCGGTTCGCCCGCTCGCTGGATGCCGCCGCGAACGGGCAGCCGACACCCGAAGACGGCTACGCCGGCGCCTACATCGATGACATCGCCGCCGCGGTGGTGGCCAAGGCCCCCGACGTGCTCGGCCAGCCCGACGCAGAGCGTCTGGAGACCTTCCGGTCGGTCGGCGTGGAGTTGATGTTCGACCACATCAAGACGAGCCTGCACGACTTCGGCACCGACTTCGACGTCTTCACCCACGAGAACTCCATGTTCACCTCGGGACTGGTCGACGAGTGCATCGCCGAACTCAAGGCCAACGGCAACCTGTACGAGAAGGACGGCGCCTGGTGGCTGCGGGCGACGAACTTCGGTGACGACAAGGACCGCGTCGTCATCAAGAGCGACGGCAACGCCGCCTACGTCGCCGGTGACATCGCCTACTACCGCGACAAGCGCAACCGCGGCTTCGACCTCTGCATCTACATGCTCGGTGCCGATCACCACGGCTACATCAAGCGGCTCAAGGCCTGTGCCGCCGCCCTCGGTGACGACCCGGAGACCGTGGAGGTCCTCATCGGGCAGATGGTGAATCTGGTGCGCGACGGCGTCCCGGTCCGGATGAGCAAGCGTGCCGGCACCGTGATCACCCTCGACGATCTCGTCGACGCGGTCGGCACCGATGCCGCCCGCTACGCGCTGATCCGGTCGTCGGTCGACGTCAACATGGACATCGATCTCGACCTGCTGCGTAAGCAGTCCAACGACAACCCGGTCTACTACGTCCAGTATGCGCACGCCCGGTTGTCGGCGTTGTCCCGCAACGCCGCCGACCTCGGGCTCGAGGCCTCCACCGACCACCTCGATCTGCTCGACGACCCCGCCGAGGGCGAATTGATCCGCACCATCGGTGATTTCGACGAGGTCGTGGAGACCGCGGCGGAACTGCGTGAGCCGCACCGGGTCTGCCGGTATCTGGAATCGCTGGCGGGGTCGTACCACCGCTTCTACGCGCGGTGCCGGGTGCTGCCGCAGGGCGACGAGGAGCCCGGCGACATCCACCGCGCCCGACTGGCGCTGTGCGCCGCGAGCCGCCAGGTCCTGGCCAACGGACTCGAACTGGTCGGCGTGTCGGCCCCGGAGCGGATGTGAACGCGCACCCCGCCGGGCCCCGGCACGCCGAGCAACTGGCCGCGCCGCACCTCGCGGAGCGACCCAATGACCCGGCAATCCTGGCGACCCTCCCGCAGAATGTCTGGCCGCGCAACGCTTCTCGTGACGAGACCGGCGAGGTGCGGCTGGCCGGCGCCCGTGTCACCGAACTCGCCGAGACCTACGGGACACCGCTGTTCGTGGTCGACGAGGCCGACTTCCGGTCCCGGTGCGCCGACATGCTGGCCGCGTTCGGTCCCTTCGGGCGGGTGCACTATGCGTCGAAGGCCTTCCTGTCCACCGAGATCGCCCGCTGGGTGGCGGCCGAGGGGCTCTCGCTGGACGTCTGCACCGGCGGCGAACTCGCGGTGGCGCTGCGCGCGGGCTTCCCGGCGGAACGAATCGCGTTACACGGCAACAACAAGAGCGTCGACGAGCTCGCCATGGCGCTGGACTCCGGTGTCGGCCACATCGTGCTCGACTCGATGATCGAGATCGACCGCCTCGATGCACTCGCCGGCGAGCGTGGCCTCGTCGCCGACGTGCTCGTCCGCGTCACCGTCGGCGTGGAGGCCCACACCCACGAGTTCATCGCCACCGCGCACGAGGACCAGAAGTTCGGTTTCGCGCTGTCCGGGGGCGTCGCGATGGATGCCGTCCGGCGGGTATTCGCCACCGACAACCTGCGACTCGTCGGACTGCACAGCCACATCGGCTCGCAGATCTTCGACATGGACGGCTTCGAACTCGCCGCCCACCGGGTGCTCGGACTGCTCAAGGACATCGTCGCCGAGTTCGGCGTGGACAAGACCTCCCAGCTGCACATCGTGGATCTCGGTGGGGGACTGGGTATCTCCTACATCCCCGACGACGATCCACTGCCCATCGACGATGTCGCGAAGACACTGGCCGGCATTCTGGAACGGGAATCGGCCGCGGTCGGGCTCCCGATGCCCGAACTCGCCGTCGAACCCGGACGCGCGATCGCCGGTCCGGGGACCGTCACCCTCTACCGGGTCGGGACCGTCAAGGACGTCACCATCGGCAAGAACCTGACCCGCCGCTATGTCTCCGTCGACGGCGGCATGAGCGACAACATCCGCACCGTGCTGTACCAGGCGGAATACGACGTCCGGCTCGTCTCGCGGGTCTCGGACGCACCCGCGGTGGTCAGCCGCGTCGTCGGAAAGCATTGCGAGAGCGGCGACATCGTCATCAAAGACTGCTGGTTGCCGTCGGATCTGGCGCCCGGCGACCTGATCGGGGTGGCCGCGACCGGCGCTTATTGCTACTCGATGTCCTCGCGCTACAACCTCGCGCAACGTCCCGCCGTGGTGGCCGTGGCGGATTCGACCCCGCGACTACTTCTTCGCCGCGAAACCGTCGACGACTTCCTCAGCTTGGAGGTAACCGAATGAACCAGAACCCCGACAACGGGCGCACCATAGGCGTGGCGGTGCTCGGCATGGGCAACGTGGGTACCGAAGTGGTGCGCATACTCGGCGAGAACGCCGACGACCTGCGCTCTCGGGTCGGCGCCCCCGTCGAGTTGCGCGGCGTCGCCGTACGCGATCTGTCCAAGGCGCGCAAGGTCTCTGAGGATCTGCTGACCGACGACCCGGCCGCACTGGTGGCCCGCGATGACGTCGACATCGTCGTCGAACTGATGGGTGGCATCGACCCGGCCCGCGAACTCATCCGCGCAGCGCTGCAGAGCGGCAAGTCCGTGGTGACCGCGAACAAGGCGCTGCTCGCCGAGTACACGGGTGAATTGGCCACCGCCGCAGCACAAGCCAAGGTCGACCTGTACTTCGAGGCGGCCGTTGCGGGCGCCATTCCGGTGGTGCGGCCGCTGATGCAGTCGCTGGCCGGTGACACCGTCGAGCGGGTCGCCGGCATCGTCAACGGCACCACCAACTTCATCCTCTCCGCGATGGACGAGACCGGCGCCGGATACGACGAAACCCTCGCCGAGGCAGGACGTCTCGGATACGCCGAAGCGGATCCGACCGCCGACGTCGAAGGCTATGACGCCGCCGCCAAGGCCGCGATCCTCGCGTCGATCGCCTTCCACACCCGCGTCACGGCGGCCGATGTGTACCGCGAGGGCATCTCGTCGGTGACCGCCGCCGACCTGGTCGCCGCGAAGAAATTCGACTGCACCATCAAACTGCTCTCCATCTGCGAGCGCATCCGCGACAGCGAAGGGCAGGAACGGGTTTCGGCCCGCGTCTATCCGGCGCTGGTGCCGCTGAATCATCCGCTGGCCACCGTCAACGGCGCCTTCAACGCCGTGGTCGTCGAGGCGGAAAACGCCGGCCGACTGATGTTCTACGGTCAGGGTGCCGGTGGCTCGCCCACGGCCTCGGCAGTATTGGGAGACATGGTGATGGCGGCCCGCAACAAGGTGCACGGTGGCCGCGGCCCGCTGGAATCGACGTATGCCGCGCTGCCGATCGCGACGATCGACGACGTGCCCACGCGGTATTACATCTCGATGAAGGTGGCCGACAAGCCCGGCGTGCTGGCGCAGGTTGCCGGTGAGTTCGCCAAGCGGTCGGTGAGCCTGGCCGCGGTCCGGCAGGAGGGGGCCGGGGACGAGGCGCGCCTGATCGTCGTGACCCACCGGGCCCCCGATCGTGCGCAATCGGAATGCGTTGCGGCACTCGAAGACATGGACGCCGTGATCAAGGTGTCGAGCGTTCTGCGATTGGAAGGGACCAATGACTGACTCCACTGCAATCCACCGGCGGTGGCCGGGCCTGATCGAGGCCTACCGCGACCGACTGCCGGTTGGCGACGACTGGAAGGTCGTGACCCTGCTCGAGGGCGGCACCCCGCTGATCTCGGCGCCGCATCTGTCCGAGATCACCGACTGCGAGGTCTATCTCAAGGTCGAGGGCCTCAACCCCACCGGCTCCTTCAAGGACCGGGGCATGACCATGGCTGTGTCCACCGCGGTCAACAACGGCAAGACTGCGGTGCTGTGTGCATCGACCGGTAACACCTCGGCGTCGGCTGCGGCGTACGCCACTCGCGCCGGGATCACCTGCGCCGTCCTCATCCCGGAGGGCAAGATCGCGATGGGCAAGCTGGCCCAGGCGGTTATGCACGGCGCCAAGATCATTCAGGTCCAGGGCAACTTCGACGACTGCCTCGAACTGGCCCGCAAGGCGACCGCCGAGTTCACCGAGATCGAACTCGTCAACTCGGTGAATCCGTCGCGCATCGAAGGGCAGAAGACCGCTGCCTTCGAGATCGTGGACGTGCTCGGTCGCGCACCCGACGTGCACGCACTGCCCGTCGGCAACGCCGGCAACATCACCGCGTACTGGAAGGGCTACACCGAGTACCACGCCGACGGGATCGCGTCGTCGCTCCCGCGGATGCTCGGCGTGCAGGCCGCAGGCGCTGCGCCGCTGGTCAACGGTGCTCCGGTAAAGGACCCGGAGACCATCGCCACCGCGATCCGGATCGGATCGCCCGCCAGCTGGAACCAGGCAGTCGCCGCCAAGGACGAATCCGGCGGCCAGTTCCGCGCGGCCACCGACGAGAAGCTGCTCGAGGCCTACCGCCTGGTGGCCGGCAAAGAGGGTGTCTTTGTCGAGCCGGCCTCGGCCGCCAGCGTCGCGGGCCTGCTCGCGGCCCGCGCCGACAACTGGATCACGCCCGGCTCCACCGTGGTCTGCACCGTCACCGGCAACGGTCTCAAGGATCCCGACACCGCCCTGGCCGGCATGCCCGAGGTCAAGGCCATCCCGGTGGACCCGGTGGCGGTGGCCGACGCCCTCGGCGTCCGCTGACCCGGCTCCGACGTGACCACCACGATGAGTGAGGACGCCACCGCCGACGACACGAATGCCGTGCTGCCCGTTGGGCTTTACGCACGCGTGCGGGTGCCGGCGTCGAGTGCCAACCTGGGGCCCGGCTTCGACTGCCTGGGCATCGCCCTGGGCCTCTACGACGAACTGATCGTCGAGACCACCGCCGCCGGAATCGAGGTCGAGGTCGAGGGTGAGGCCGCCGACGAGGTGCCCAAGGACGGCACCCATCTGGTGGCGCGCGCGGTCGCTCGTGGTCTGCACTACGCGGGGGTGCGCGCCGGAGGTCTGAAACTGCGCTGCGTCAATACCATCCCGCACTCGCGCGGTCTCGGGTCGTCGGCCGCGGCGGCGGTGTCGGGACTCGCCGCGGCGTCGGGTCTGCTCGCCGAGGCGGGGGTACGTGCCCGGTTCGACGACGCCGAGCTCGTGCAACTCTCCGCCGAGTTCGAGGGTCACCCGGACAACGCCGCGGCCAGCGTCCTGGGGTCCGCGGTCGTCACCTGGACCGAGTTCGATCCGGCGGGTGATCGATATCACGCGCGGCGCCTCGTCGCGCATCCCGACATCACCGCGACGGTGTTCGTCCCGGACACCGAATCGTCGACGTCGCACACCCGGGGTCTGCTCCCGGATTCGGTGCCACGCGCCGACGCCGTGTTCAACGTGAGCCGGGCCGCGCTCGCGGTCGTGGCACTCACCGCCGACCCGACCGCGCTGAACGCCGCGACCGCTGATCGGCTGCATCAGGACTACCGCGCCGAGGCGATGCCGGAGACCGCCGAGTTGGTTGCGGCACTACGTAAGCGCGGCCTCGCCGCAACCGTGTCCGGGGCCGGTCCGACGGTGCTCGTCCTGGGGGCGGGTCCGGTACCGGCCGAGGCCCGCGACGTCGCGGTGGGACTCGGCTTCGTGCCGTCGACGGTGGCCGTCGCCGGCGGTGTCGAGGTCGGTCACGGTCGGGTCTGAGATTCATCCCGACCGACTCGCTCCGGACGTCCGGAGCGCACATGGAGGGTGCCCGCGAGGGGTGCGGCCGCGGACGATCACGACACCGGACGCGCGAGTTCGGTGTGTTGCCCCTATCATGCGAACGGGATAGCATATACTGGTCTTGCCGCGCAGGTTTGTTCTGCCGTGCTCCTCACCGATTACCGATCTCGTCGTCCGGTGCTCCGGTCGCCTGATCTGCTGTCACCAGTCCGACGGCGACAGGGTGTTGAGTACAGACCAGCGGACACGCCACAGCGGTCCCCATTCTTCAGACCGTCCCCAGAGGATCGACAACCCTCAGACGGGGACGAAGTCCCGCCTCCCGTGAGGCGGGGTGGCAATGACCCCCGATGCAGTTCTGCGATCTGCCGGGGAACGAAAGGAAATCCGTGACGGATACGGACCTCATCACCGCTCCCGATGACGCAGCAGTGAGTTCGACGGCCGGCGCTTCCACCCGTGGTGGCCGTACCGGTCTGGCGGCGATGGTGCTGCCCGAGCTCCGTGCGCTCGCCACTGAGCTGGGCATCAAGGGCATCTCCGGGATGCGCAAGGGTGACCTGATCGCCGCGATCAAGGAGCGCCAGGGGGGAGGCGGCAGTGCCGCTCCCACCACCTCGAATGCGCCCAAGACCTCGAGCGAAGGTCAGCTGACCATCGGCGACACCGACGAACGACCCGCCGACACCGCCAAGAACAATGGCGAGTCCGGTCGTGGACGTCGGCGCACCCGCGCCGAGGCGGCCGACGACGCCGGCAGCGCACCCGCGACCGGTTCCACCGCGACCGAAGCGCCGGGCAAGGACGATCGCCAGGCCGATGACTCGACCGACGGCGACCAGCGCACCCGCAACCGCGGCCGCAACCAGAACCGCGGTGACAGCAACCAAACCCGCGGTGACAGCAACCAAACCCGCGGCGAGAGCAACCAAAACCGCGGCGAGGGCAACCAGACCCGCGGTGACGGCAACCAGACCCGCGGTGACGGCAACCAAACCCGCGGCGAGGGCAACCAGAACCGCGGTGACGGCAACCAGAACCGCGACAACCGCGACCGCCCGCAGCGCGGAAACCAGAACAGTCAGAACAATCAGGGTCAGCGCGGCAACCAGAACAACACCCACGACGACGACGATGAGGACGGCCGCGGTCGCCGGGGTCGTCGCTTCCGTGAGCGTCGTCGCGGGCGTGACCGCGAGACGCCGGGTGGCCAGAACGAGCCGCAAGTCGCCGACGACGACGTGTTGCAGCCGGTGGCCGGCATCCTCGACGTCCTCGACAACTACGCGTTCGTCCGGACCTCCGGTTACCTCGCCGGTCCGAACGACGTCTACGTGTCGATGAACATGGTCCGCAAGAACGGGCTGCGCCGCGGCGACGCGATCACCGGTGCGGTCAAGGTGCCGCGCGAGGGTGAACAGCCCAACCAGCGACAGAAGTTCAATCCGCTGGTGCGCCTGGACACCGTCAACGGGACCGACATCGAGACCGCCCGCAAGCGCCCCGAGTTCAACAAGCTCACGCCGCTCTACCCGAATCAGCGGCTGCGGCTGGAGACCACCCCGGAGCGCCTGACCACCCGCGTGATCGACCTGATCATGCCGATCGGCAAGGGCCAGCGTGCCCTGATCGTCTCCCCGCCCAAGGCCGGTAAGACGACGATCATGCAGGACATCGCGAACGCGATCACCACCAACAATCCGGAATGCCACCTCATGGTGGTGCTCGTCGACGAGCGTCCGGAAGAGGTGACCGACATGCAGCGGTCGGTGAAGGGCGAGGTCATCGCCTCGACTTTCGACCGTCCGCCGTCAGATCACACCTCGGTCGCCGAGCTGGCCATCGAGCGTGCGAAGCGACTGGTGGAGAACGGAAAGGACGTCGTCGTCCTGCTGGACTCGATCACCCGCCTCGGCCGCGCGTACAACAACGCGTCGCCCGCCTCGGGCCGCATCCTGTCCGGTGGTGTCGACTCCACCGCGCTCTATCCGCCCAAGCGGTTCCTCGGAGCGGCCCGCAACATCGAGAACGGTGGGTCGCTGACCATCATCGCGTCGGCACTGGTCGAGACCGGATCCACCGGTGACACGGTGA
Organism: Gordonia sp. CPCC 205515; assembly: GCF_048537925.1. NCBI lineage: Bacteria > Bacillati > Actinomycetota > Actinomycetes > Mycobacteriales > Gordoniaceae > Gordonia > Gordonia sp. CPCC 205515. The sequence goes on along the minus strand of NZ_JBCLVJ010000022.1, from coordinate 38,220 downwards.
TCTTCGAGGAGTTCAAGGGCACCGGCAACGCCGAGCTCAAGCTCGATCGCAAGATCGCCGAGCGACGCGTGTTCCCGGCGGTCGACGTCAACCCGTCGAACACCCGCAAGGACGAACTGCTGATGTCGCCGGAGGAGTTCTCGATCGTGCACAAGCTGCGCCGGGTCCTCTCGGGTCTCGATTCGCAGCAGGCCATCGACCTCTTGGTGAGCCAGCTGAAGAAGACGCCCAACAACGTCCAGTTCCTCATGCAGGTGCAGAAGAACGCACCGGGAGTCATGAACGACGACTAGTCGTCATCCCGGAACACCGAACAGCGCCAGAGATCCTGTCTCTGGCGCTGTTTGCGTTTTCGACGAGCGGGAGTCAGGCGGCGACGTCGGACATCAGCTGGTTCCACGCCTCGAAGGTCTCCGCGCTCACCGAACCGGTCTGCGTCGCAACCAGACTGCACCGACCGTGACGATCGTAGAGCTCGATGGACCCGGTGCGGCCCCAGGCCCCGTCCGACCACGTCACCCAGCACTGGTCGACGAGGTTGAAGTTGATCATGGTGCGGCAGCTCCCGGACGCGATCACCATCGAACCGCGGTGCTCGCGGGCGCCGTCGAGCTGATCGTGCCGCATCTGCAGGCAGCCGGGTGCGGCGGTGGTCGTGGTCATCGACATGCCGAGTAGCGCGGCGTGCTCGAAGGCGGCGATGACCCGCCGCGACTCCACCCGGGTGACGCCGTCGTCGGCGAGCGCCGCGAAACCGCTGCGGCGGCCGACGCCTCCATCGTCGAGAATCGAATCGAACTGCGCGATCTGGTCATTGGCCGGTTCGTCCGGGTCGTGGCGCAACCCGGGGAATCTGCCGAATTCCGGGTCCGGCAGCGGTGGACGCTCCATGGTCTCGGTCGACGCCCGCAGTGTGAGTGATTCGAATGCCAGCCGATCGGAGTGCTCGGTCAGGTACGTGGCGTGCGCGGTGTTGCCGTCGGCGTCGAACAACCGCAGCGTCGGCGGGACATGTGCCGCGGGCTCGGTGACCAGGGCGGCGCCGAGGCGAACCGGGTTGATCCGCAACGTGATCCGCGACGGCCGGCAGCGGATCGGGCCACCGATCTCGGCGGGCGTCTCGTGGGTGCCGACGTCGTTCATCAGCACCGGCCCGGCGACGGTGACGCCCACGACCTGCTCGAGCGACGGCATCCTGCCGGCGACCTCAGTGATGTCGGAGCTGATCAACGATCCGTGGAAACCCGGTGTGGCCAAGAGGGTGTCGAGGTCACTGGCGCTGCGCTGCGCACGCGAACAGCGGCACTGGTCGCCGCACGCGGGTCGCACAACGCCTGGGCCGCCGTGGTGGGGGCCGCCGTGAGGGTTGTCGGGTCGGGGTGTCTCGGGCATCGTTGCCGCTCCTTTGTGGTGGTGGTTCAGTACACGTCGCGCAGATATCGCTTGTCGCGCTTGAGGTTGTCGATGAAGTCCTGTGCCGCGTCGGTGCTCAGGCCGCCGTGCTCGGCGACGATCGCGTGCAACGCGGCGTCCACGTCCCGCGCCATCCGCGTGGCGTCGCCGCACACATAGAGGTGGGCACCCTCGGACAGCCAGGCGAACAGGTCGGCGCCGTGCTCGACCATCCGGTCCTGCACGTAGATCTTGTGCTCCTGGTCGCGGGAGAACGCCAGATCGAGCCGGTTGAGGACACCGTCGGCGACGAAGGACTCGATCTCGTCGGCGTAGATGAAGTCGTGCTCCCGGTGCTGATCGCCGAAGAACAACCAGTTCTCGCCCCGCGCACCGCGAGCCGAGCGCTCGTGCAGGAACGCGCGGAACGGCGCGATGCCGGTACCCGGACCGATCATGATGACCTTGGTGTCGTCAGCGGGCAGGCGGAAGGAGTTGTTGGTGGAGATGAACACCTCGACGCTGGTGCCCTCCGGGCGGCGATCCGCGAGATAGGTCGAGCACACCCCGCCACGCTGTCGGTCATCCGAGCGGTACCGGACGGTCGCCATGGTGATGTGCACGGTGCCGGCGTGGGCGAGCGGACTCGACGAGATCGAATAGACCCGTGGCGCCAGCGGCCGCAGCTCGGCGAGCAACTCTTCCGGACTGACTCGCAGCGTCGGGTCGACGTCGAGCAGGTCGAGCACATCCTTGCCCCACAACCACGCATCGAGCGCTTCCCGGTCGCCGGTTGACGCAAGGTGGGTGAGTTCCGGATCCTGGCTGCGCTGCGCGATGTAATCGACGAGATACTTGGACGGCACTGCGATCTCGTAGTGGTGGGTGAGTGCCTCGGTCAGCGTCCGTTGGGCCTTGCGGTCGGTGATCAGGGTGTCGCCGGGCACCCCCAGTCGCTCGATGATCGCGTCGACCAGCGTCGCGTCGTTGACCGGCGCGACGCTGATGCCGTCGCCCGGCTGATAGGCGATCCCGCTGTCGCCCAACGAGATCACCAGATGTCGAACCTCCTTGTCGGAATCCGGTCCGGACAGCAGGGTGTTCCCGACGATGGTCGCGGGATAGGGATTCTTGCGGCCCCACTTGCTCTTTGCCGGTCCCGGCGCGGTCGGTGGGGCGGGGACGGGTGCGGTGGTCACCGGCGTATCAGGGGTATCGACCGCCGCCAGTGCGGGTATCGCCCGGGCCAACCAGTCCGACGCCGCGTCCTCGTAGTCGACGTCGCAGTCGACCCGGTCGGTCACCCGGGTGGCACCGAGTTCGGCCAGGCGCGCGTCGATGTTCTTCCCGGCCTGACAGAAACCGTCGTAGATCGAATCGCCCAGGGCGAGAACGGTATAGAACAGGCCGTCGAGACGGGGCGCGTCCGGCGCGGCGAGCGCCTGCCAGAACAGGCCGGCGTTGTCGGGCATCTCGCCTTCGCCGTAGGTCGAGGTGATCACCAACAGTCGTCGGACAGCGGTCAGCGCGCCGATGTCCAGTGCGTCCAGATCACTGCGGGCAGTATCGAATCCCTGCGTGCGGGCGATGCTTTCGGCCTGCTCGGCGAGCTCTTCGGCGGTACCGGTCTGGCTGCCGAAGACGATCTGCAGGGCGACGCCGGTCGCGGGCGTCGCAGCGATCTCGGCGGTGTTCCCGGTCGCGGTGGCGGGCATCGCGATCCGCGTGTTGAGCCCAGCGAGAAAGCCTGCCAGCCAGGTCTTCTGGTCGCCGGTGAACGGGACGTCGGCGGGAATATAGGGCAGTTGCATGATCATCCGGCCTTTGCGGTCTGGCGGAGCGCGTCTGCCACCTCGGGCACGGCTCGCGCGGCGAAGAGTTCGTCGTAGCTCGGGAGGCTGCCGAGCCGGGTGCGGTTCTTGTGGTCCTGCAGCAGGATCCAGCCATAGGTGGCCGGGGCATCCATCGACCACACGTTGCGCAGGCGCAGCGCCTGCTTGTAGTCGTCGACCCGTTTCGCCGCGATCAGCGCGGCGAGATCGCCGGTGTCGTAGTCGCCGAGGATGTCGCGGGCGTAGCGGGCGACTCGCGACACCAGCTGATGGTCCTCGGTGAGGATCAGGTTCCGGGCGCCGGCGGCGACCGCCTGCTCGGTCCACGCCGGTTCGCCGGATGGCCGGGTGGCCGACCGCGTCAAACGGGCGCTCGCCACCTCCCGGGCGAGTTCGAATACGGTGAAGGCGCCGAGCAGACGGTACATGTCGGTGTTGTCGGTGGCGCCGTAGTCGGGTACGACTCCGCCGGCGACCGGGTCACCGCTGCGGATGCTGACCTTGAGGGTACTTACCTGGTGTAGCGCCAACGACATCGACAGCTCGTCGAGGAGTTCCCGGTGGCCCAGGGTGGCCGCCAGCGCATCGCTGTCCTGATAGGCGGCCAGCGCCCGCGGCATCGCGTACGCGATGTAGTGCCGCTCGGTTTCCCAGTTCTCCAGCAGTCGGGTACCCAACGCGGAACCGGTTGCGGCCACATGCATCTCGAGCATCTGCCGGACGGCGTGATGGTGGATCGGTGCGAGCGGATCGTCGACACCCGTGATGGCGCCGACGACGACGGAATCGGCGCTGATCCGGGAATCCAACTCGCACAACGGATCGTACTGGTAGAGGAATCCGCCACTCATCCCGTTGCCCAGACCCTTGCCGTAACCGCCGAGATTGAGTACCGCGCCGTTGGTCATGTATTCGCAGCCGAAGTCGCAGAGTCCCTCGACCACCGCGGTGGCACCGGAGTTGCGCACCGCGAACCGGTCACCGGCCTCGCCGTCGACGAACAACCGCCCGCCCGTGGCGCCGAACAGCGCGAAGTTGCCGATCAGCACGTTGCCGCCGACCGCCGGTGAGCCACCGCCGGGGGAGCGCACGATCACGGTGCCCGCCGACATGGACTTGCCGACTCCGTCGTTGCAGGTCCCGGTGTGCTCCAAGCGCATACCGTCGTTGCAGAACGCGGCGTAGGAGAGCCCGGCCGAACCACTGGTGGCCACCCGCACCGAATCCGGCGCGAAGAAGCGCCGCCCGCGATCGTCGGTGTACACACTCGGCACATCGGCCGTATCGGCCGCGGAGAGTTCGTGATTGAGCAGTCGCTCGAGGTCGACGGCCAGCTGCGCACCGACACTCTTGTTGCGGTTGCCCAGCATCGGTGCGACGAGGTCGACGCGCTCACTCGCGCCGTCGATCAACCCCGCCCGCACCTGTTCGACGAGCACATCGTCGATGGCGTAGTCGCGTTCGGCGTACACCGGGTCGATGATCTCGACCGGATCGATCCGCGCGAGCAGTGCCGCCGGGCGCAGCGACGACACCAACGCCGGATGATCAAGCAGACCGAGCAGGTCGGTGCGGCCGCGGGCGGCCCGCAGGCTCGGCAGACCAAGGCCGGCCAGCGTCTCCCGCACCTCATGCGCGACGTTGAGCAGATACTGCGCCATCGACCGCGGATCGCCGTCGAACACCTCGGGATTGGTGGTCAGGCCGGCCGGACACTTGATGTTGCAGTTCTTGGCCATCACGCAGCCGATCATCATCAGCGCGGCGGTACCGAACTCGAAGCTGTCGGCACCGAGCAACGCCGAAGTGACCACGTCGCGGCCGGTCTGATGGGCGCCGGAGGTCCGCACGACAACTTTCTGCCGTAACCCATTGGCGCACAGTGCCTGATGCACCTCGGCCAGACCGATCTCGGCGGCGCGGCCGGCATATCGCAGGCTCGCGACCGAGGCTGCGCCGGTACCGCCGGTGTTGCCTGCGACGTTGATGACATCAGCGCCGGCCTTGGCCACGCCGACCGCGATGGTGCCGATGCCCTCCGAGGACACGAGTTTCACGATGACCCGCACCCGCGCGGCCTTGCAGTCGTGGATCAACTGCGCGAGATCCTCGATGGAGTAGGTGTCGTGATGCGGCGGCGGGGAGACGAGTTCCACGCCGGGCGTACCACCGCGGGCCGCGGCGATCTCGACGGTCACCTTGGGCGCCGGGAGTTGGCCGCCCTCACCGGGTTTGGCCCCCTGACCGATCTTGATCTCCAACTCGCGAAGCATCGGATCGGCGAGGTAACCCGCCCAGATGCCGAACCGACCGGACGCGAACTGCTTGATCGCCGACGCCCGGATGGTGCCATAGCGCGACATGTGCTCGCCGCCCTCGCCGCTGTTGGACAGGCCACCGACCATATTGGTGCCGTGCGCGACCGCCTCGTGGGCAGGCGCGACGAGTGCACCATGGCTCATCGCGCCCGACGCGAACGTCGAGGTGACCTCATGCGCGGGTTGAACATCGGTGAGCGCGATGGGGGCCGGTGCGGACCGCAGCCGACGCAGCTGGGCGGCCGCGCGATCTGCGGCGACGACGATGATGCCGTCGGATCCGCAATCGAGGACCTCGACCCCGGACCCGAGCACGTCGGCCACCGCCTCGGCGAGCGCCTGCACGCGGTCCTCGCCACCCGGGCCGATCGGGTCACCGTCGAGGGAGAGATGGAATCCGCCTGGTGTGCCGGCATTCTCCAGCGAGGTGACGGTCAGGCCGCGGACCGTGACCTCGTTGTCGGTCGACACGATCGGTGCGAGCGCACAGGCGAAGTCACCGGCGGTCACCGCGACGCCCAGGTCGGCGGACAGCGACAACACATCGCGCAGGGCGCTCGGCCGCGTCATCCGGGCTGCGGTGATCTCCCCGCTGAACGACCGGTACGCGTCGGTGACGATGAATGCGTCGATGTCGGTGTCGGACAGACGGTCATAGCTGCTGTCGGCGTAGGCCCCCGCATCCAGGCCGTAGGCGTCGGCGAGTTTGCCCAGTGTCAGCAACCGCAGGCCGCCGTCGCGGTCGGTGTCGGCGGCCGACGGCGATTCCCGCACCGCCGTGGCAAACGAGATCTTCTCGCGGGTCAGGTCGCCGTAGGTCCGGACGGCGATGGCGCCGAACGAATGTCCCGCGCCGTCGGTGCGTTCCTTGAACAGCCCCAGCAGCGGCAGATCCCTGTCGGTCGCGGATGCGGGCAGGGCGATGGCGGCCCGGTGCGCGCGGATCAGGGCGTCGACGATCGGTGCCAGGCCGACCCCGCCGACCGGTGCGCGCAGGTCTGGGAACCAACGCCGTAGATCCTCGTCGTCGGTGTCGAGGAAGTTCGGCTCGAAGAACTCCCCACCGATGTAACTTTCGGCGGTACACAATCCCACCCGGCCCATGGTCTTCATCAGCGACTTCTCGGCCGCCTTCACCCAACGGCCGAATATGGCTGTGGCGCCACTGCTCTCGGAGCTCAGTTGGGCGGCCCGACGCGCCACTGTGTGCGGATGCACCGCAGCCGCACCGAAGCCCAACACGGCAGCCAGGTGATGCGACGACTCGACCTGGCCCGTGTCGACGACCAGCGACACCCGTAATCGCAAACCGGCGGCGATCAGCCGCTGGTTGACTGCGGAGACGGCGAAGATGATCGGCAGCGCCGCGCGGTCGGTGCCGATCGCGCGGTCGTCGAGGATCGCGATGCCGCCGTCGGTGCGGGCGAACGCGACCACGTCGTCACCGAGTCGATCGATCGCGGCCACCAGAGCGGCGCGGTCGGTGGCTGGGCGGTCGCTCTCCGGGGAAACGGCGAAGCAAGCGTCGAAGCGGCGGATCGGGCAGGCCGTCTGCTGATCGAGGCGGGCGAGTTGTGCGGCGGTGAGAATTGGTGTGCGCAAGACGATCTGGCGTGGTCGCGCCGCCGCGTCGGTGCCCGCGTCGCGCAGGTCCGGTCGTGCGCCGAGCGCGACCCGCAGCGACATGCCGTCGGCCTCGCGGATGCTGTCCAGTGGCGGGTTGGTGACCTGGGCGAAACGCTGCGAAAAGAACCGCGCCACCGAGGGTTCGAGATCGGTCAGCGCATTGATGGCGTTACCGAAACCCATCGCCGACACCCGTTCGGCACTGTCGGCCAGCATCGGGTCCAGGAAATAGCGGAAGCTCTCCTGGTCCAGGTAGTACGCGCGGAAACGTTGCACATCAGAGAGTGTCGACTCGGCCGACTCAGCGGTGTCCACCACCGGCGTCGGCAGATCGGCCAGATCCACCTTTGCGGCGCGCAGCAGGGCGCGATAATCCCGTGCCGCCGCGAGCTTTTCGTAGGCGTCGGCGGTGGTGTAGGTGCGATGCTCGCGGTGGTCGTAGTAGATCATCCCACCCGCCGACACACGGCCGCGCGCGATGACGGAGTCCGGCGGCACCGAGATCTGTCCGGCCTCGGAGAATGCGCACAGGTACTCGGCCGTTTCCAGGGTTCGCAACGGGCGCAGGCCGAGTCGGTCCAGGCGTGCACCGATCACCATGCCGTCGCCGAACACGACCGCCGCCGGGCCGTCGTTCTTCTCTTCGTAGAGGGAGAAGTACTCGAACATCGCGCGTACCGACTCCGACAGCGACAGGTCATTCTCCCAGGCCGGCGGCATCATCGACACGATGGCGGTGACGAGATCGAGGCGATCGGAGATGACGCGGGCGGCCACCGTCTGATCGAGACGGGAACTGTCGGACTGTCCCGGTGGGCGCACGACGGCGCGATGTGCGGCGGTCGCCGCCGTCACCTGCGCAATCCGATTCTTCTTGTCGGTGTTGAGTTCTCCGTTGTGTGCCAGGAACCGGAATGGCTGGGCCATCGTCGGATGCGGGTCGGTGTTGGTGGAGAACCGGGTGTGGAAATAGAGCGTGTGGACGGCGTGGTCCGGGTCGCGCAGGTCGCTGAAGTAGTCGATCACCTCGGGCGAGGAGAGCCGGCCCTTGAGCACCTGCGTGCGCGCCGACAGCGACAGCGGATAGAGGCCCGGCAGCCCGGGGGTACCGAACGCGATCGCCTCGATGTGCAGCAGCGCCTGCTGGACCTGATGGTCGAGGTCGGCGGGGTCCGGACACGGGTCGGGTGCGGCGAACACCCATTGGCGGATCGGTAACTGGAATGCGACGGCGGCCGGCGGCAGCACCGAATTGTCGATCGGCACGTCACGCACGGTGAGGACGGTGAAGCCGCGCTCGGTCATGGTCCGTTCGATGAGCCGTCCCGCGCGATCCGCGTCGTGTTCGTCGGTCGGGAGGAAGAAGTTGCCGACACAGAAGCGGCCGAGACGCAGGTCGGTCCGACCGGTGACCTTGCGGAAGAATCGCACCGACAGATCCATCGAGACCCCGCCGCCGTCGCCGACGCCGAGCGACGAGATGCCGCCGCGATGCGGTACCGAGCACAGCGCCTCGCGGGCCTTCTCGATCACCTCGTGCCGGGGCACACCGTCTTTGCGTGTGATGAAGCCCACGCCACAACTGCTCTTCTCGTCGCTGGGGTCCCATAGGAGTTCCCGTGTGCGTTGTTCAGGCCGCATGCGGTCCTCACGTCTCTTCGCCGGCCCCGGACGGGGCGACGGCGCACCGTCGGATGAACGTCGACCGCGCTGCGACGATGAAGCGCGCCGATACAGATCCCTGCCGACGCCCGAACCGGGCGGGCAAGTTAGCCAAGCCTAACCATAGTCTGGCCGGGAATGAAACATCGGCCGCCGAGGTTGGGGGAGGTGGATCGTTCAGCAGGCCCGGCACCGGGCGCCCGTTCACCGATGGATTTCGGCGTGAGTGGCACCCCGTGGCATACTGATCGGTCGAGTCCGGTTCCGGTTCACACCATCGACCTCCGACGGTGACCCGGCGACCTCTGAGAAAGGGACAACCATGAAGCAGGGCATCCACCCCGAATACGCCGTGACCACTGTGGTCTGCGGTTGCGGGAACACTTTCGAGACGCGTAGCACCGCTGACAACGGACGGATCAACGTCGAAGTCTGCTCGCAGTGCCACCCGTTCTACACCGGTAAGCAGAAGATCCTCGACACCGGCGGCCGCGTCGCCAAGTTCGAGAAGCGCTACGGCAAGCGGACCAAGAGCACCGACGCCAAGTAGCTGTATCGACGACGCCCGATCGGCGCGCCCTGTGCGCGCCCATCGGGCGTCGTTTTCTTTCTCGCAGCGTCCCCGCTCCCTGAGGAGCCCGCGAGGAACGAGCGAGCGTCTCGAAGGGTCACAGGGAGTAACAGAGAGTGGGTAACAGGTGAGTACACAGACCCCGTCGGCGATCGACGACATCCTCGCCGAACACGCCGGCCTCGAGTCGCAGCTCGCCGACCCATCGCTGCACGATGATCCGGCCGCTGCGCGACGAGTCGGCAAGCGGTTCGCCGAACTCGCGCCGATCATGGCGACCTATCGACGGCTGGAGTCCGCGCGCGACGACCTCGCCGCCGCCCGGGAACTCGCCGCCGACGACCCGGCGTTCGCCGAGGAGATCCCGGCGCTCGAGGAGACCGTCGCCGAACTCGACGCGACCCTCACCGATCTGCTCGCGCCGCGCGACCCGCACGATGCCGACGACGTGGTGCTCGAGATCAAATCCGGTGCGGGCGGCGAGGAATCGGCGTTGTTCGCCGCCGACCTCGCCCGCATGTACCTCAAATACTGTGAGCGCCACGGCTTCAAGGCGCAGATCCTCGGCGTCACCGAATCCGACCTGGGCGGCTACAAGGATGCGACGCTGTCCATCAAGTCGAAAGAGGCGGTGCGCGACGGCGTGTGGTCGCGGCTGAAGTTCGAGGGCGGCGTGCACCGCGTGCAGCGGGTGCCGGTCACCGAATCGCAGGGCCGCATCCACACCTCGGCTGCCGGCGTGCTCGTCTACCCCGAACCCGAAGAGGTGGAGCAGGTCGAGATCGACGAAACCGACCTGCGGATCGACGTTTACCGGTCGTCGGGCAAGGGCGGTCAGGGCGTCAACACCACCGATTCCGCGGTCCGAATCACGCACCTGCCCACCGGTATCGTGGTGACCTGCCAGAACGAGCGGTCCCAGTTGCAGAACAAGGCGCGTGCCATGCAGGTCCTCGCCGCGCGGTTGCAGTCGGCGGCCGAGGAGGAAGCCGAAACCGTTGCCGCCGAGGGCCGCGCCGCGCAGATCCGCACGGTGGACCGCTCCGAACGCATCCGCACCTACAACTTCCCGGAGAACCGGATCACCGATCACCGCATCGGTTTCAAGGCCAACAACCTCGACGCGGTGCTGAATGGCGAGATGGATGCGCTGCTCGACGCCCTCGTCGCCGCCGACCGGCAGGCCCGGTTGTCGGCCGAGTGAACGCCGCCGACCCGACGCCCGGTGCGGTCCGGATCGATGGTGAATTGCTCTGGGCTCGAACGGTATTGACCGATGCGGGGATCGATTCCGCACGGGCCGACGCCGAATGGCTGATGGCCGCCACCCTGGGCGTCGACCGCGGGCGCCTGCTGATCCTCGACGACATCGACCCCGCGGCGGCACGACGTTTCCGGGCTGCGGTGTCCCGGCGTGCCGCGCGAATCCCATTGCAGCACATTGTCGGAACGGCATCGTTCGGGCCGGCCGAATTGTCCGTCGGACCCGGTGTCTTCACGCCCCGCCCGGAAACCGAGTTCCTCGTCGAATGGGCGATGCGTCACGTGCCCCGCGACACCGACGTGCGGATCGTCGACCTGTGCAGCGGCAGCGGTGCCCTGGCCATCGCCATCGCGACGCTCGCGCCGAATGCCCGGATGTGGGCCGTCGAACGCTCGCCCGAGGCGCTGGAATGGTTGCGCCGCAACGTCGACGACGCTCCCGGCGACGTGTCCGAACGGGTCGTCGTCGTGGCCGCTGACGTCACCGACGCCTCGGCGGTCGGTGCGGCGATCGACCCCGGCAGCATCGACATCGTCGTGACCAACCCGCCGTATGTACCCACGACCACCGAGGTGTCCCCGGAGGTTGCGCACGACCCCGCCGAGGCGGTGTTCGGCGGCGCCGACGGCATGTCGGTGATCGTGCCGATGCTGCCCGTCATCGCCGACCTGCTGCGACCCGGCGGTGTCTTCGGTCTCGAACACGACGAATCGACCTCGGTGGCAGTCGTGTCCGCGGCCGCGGGGATCGCCGAGATCACCGACGTCGCCGCCCACGACGACCTGACCGGCCGACCGCGCTTCATGACCGGACGGCGTCGGGACTAGCCAGCGTGGAAGGATGGCGGCGTGAGCACGGTATTCGATTGCAGTGATCCGCAGAGTCGTTCCGCGGGTATCCGCACGGCCGTCGGCGCGGCGAAAGCCGGTCGGCTGGTGGTGCTCCCGACCGACACGGTGTACGGCATCGGTGCCGACGCCTTCGATTCCGAGGCAGTCGCCGACCTGCTGGCCGCCAAGGGCCGCGGCCGCGACATGCCGGTGCCGGTGCTGGTCGGCTCCTGGCACACCGTCGACGGACTGGTCCGTTCGGTTTCGACCGCTGCGCGGGATCTCGTCGAGGCGTTCTGGCCCGGCGGGCTGAGCCTGGTCGTCGAGCAGGCGCCGTCGCTGGCCTGGGATCTCGGCGACACCGACGGCACGGTGATGCTGCGCATGCCGCTGCATCCGGTGGCCATCGAGGTGCTGCGCGAGGTGGGCCCGATGGCGGTTTCGAGCGCCAACGTGTCCGGCCAGCCGCCGGCCACCACCGTCGACGAAGCCCGCGACCAGCTGGCGGAGAAGGTCACCGTCTACCTCGACGGCGGGCCCGCCACGCTCGGTGAACCGTCGACCATCGTCGACGTCACCACGCCGACGCCGCGCATCCTGCGGGTCGGCGCGGTATCCGTCGAGTCGATCGCCGAGGTCCTCGATGTCGACTCCGCAAGCCTGACCGTCAACTCGTGAGCCCCGTGAACCCCGGCCCCGTGACACCTCAACCGCCCGTCCTCACCGATCCGGAGGTCGCCGACCTCGTCGCGCAGGAGAGTCGTCGACGCGCGACGACACTGCAGCTCATCGCCAGTGAGACCCCGGCCAGTCCCGCGGTCCGGGCGGCGCTGGCCACCGAACTCGGCACCAAGTACGCCGAGGGCTACCCCGGTGCGCGGTACCACGGCGGGTGCGAGGTCGTCGACGAGATCGAACGACTCGCGATCGCGCGGACCGCCGCCACCTTCGGCGCCGACTACGTCAACGTGCAACCGTTGTCGGGGTCGATCGCCAACCTCGCCGTGTACGCGGCCTTCGCGCAGCAGGGCGACCCGATCCTCGCGCTGCGCCTCGACCAGGGTGGGCACCAGACCCACGGGTCCCGGGCCAACTTCTCCGGTCGCTGGTTCCTGCCGATCCACTACGGCGTGCGCGAGACCACCGAACGCATCGACTACGACGCTCTGCGCGAACTCGCGCTGGTGCATCGACCGCGCATCCTGGTCGCCGGCTCCACCTCCTATTCGCGACACATCGACATCGCCGCCCTGCGCTCCATCGCCGACGACGCCGAGGCCGTCCTCTGGGTCGACGCCGCGCACACCGCGGGACTTGCCGCCGCGGGTGTCGCACCGTCGCCGGTGCCGCACGCCGACGTGGTGACCCTGGCCACCCACAAGGTGTTGCGCGGACCCCGCGGCGGCATCATCCTCGCGCGCGCCGACCACCACGACGTTCTGCAGAAGGCGGTGCATCCCTTCATCCAGGGCGGTCCGTCGATGAATTCCATTGCGGCCAAGGCGGTCTGCATGCGGGAGGCGGGAACGCCCGAGTTCGCGGATTACGCGACGACGATGGTCGCCGCAGCTGCGCGACTCGCGGCCGAACTCGCCGAGCGCGGGCTGCGGATCGTCACCGGCGGCACCGACATCCATCTCGCCGTCGTCGACGTCTCGGGTCTCGGGCTCACCGGTGTGCAGGCATCCGAACGCCTGGCGGCAGCCGGCATCGTCGTCGACAAGGCGGTCCTGCCGTTCGACACGCAACCCCCGGCCCAGGGTTCCGCGGTGCGGGTCGGCACCAGCGCGGCAGTCCTCGCCGGACTCGGCGTCGACGACATGCCTGCGGTCGCCGAGTGCATCGTCGCAGCGCTGCGGGCGGCACCCGACGGGGATCAACACGCCGGGATCCGCGGCCAAATCGCGGAGATGCTCGCCGGGTAGCCTTGTCCGGTGTTCGATTCCCGGGCGCTCGACCCCGCCACTCACCTCGCCGCGCTGTCCGCGGTCGGTGATGGGGGAGCGGGTGTTCCGCTGCGCGAGCTGTCGCTGGTCGCCCTGACCGCCGCAGCGGTCACCTTCATGCTCACCTCCGCGGTCCGGGTCTTCGCCATCCGCGTCGGCGCGGTCGCCGTGCCTCGTGTCCGCGACGTCCACGTCATCCCGACCCCACGCCTCGGCGGTCTGGGCATGTTCGCGGGAATGGTCGCGGCCATCGCACTGGCCGCCAACCTGCCTGCCCTGACCCGCGGCTTCGCCTACACCAACGACATGAGTGCAGTGATCGTCAGCGGCACGGTGATCGTGCTGGTCGGGGTCATCGACGACCGATGGGGTCTGGATGCGCTGACCAAATTCGTCGGGCAACTCACCGCCGCAGGCGTGCTGGTCATCATGGGAGTGAGCTGGTATCTCCTCTATGTCCCGTTCGCCGACATCGGCACCGTCGTGCTCGACCCGCTGCAGGCCGGTCTGCTGACCGTCGCCATCACCGTGGCCACCATCAACGCCGTCAACTTCGTCGACGGCCTCGACGGACTCGCCGCCGGTCTCGGGCTGATCTCCGCACTGGCGATCTGCATGTTCTCGCTGGGCCTGCTGCATGACCAGGGCGGTGACGTCAGCTACTACCCGCCGGCCCTCATCTCCGCCGCGCTCGCCGGTGCGTGTCTCGGCTTCCTGCCGCACAACTTCTCACCCGCGCGCATCTTCATGGGTGATTCCGGCGCCATGCTGATCGGGTTGATGCTGTCCGCGGCGTCCACGAGCGCCTCGGGTCGCATCGCGATCAACGCCTACGGCCCGGCCGACGTGTTCACACTGCTCTCGCCGCTGATCCTGGTCGCGGCGGTGGTGTTCGTCCCCATGCTCGACATGCTGATGGCGGTGGTGCGGCGCACCCGCGCCGGTGTCGGCTTCTACACCCCGGACAAGATGCACCTGCATCACCGACTGCTCGAGCTGGGCCATTCGCAGCGTCGCGTCGCGCTGATCATCTATCTGTGGGTCGGGGTGCTCGCGTTCTCCGCAGCGGCCAGTACGCTGTTCCCGATCAGTGTCGTCGCGCCGATGTTCGGGGCGGGACTGATCGTCGCGTTATTGGTCACGATGGCGCCGCGACTGCAGCGACGGATCGCCGAGATCCGCACCAGCGGTCATGCCGAACGGACCTGACCGCGCCGGGCCGTCCGGAATGGCAGTCGATCGCCTGTCCGGTCGGAGGGTTGCTGACCCCTGGGTAAGGCAACAGTAAAAACCCGTGTACTATCTGCTGTAGTAGGTCGGCGCGAAGGACCTCGCACCACCGTTCGGTCATTCGAACGACGCGAGTCGGTACGCACCGGCATCAATCTGCCGCCATGAGGCACGCACCCCCTGGGTGAGTGCTGCACGGCGATTGGTAGGGTCACAGAAAACTGCGAGCTTACGCTCGGTGACATCGTCGCCGATCGCACGCCCGCTGCACTGTGCCGGGAGAAGGACAATCCCGGCCAGCGATGAATTGAGGAGAGGCACATGACGGCATCTGCCCCTGAGTCCGCTCCCGTTTACTATCCGGTCGCTCCCACCGGGCTCCGGCGCCCAGGGATCATGGCCGGCGTCCTCACCGTGATCGTCGGGGCAATCGCCATCGCGCTCGGTCATCCGTGGTTCGCGGTGTTCTTCCTCGCCGGTGTGGTGCTGGTCTTCGTCAACGCCAAACTGGTCATCCGCTCGGTGGAAAACGTCGCCAACGCGGACAACCCACGCAAGAAACTGCTCGCCATCAACTCTGCCTACCGCCTCGGGACCATCACGGTTCTCGCCCTGGCGGCGGCCTTCCTGGTCCGGCCCGACGGGCTGGGCGCGATGTTCGGACTCGCCCTCGGCCAGGTTGTCCTGGTGTTGAACACGGTGATTCCGGTGATGAAAGGACTTCGTAAGCAGCTATGACCGTATTCACCGACGGCGCGGACACGATGAATCTCGCCGAGACGTCGATCGAGGTCGGCCATCACACCACGGCCAACTGGTTCGGGTTCACCGTCAACACCGACACGATCATGGCGGCGTCGATCGCCGCGGTCATCGTGATCCTGCTGGCCTTCCTGCTGCGCTGGAAGCTCACGTCCAAGAAACCCAATACAGTGCAGCTGTACTGGGAGGCGATCACCGTTCAGATGCGCCAGCAGATCGAGGCCGGTATCGGCATGAAGATCGCCGGATTCGTTCTCCCGCTCGCGGTTACGCTGTTCACCTACATTCTGATCGCCAACTGGATCGGCACTCTTCCGACCCAGTACGGTACGACCAGCGAACACGGCGATGTCATCACCAGCGAGATCATCAAGACGCCGTCGAGCGACGTCAACTTCGTCTACGCGCTCGCGCTCTTCGTCTTCGTCTGGTACCACGCGGCCGGTGTGAAGCGCCGAGGCATCCTCGGTCACCCGTGGCGCCTCATCAAGGGCCACGCCATCGGCCTGGCGCCGATCAACGTGATCGAGGAGATCGCCAAGCCGGTCTCGCTCTCCCTCCGACTCTTTGGCAACATGTTCGCCGGTGGAACGATGCTCGCGGTCATCGCGCTGTTCCCCGCCTACATCCTCTGGGCACCCAACGCCCTGTGGAAGTCGTTCGACCTCTTCGTCGGTCTGATCCAGGCGTTCATCTTCGCCCTGCTGACCATCCTCTACTTCAGTCAGTCGATGGAGATGGACGATGACCATCACTGATGACCACTAACGACCCGTACTGACCCGGCTCGACCCTGGTCGGCACCGCGCCGGCCGGGACCTGAAGACCTGGCAATCCGATTGCCAGTATCACCCGAAAGGAAAGTTCTCAATGGATCCCAATCTGATTGGTCTGGGCGCGTTGATCGGTGGCGGCCTCATCATGGGTGGCGGCGCAATCGGTGCCGGTATCGGTGACGGTCTCGCCGGTGCCCAGTTGATCGCCGGCATCGCACGTCAGCCGGAGGCCCAGGGACGCCTGTTCACCCCGTTCTTCATCACCGTCGGCCTGGTCGAGGCCGCGTACTTCATCAACCTGGCCTTCATGGCGCTGTTCGTCTTCGCCACCCCGATCTCCGGCCAGACCTCCTGATCCGGACTGCTGAGCAAGGACCACGGACCAAGGGAACACCCGAATCATGAATCTCGCCGCAGAGAACTTCCTCATCCCCAACGCCACATTCTTCGTGTGTCTGTTGATCTTCGTGATCGTCTTCCTCGTCATCCGCACGATGGTCGTGCCACCGATTGTCAAGGTGCTCGACGAACGTGATGCGCGAGTCGCGAAGACCCTTGAGGACAACAAGGCTGCTGCGGCGAGCTATGAGGACGCCGAGACCGACTACCGGGCCGCGATGAAGGAAGCGCGCGGAGATGCCACCGGTATCCGGGACGAGGCGCGGGCCAAGGGTAACGAGGAACTGGCCGAGGCGAAGCGGCGCGCGACCGAAGAGTCGGACGCCGCTCTCGCCGACACCACGGCCGAGCTCAAGGTTGAGGCCGACAACGCCTCGACAACCGCACGTCAGGACGTCGGCCGCCTCGCGGAGACGTTGGCCGGACGGGTGCTCGGAACGAAAGTCTCGGCCGGTAAGGCCGAGTAGACGGAGACGGTGAACTAACACAGTGGACATTTTTCTTGCACAGCTGGTCGGCTTTGCCGTCGTTCTCTTCATCCTCTGGAAGTGGGCACTGCCCCCGCTGAAGAGGATGGTGGCCAACCAGCAGGACACGATCAACCAGCAGGTCGTCGACAGCGACGACGCCGCGGCCAAGGTCGTCGACGCCAAGGCTGCACACGAGCGGGCGGTGGAGAAGGCCAAGACCGAGTCCGCGGAACTGCACGCGGGTGCACTCGAGGATGCCGAGAGCATCCAGTCGGATCTGCGCGTGCAGGCCGATTCCGAGCGCAAGCGCATTGCCGAACACGGCAAGGCGCAGACCGAACTGGTGCGCGCCAACCTCGTTCGGCAGCTACGGACCGAACTCGGCACCGACGCCATCGGCGAGGCCGACCGGTTGGTCCGCGCGCACCTGTCCGATCCGTCGGCCCAGTCGGCGAGCATCGACAAGGCCATCGACGAACTCGAGGCCATGGCTGCCGGTGGCCCGGCCGCGGATGTGGTCGCCCATCGCGCCGACCTCATCGGACTGCATTCCATGCGGGCGACGAGCCGCGACGCCGCTCGCGCGGTGGCCAAGGACTTCGACGACGCGAACACCGATAGCGACAGCACCGCACTCACCACGGCGAGTCATGAACTCACCGAGGTGCTTCATGTGCTCAACGCGAACCCGGTGCTGCGCAAGAAGCTCACCGAGGACGACGACAACGCCGCAGGCAAAGAGATGGTTGTCCGAAACCTGTTCGGCAACAAGGTCTCACCGATCGTCGTCGAGGTGCTCGTGTCTGCGGTCAAGCAGCGGTGGTCGACCACCGCCGACTTCGTGACCGCGCTGCGGCGCCAGAACGCGCTGATCGTGCTCACCGCGGCCGAGCGCGACAACACCATCGAGCAAACCGAGGACGATCTGTTCGCGGTGGCCCGACTGCTGGAGCAGAATCCGCGGCTTGCGTCACTGCTGGCCGACCACACGCATCCGGCAGCCAAGCGGACCGAGCTGCTGAAGCAGATCGTTGGTGACAACGTCGGCGAGCACGCCTGGTACCTGCTCTCGCACAGTGTCGCACTGCTGCACGGGCAGCCGGCCGATGTCGCCGTCGATCAGCTGGCCGAACTGGCTGCCGCCCGACGTGGAGAGTCGGTGGCCCATGTGGTCTCGGCCGCCGAGTTGTCCGATGCGCAGGCTGCGCGCCTCGCGTCGGTTCTCGGCACCATCTACGGCCGCACGATGTCGGTGCAGACCGAGATCGATCCGGAACTCGTCGGCGGCCTGCGCGTCGCCGTCGGGGACGAGATCATCGAAGCCGATGTCGCCACCCGACTGGCGAAGGCGTCAGCGAGCCTGCCGCGCTGACGCGCACCACCCACCCCGAACCACCCGAAACCACTCGTAGACGAGCAAGAAAGACGAAAACCCATGGCGGAGTTGACGATCTCACCAGACGAAATCAAGGGAGCGATCGAGCAGTATGTCTCGTCGTTCGAAGCCGATGCCTCCCGTGACGAGGTGGGCATCGTCACCGACACGTCGGACGGTATCGCGCACGTCAGCGGTCTGCCCGGCGCGATGGCCAACGAACTGCTGAAGTTCTCCGGCGGCGTGCTCGGCGTGGCCCTGAACCTCGACGAAGACGAGATCGGCGCCGTCATCCTCGGTGACTACGAGGAACTCGAAGAAGGCCAGGAAGTCGCCCGCACCGGTGAGGTGCTGTCGGTGCCGGTCGGCGACAAGTTCCTCGGTCGCGTCGTCGACCCGCTGGGTGCCCCGATCGACGGCCTCGGCGACATCGAGTCCGAAGAGCTGCGTGTCCTCGAACTGCAGGCTGCTTCGGTGCTCGAGCGTCAGCCGGTCGAGGAGTCCCTGGCCACCGGCATCAAGGCCATCGACGCCATGACCGCCATCGGCCGCGGCCAGCGTCAGCTCGTCATCGGCGACCGCAAGACCGGCAAGACCGCCGTCTGCATCGACGCCATCCTGAACCAGAAGGCCAACTGGGACAGCGGCGATCCGGACAAGCAGGTGCGCTGCATCTACGTCGCGATCGGGCAGAAGGGCTCGACCATCGCCGGCGTCAAGACCGCCCTCGAAGAGGCCGGCGCGATGGAGTACACCACCATCGTCGCCGCTCCCGCGTCCGACTCGGCCGGCTTCAAGTGGCTCGCCCCCTACACCGGCTCGGCCATCGGCCAGCACTGGATGTACCAGGGCAAGCACGTCCTGATCGTGTTCGACGACCTGACCAAGCAGGCCGAGGCCTACCGTGCCATCTCGCTGCTGCTGCGTCGTCCGCCGGGCCGCGAGGCCTACCCCGGTGACGTCTTCTACTTGCACTCCCGTCTGCTGGAGCGTTGCGCGAAGCTGTCCGACGAGATGGGCGGCGGCTCGATGACCGGTCTGCCGATCATCGAGACCCAGGCCAACGACGTCTCGGCGTTCATCCCGACCAACGTCATCTCCATCACCGACGGCCAGGTGTTCCTCGAGTCGGACCTCTTCAACAAGGGTGTCCGTCCGGCCATCAACGTCGGTACCTCGGTGTCGCGCGTGGGTGGTGCCGCACAGACCAAGGGCCTCAAGAAGGTGTCCGGTTCGCTGCGTCTGGAGCTCGCACAGTTCCGTGAGCTCGAAGCGTTCTCGGCGTTCGCCTCCGACCTCGACGATGCGTCGAAGGCGCAGCTCGAGCGCGGTGCCCGCTGGGTCGAGATGCTCAAGCAGAACCAGTACAGCCCGTACTCCGTCGAGGACGAGATCGTCTCGATCTACCTCTGCGGTGAGGGTCACTACGACTCGGTGCCGGTCGAGGACGTGCGTAACTTCGAGACCCAGCTGCTGAGCCACCTGCACCACGAGGCCAAGGGCGTCTACGACTCGATCGAGGGTGGCAAGGTGCTCGCCGACGATGAGGCCGAAGCCCTCGTCGCCGAGGTCAACAAGTTCAAGAACAGCTACCTGACCCACGACGGCAAGCGCGTGGTCAATGAGGCCGATACCGCGGCCATGGACGCCGAGGACGTTGCGCACGAAGAGATCACGGTTCGCAAGTGATTTCCTCCTGCCACCGTCGACGTCGTAAGGAAGGGGTGAGAGCTCATGGCCAGTATTCGTGAACTGCGTTCACGCATCCGGTCGGTCAACTCCACCAAGAAGATCACCAAAGCGCAGGAGATGATCGCGACTTCGCGCATCACCCGCGCGCAGGCGCGGGTGGCCGCGGCCAAGCCGTATGCGCACGAGATGACCGAGGTGCTCTCCGAGCTGGCGAGCAACTCCGGTTCGCTCGATCATCCGCTGCTCAACGAGCGGGAGAACCCGAAGCGCGCCGGCATCCTCGTGGTCACCAGTGACCGCGGTATGTGCGGCGGTTACAACTCGAACGTCCTGCGGGCCACGCGTGAGCTCATCTCGCTGGTCAAGGAAGAGGGCAAGGAACCCGTCCTGTTCGTGATGGGGTCCAAGGGAGTCGGGTACTTCAACTTCCGCAGTACCGCGTTCGCCGACTCGTGGATCGGTTTCTCGCAGGCCCCGGAGTACTCGGATGCCGCCGAGGCGACCAACTTCCTGGTCAAGTTGTTCGAGGCGGGCTCCGGCGAAGAGGTCGAGCGACCCGACGAATCGGGCACCCTCGAAGGCATCGACGAACTGCACCTCGTGTACACGAAGTTCGTCAGCATGCTGACCCAGGTGCCCGAGGTGCGTCGGATCGCGCCGCTCGTGGTGACCGAAGCCGACGATCCGGAAGAGGCCGAGATCCACAAGGCCTCGCGCAATTACTCGTTCGAGCCCAGCGCGGAAACGCTGCTCGAAGCGCTGTTGCCGAAATATCTTGCGACACGGGTGTATTCGGCTCTGCTTGATTCGTCGGCCTCGGAGTCGGCGGCACGG
Organism: Gordonia sp. CPCC 205515; assembly: GCF_048537925.1. Classification (NCBI taxonomy): domain Bacteria; kingdom Bacillati; phylum Actinomycetota; class Actinomycetes; order Mycobacteriales; family Gordoniaceae; genus Gordonia; species Gordonia sp. CPCC 205515. The sequence goes on along the minus strand of NZ_JBCLVJ010000022.1, from coordinate 17,241 downwards.
CGCACCGCGATGAAAGCCGCTACCGACAACGCCGAGGAACTGGCGACGAACCTGTCCCGCGAGGCCAACAAGCTTCGCCAGGCACAGATCACCCAGGAAATCAGCGAGATCGTCGGCGGCTCGAGCGCGCTGGCCAACTAGACTCATCGATCCCAAAGAGGAAGTGACCCAACCACAATGACCGCAGCGATCACCAAGCACGACGAGAAGGGCTCGGCGGGTTCGGCCGAGGGGCGCGTTGTGCGCATCATCGGCCCCGTCGTCGACGTCGAGTTCCCGCGCGGCTCGATCCCAGACCTGTTCAACGCCCTGCACGCCGAGGTCACCCTCGACGTGGTGGCCAAGACGCTGACCCTCGAGGTCGCGCAGCACCTCGGTGACAACCTGGTGCGCACGATCTCCATGCAGCCCACCGACGGCCTGGTCCGCGGCGCCACCGTCTCCGACACCGGGTACTCCATCCGCGTGCCGGTCGGCGACGTGGTCAAGGGTCACGTGTTCAACGCCCTCGGCGACTGCCTCGACACCCCCGGCCTCGGCCGTGACGGCGAGCAGTGGAGCATCCACCGCAAGCCGCCGGCCTTCGACGAACTCGAGGGCAAGACCGAGATCCTCGAGACCGGCATCAAGGTCATCGACCTGCTGACCCCGTACGTGAAGGGCGGCAAGATCGGCCTGTTCGGCGGTGCCGGCGTCGGCAAGACCGTGCTCATCCAGGAGATGATCACCCGTATCGCGCGTGAGTTCTCCGGTACGTCGGTGTTCGCCGGCGTCGGTGAGCGCACCCGTGAGGGCACCGACCTCCACCTCGAAATGGAGGAGATGGGCGTTCTCCAGGACACCGCGCTGGTGTTCGGTCAGATGGACGAGCCGCCGGGCACGCGTATGCGCGTGGCCCTGTCCGCGCTGACCATGGCGGAGTACTTCCGCGATGTGAAGCACCAGGACGTGCTGCTGTTCATCGACAACATCTTCCGGTTCACCCAGGCCGGTTCGGAGGTCTCCACCCTGCTCGGCCGTATGCCGTCCGCGGTGGGTTACCAGCCGACCCTGGCCGACGAGATGGGCGAGCTGCAGGAGCGGATCACCTCGACCAAGGGTCGTTCGATCACGTCGCTGCAGGCCATCTACGTGCCCGCCGACGACTACACCGACCCGGCGCCGGCGACCACCTTCGCCCACCTCGATGCGACCACCGAGCTCTCGCGTCCGATCTCGCAGCTGGGTATCTACCCCGCTGTGGACCCGCTGACGTCGACCTCGCGCATCCTGGAGGCCTCGATCGTCGGTGACGAGCACTTCCGCGTCGCCAACGAGGTCAAGCGCATCCTGCAGAAGTACAAGGAGCTGCAGGACATCATCGCCATCCTCGGTATGGACGAGCTCTCCGAAGAGGACAAGGTCACCGTCCAGCGCGCCCGTCGTATCCAGAAGTTCCTGGGTCAGAACTTCCTCGTCGCCGAGAAGTTCACCGGCCAGCCGGGTTCGGTCGTGCCGCTCAACGACACCATCGAGGCCTTCGACCGCGTGTGCAAGGGCGAGTTCGATCACCTGCCCGAGCAGGCGTTCAACAGCTGCGGTGGACTCGACGACGTGGAGGCCGCCGCCGCCAAGATCGCCGGAAAGTAGGCGAATCGCGATGGCTGACAAGTCCTTCCACGTCGAGATCGTCGCGGCCGACGAAGAGCTCTACTCGGGTGAGGCCACCTTCGTGATCGCCCACACGACCTCGGGCGAACTCGGCATCCTCGCGCACCACGAGCCGTTGCTCGGCCAGTTGGTGCCGGGTGGTTTCGTGGTGATCGTCGAGGAGAGCGGCAACCGTCTCTCCGCGGCCGTCCAGGGCGGATTCCTGTCGGTCACCGGCGAGGCCGTCACGGTCCTCGCCGAGTCCGCCCAGTGGTCCGACGGTATCGACGCCGCCGCCGAGAAGGCGGCACTCGAGGCCGCCGAACCGGGCAGCGACGATTACAACCGCGCGCAGTCGCGGCTGTCCGCGGTCGAGCACGCGACGAAGTAGCTTCCCCGCACGGCCCTCAACGGCCGATCACCGCACTCCGCGGTGACCTACCGTTCTGCTCGGTCATCCCGGTCTGGCATCCTGGAACCAGGAACCGACCGCGCACCCCCCGAGTCATGTCGACTCTCGATCGCGTACAGCCCGACGCATCGACCACAGCCCCGCACGGCCGCTTCCCGGGAGGTACCCGAGGTGTCACTGGTCGCAGTATCGCTAGGCGCCCTGCTGGTCGTCGCACTGATCGTGTGCGTCCTGTTGGCCTATCGGCTCAGTCAGCTGCGCCGGATGGGAACGCCGGTACTGCTGCGCGGCCTCCCGGCCGCCGACGACCAGGGGTGGCGCCACGGCACCGTCCACTACAGCGAGGACGCGTTGCGGTACTTCCGATTGACCTCACTGCGGCGCGGACCCACCCGGACCCTGTCCCGATCATCCATCGAGATCGTCCGGCGTCGCCGTCCGTTCGGTACCGAGGGCGACATCCTCGAGGGCATGATCGTGCTGGAACTGGCCCCGGGCGCCGACGAGGCGGGACGCGCCTACGAGCTGGCGATGGCACCGGGCGCGGTCACCGCATTCCAGTCCTGGCTGGAATCGCGGCAGTCCGACCGGTCGCAGCGTCGTCGAAGCGCTTGAGCATCAACCAGATTCAGTGAGTCTTGCGGGTTTCGGGACGGGTACGACCGCCGCCGGGTACCCATTTGACGTCACCGCCCGGACCGTCGGCACCGCGATTGGCCACCCGCGACAGGATGAACAACAGGTCCGAGAGTCGGTTGAGGTACTTCGCCGGTAGCACCGACGTGTCGTCGGGGTGTGCCTGCACCGCCGCCCACGCCGACCGCTCCGCCCGTCGGGTGACCGTCCGCGCGTGATGCAGATGCGCGCTGAGTGGACTGCCGCCGGGGAGGATGAACGAGTCCAGGGTGGGGAGCGGTTCACCGAACTCGTCGCACCACGCCTCCAGCGCGTCGATGTAGCCCTGTTCGATGCGCAGCGGGGGATATTTCGGGTCCTCGACCACTGGGGTGGCGAGGTCGGCGCCGGCGTCGAACAGGTCGTTCTGGACCGTGCCGAGCACGGCGGCGATGTCGTCCGGGACGTCGGCGAGGGCGAGTGCCATGCCGATCGCGGCGTTGGCTTCGTCACAGTCGGCGTAGGCCACCACCCGCGGATCCGTCTTGGTAACGCGGGAAAAATCGCTCAGTCCGGTGGTTCCGTCGTCGCCGGTGCGGGTGTAGATCCGAGTCAGGTGCACAGCCATGGGGTCGAATCTAATCGCCGGGCGGGGAAACCTCGCGCATGCCCTAAAGTGGCAGCGTGAGTGATCGCTTTCTGGTGTCCGGCGGAGCCCGACTGGTCGGCGAGGTGTCGGTGGGCGGCGCCAAGAACAGCGTCCTGAAGCTGATGGCGGCGGCCCTGCTCGCCGAGGGCACCACCACGCTGACGAATTCGCCGGAGATCGCCGACGTCCCGCTGATGGCCGACGTGCTGCGCGGACTCGGCGCGGTGGTCACCATCGACGAGGACACCGTGGTGATCGAGGCGCCCGCCGAACCCAAGTTCCATGCCGACTTCGACGCGGTCAAGCAGTTCCGCGCCTCGGTCTGCGTGCTCGGGCCGCTGATGGCCCGATGCCTGCGGGCCGTGGTCGCCCTGCCCGGCGGCGACGCGATCGGCTCGCGGCCGCTGGACATGCATCAGGCAGGACTGCGGGCACTCGGTGCCCGCAGCGCCATCGAACACGGCTGTGTGGTCGCCGAGGCCGACGCGCTGATCGGTGCCCCAGTGGCACTCGAGTTCCCGTCGGTCGGTGCCACCGAGAACATCCTGATGGCCGCCGTGCTGGCCGAGGGGGTCACGACGATCGACAACGCGGCCCGGGAGCCCGAGATCGTCGACCTCTGCGAGATGCTGATGCAGATGGGGGCACAGATCGACGGCGCCGGCACCTCGACCCTGACCGTCACCGGCGTCGACCGGCTACATCCGACCACCCACCGGGTCGTCGGCGACCGCATCGTCGGCGCCACCTGGGGCATCGCTGCGGCGATGACCCGCGGCGACGTCCGGGTCCGCGGGGTGCGTCCCGAGCACCTGCAGCTGGTGCTCAACAAGCTGCGCGACACCGGTGCCGACGTCGAGCAGTTCGACGACGGCTTCCGCGTGCGGCAGGAGAGCCGTCCGGTCGCGGTGAACGTGTCCACGCTGCCGTTCCCCGGTTTTCCCACCGACCTGCAGCCGATGGCCATCGGCATGGCGGCGATCGCCGAGGGGATGTCGGTGATCACCGAGAACGTCTTCGAGGCCCGCTTCCGGTTCGTCGAGGAGATGGTTCGCCTCGGCGCCGACGCACGGACCGACGGCCATCACGCGGTCATCCGTGGCATCGATCGGCTCTCCAGTGCGCCCGTGTGGTGTTCGGACATCCGCGCCGGCGCCGGCCTGGTGCTCGCCGGGCTCGTCGCCGACGGCGTCACCGAGGTGCACGACGTCGAGCACATCGACCGCGGCTATCCGCGGTTCGTGGAGAACCTGCGCAGTCTCGGCGGCGGCATCGAGCGGGTGAGTGACTGATCATGGCCGACCAGCACACCCACGGCCACGGCACCCACGCCCACGCGCCGGCCGGCGACATCGACATCGCCGAATGGGCGATGCGCTTCGACCTGCTGTCCGATCCGCATCGACTCGAGATCCTCACGGTGCTGCACCGCAATCCAGGTATCATCGTCGGCGATCTAGCGGTGGCCGTAGGTCGCACGGAAACCGCTGTGTCCCAAGCTCTTCGGGTTCTCAGGCACCAGGGGTGGGTCACCTCCACCCGGGTCGGCCGGTCGGTGAGCTACCGACTCGACGACGACACCGTGCACGATCTCCTGCATTGGATAGGCGCCGGTCACCAGGAGTAGTGCCGTCGACCTGACCTTACGGACAGTCTGACTACTCAACCATCTGAATATGTGGACAGATGAGTGTGACAGTCCTAACGTTGCGGCATGCCCACCACGATGACGACCACTCCGGTCGCGATGCATATGAGCGACGGCATCATCAATGCGCCGACCTCGCTGATCTTCGGTCTGGTCGCCTTCGCCGGACTGGCGTTCTGTGTGTGGCGGGCGCGGACCGACCTCGACGAGAAGACCGTCCCGATGGCGGGCCTGGTCGCCGCCTTCATCTTTGCCGTGCAGATGATCAACTTCCCGATCCTGCCCGGCGTCAGCGGGCATCTGCTCGGCGGTGCGTTGGCTGCGATCCTGGTGGGGCCGTACACCGGAGCGCTGTGTATCGCGATCGTCCTCGTGGTGCAGTCGCTGCTGTTCGCTGACGGCGGGGTCACCGCCCTCGGCGCCAACATCACCAACATGGCGCTGATCTCCACCTTCGTCGGCTACCTCGTCGCCGTTCTCGGTTACCGCCTGATCGTGCGCGACTCGAGTTCGGTCCGCAGGCTCGGCGTCGTTGGCTTCCTGGCCGCGCTCTGCGGCACCGTCGCGGCATCCACCGGCTTCGTCATCGAGTACGCCATCGGTGGGGCGGCGACCGAATCACTGGGCACAGTGGCTGCCTATATGTGGGGGACCCACGCGCTCATCGGCATCGGCGAGGGCGTGATCACCGCGATCACCGTGATGGCCGTCGCCCGCAACCGGCCCGACCTCGTCTATCTGCTGCGAACCCAACGTGCACAGGCCACCCAGTCGGCATCGAACGGAGCCTTCGCATGAGCACCGCGACCACCGGATCGGGCCGAATCTCGCGCAAGACCTTCTTCATCCTCTTCGGCGTCGCCGCCCTGCTCATCGCCGGCATCGTGTCGTACGCGGCCAGTTCCTCGCCGGACGGGCTGGATTCGGCCACTCTGCGCGGCTGCGAGCAGGTCATGGTCAACGGGACCGAGGAGCTGCAGGGCGACTGCATCGCCCAGCACGCCACCGATCATGCGATGGCCTCCTCGCCGCTGGCCGACTACTCGATACGTGGCGTCGGCTACACCAACGGAATCGCCGGCGTCATCGGGGTGCTGGTCACCCTGGCGGTGGCCGGTGGCCTGTTCTGGTTGATCGCGTCGCGACGACGCGACCCCGGTGACCGCTCAGCGTCCGACGCCGGTCACTGAGCGATGGGAGCCGGACACGCTCACCCGCTGTACCGGATCGGTGATTCGGTGGTGCACCGCGCGCCGGCCGAGGTGAAGCTGGTCTGCCTGGTGGTGTTCGTCTTCGCGGTCGTCGCCACACCCCGGGAGATGTTCTGGCCGTACGCGCTCTACGCAGTCATTCTTCTGGGGGTCTGGCGCCTCGGTGACCTGCCCCTGCGGTGGATTCTGCCGCGGATGCTGATCGAGGCGCCGTTCGTGGTGCTCGCGGTCTTGCTGCCGTTTGCCGAAGGTGGTGCGCGGGTGGAGGTTGCGGGCCTGTCGCTCTCGGTGAGTGGGCTCTACGCGGCCTGGGGCATCATCATCAAGGGCACCCTGGGCGTTGCGGCCTCGCTGACCTTCGCCGCGACCACTCCGGCGCGCGAGCTGCCACTCGCCCTGACCCGGCTTGGCGTCCCGGCAACGGTGACCCCGATCATCGTGATGATGCTGCGCTACACGGATCTCCTGTCCGCGGAGATCCGTCGTATGCACATCGCCCGACTCGCCCGCGGTGACTCCCCGCGCATGATGCATCAGGCGGGGGCGATCGCCAAGGGTGTCGGCGCACTCTTCCTCCGGTCCTACGAACGCGGGGAGCGGGTACACCTGGCGATGGCCTCGCGCGGATTCACCGGTGCGATCCCGGAGATGCCGGGAGTGGCGACCGCGGCCCGCGCGACGACCGCCCAATGGGTGACCGTCGCAACGCCGGCGATGCTGGCGGTCACCGTCGCGATCATTGCCTGGGGAACACGATGACCAACGACTCGGTCCACCCTGCGGTCCCGGCTGTCGAGGTCGCCGACGTGCGCTATACCTATCCGGACGGGCACGTGGCGCTCGACGGGGTCGACCTGACCGTGCATCCGGGGGAGCGGGTGGCCCTGCTCGGGCCGAACGGGGCCGGCAAGACAACGCTCATGCTGCACCTCAACGGGGTGCTGCTGCCCACGTCGGGGGAGGTCCGCATCCACGGCAGGCCCGTGGACAAACGCTCTCTGCGCGACATTCGACGCCAGGTCGGCCTGGTGTTCCAGGACCCCGACGACCAACTCTTCATGCCCACCCTGGCCGAGGACGTCGCCTTCGGGCCGGCCAACTTCGGCGTCACCGGAGATGAGCTGGTGCAACGGGTCGACGACGCGTTGTCGACCGTCGGCATGTCCGATCAGGCTCAGCGCAGTCCGCATCACCTGTCCGGCGGTCAGCGCCGACGAGGTGCCTTGGCCAGCGTATTGGCTTGTCGCCCCGACGTTCTCGTGCTCGACGAGCCGTCGGCCAACCTCGATCCGGTGGCCCGGCGGGAACTCGCCGAGACCTTGCTCGGACTGCGGACGACCATGCTCGTCGTGACGCACGATCTGCCCTATGCGGCGCAACTGTGCGACCGCGCGGTGATCATCGACGCCGGACGGGTGGTGGCCGACGGGCCCATCCTCGACGTCCTCGCCGACGCCGACACCCTGGCCCGGCACCGCCTCGAGTTGCCCTGGGGTTTCGACGTCGCCGCGATGGCTCGCCGATCCGGCCATTAGACCGGGGAACCTGTCCGATCGGACAGGTGTCAACCTATCCTCCGGCTAGATGTTGGGCCACCAACGGACGGTTAGCCTCCCGAGATCTGTTGCCGCCGAGTGTGACGCGCGTAACGTCCGAACTGCCCACCACCGACGTAGAGGTGCGCAGCCGCGCACAGGAGGACAGTCATCATGCAGGTTGACGAGCTACTGAAGCCGTTCCCCATCAAGGAGTTTCACCCGTTCCCGCGGGCGATGATGGGGCCCGGCGCACATGAGATGATCGGCCCGGAGGCGCTCAAGCTCGGGTTCAAGAAGACCCTGGTGATGACCACCGGTCTGCGCGGCAGCGACACCGTCCACAAGATCGTGGAGTCCTGCAAGTACCACGGCCTCGAGGTCGTGCTGTTCGATCAGGTCGAGTCCAATCCCAAGGACTACAACGTGATGGACGCCGTCTCGTTGTACCAGTCCGAACAGTGCGACTCGTTCATCTCCATCGGTGGCGGCTCGGCGCACGACGCCTGCAAGGGTGCCCGCATCTCGGTCGCCCACGACGGCCGCAACGTCAACGAGTTCGAGGGCTTCAACAAGAGCGAGAACCCCAAGAATCCGCCGCACATCGCGGTGTCCACCACCGCAGGCACCGGGTCGGAGACCTCCTGGGCCTACGTCATCACCGACACCACCACCGACCCCGACAAGCCGCACAAGTACGTCGCGTTCGATGACGCCGCGGTGACCACCCTGGCGATCGACGACCCGGTCCTCTACTACGATTGCCCGGTCGCCTACACCGCGCAGTGCGGCTTCGACGTCCTCGCGCACGCCTCCGAGCCCTACGTCTCGCGCCTGAACTTCCCGCCGTCGATGGGTAACGCCCTCTACGCGGTGAAGATGACCGCCGAGAACCTGCGTGAAGCCACCTGGAACCCGACCGACCTGAAGGGTCGCGAGGGCATGATGTACGCGCAATACATTGCGGCACAGGCATTCAACTCGGGCGGCCTAGGCATCATCCACTCGATCAGCCACGCGGTGTCGGCGTTCTTCGACACCCACCACGGCCTGAACAACGCGATCGCCCTGCCGCGCGTGTGGGCGTTCAACATGCCCACGATGTACGAGCGCTTCGCCGACATGGCGCAGGCGATGGGTGTCGACACCCACGGCATGACCAAGGTGCAGGCCGCCGACGCCGCGCTCGAAGCCGCCATCCGGCTGCTGCGTGACGTGGGCATCGTCGAGCGCTTCGCGGACGTCAAGCAGGACACCTACCCGAAGAACCGCCTCGGCGAGGGACCGACCAAGTTCTACGAGAACCGCAAGGAGATCACCACCGACGCGGCGACCATCGACGCGCTCACCAACCACGTCCTGGGCGACGCGTGCACCCCCGGCAACCCCAAGGAGTGCACCTTCGAAACCGTCCGCCCCGTCGTCGAACACTGCGTGAACGGCGACCTGGACGAGCTGATCTCGTAGCAACGAAAGTTGCTACGCGAGACGGCGGATGGCGGACCCACTGCCCCCAATCGGGTCCGCCATCCGCTTCACCCGCTTCCTCCGCTGATCGAGTAAGGAGCCGAGCTTGCGAGGCACCGCATCCTTTCCCGCTGATCGAGTAAGGAGCCGAGCTTGCGAGGCACCGCATCGAGATCACCAGTAGACGATATGAATCAGCACCGCAACGAACCGGAGACCTCGAAATGTCCGTGCACCTCGTCGATGATGACGACATGACCGAGACCGCACCGAACGACGAACCGCAATTCGACGACGTCGCCGACGTCATCGACAAGTTCGCTGACGCAGGCTATCTGGCCGACCAGCGGCTCGCGACCACCGTGTTCCTGCAGAGTCGACTCGGTAAACCGATCCTGCTCGAGGGTCCCGCCGGCGTCGGTAAGACCCAGCTGGCCAAAACCCTCGCGGAGGTCACCGGTCGAGAACTGTTGCGGCTGCAGTGCTACGAAGGACAAGACGAGACCACCGCACTCTATGAATGGGACTACGGCAAGCAGCTGCTCTACACGCAGGTGTTGCGGGAGAAGATCAGTCAGGTCGTCGCCGACGCTGCGACCCTGTCCGAGGCCGTTGACCGCATCGGCAACGAGGAGAGCGTCTTCTTCTCCGAACGCTTCCTCGCGCCGCGGCCGCTGCTGGAAGCCGTGCGATCCGAGCGCCCGGTGGTGCTGCTCGTCGACGAGGTCGACCGCGCCGACGAGGCGCTCGAGGCGGTGCTGCTCGAGCTGCTGGCCGAATATCAGGTCTCGGTGCCCGAGATCGGCACGTTCGTCGCCACCCACCAGCCGATGATCGTGTTGACCTCCAACAACACCCGCGACCTGTCGGCCGCGCTCAAACGCCGCTGCCTGCACCTGTCCCTGGATTACCCGGACGCGGCCCGCGAACTCGAGATCATCAAGTCGAAGAACACCGGACTGTCGGAGACGCTGGCAGCCAAGCTCGTCGAGATCGTTCGCGGACTGCGGGAACTCGATCTGCGCAAGGCGCCGTCGATTTCCGAAGCCATCGACTGGGCACGCACCCTCGCGGTGCTCGGCGCAGCCGACCTCGACGCCGAGATCCTGTCGCAGACCGCGAATGTCGTCGTCAAGTACGATCGTGACCTCACCCGCGCCATCGATGCCATCCCGCGCCTGGTCGACCCGAATGCCGAAGTCCCGCAACACCTTCATTCCCACGGACATGACCACGGGCACTCGCACTCGCACGGGCCGCACAGCCACACCCACGACGATCACGATCACGATCATGACCACGATCACGACCACTCGGGGAAGGCCAAGCGGGCCGCCAAGGACGAGCCCGGCCGACATGCCGACGAGTACTACGGCTCGCCGGGGGCCAAGAGCGACGCGGGTACCCGGTCGGTGAGCGCCACCCAGGGCAGCCGATCGTTCAATCGCGGCGGTCGCGGCGCCAAAAAGCGTCCGTTCTGAGCGGGTCGGCATGGAAGGGGCTGTGCACCGGTTCGTCCGGCTACTGCGCTTACACGGAATCCGCATCGGCGTCTCCGAGGCGATGGATGCGATGCGGGCCGCGGCGACCGCCGAGATCCTCGGCGACCGTGACCTGCTGCGTTCGGCACTCGAGGTGTGTCTGATCAAGGACCGGCGCGACGAGGACACCTTCAACGAGGTCTTCGACAAGTTCTTCGGGTTGCGTGCGGTGGTGGAAACCGAAGATGGACACGGACATTCACACACCCACGACGACCTTTCGGACATGGGTGAACTCGACGAGTACACGCTGTCCGACGAGGTCAGCGAGACGCCGCAGCAAGGCCATAGCCACGGCCCGCCGTCGAACATCCGGCAGTACTTCGACCCGGAGGATCTCGCCGAGCAATACAACCTGCACCAGGAGGCCAACAAGCTCGACATGGCGTCGCTGACCGACGAGATCGTGCTCAGTGCGGACGAGGTGCCGAACTCGGAGGCCGCCGCCCGCGTCCAGCTGACCGTGTCGCGGCTGCACAACCCGGGTCGTCCCGGAGATCTGGTGAGCGCCAATGCGACCCAGCTCGACGCCGAACTATCGGTGGCGCAGGAGATGATGCTGCTCGATTGGCTCGATGACGCCGAGGGCACCGGGCCGCAGCCCGACGCCGATGAACTCGCGGCGTTGCGCAGCGCGTTGGCCGGCCTGCTCGACGGACTGCCGGAGAAGCTGCGCGATCATCTCGAGCAGCTGATGGCCACCGACCACGAACTCGAGGGCCGGGAGATCAAGGCGTCGGTGCGCGACGTGATCCACGAGCACGAGCGGGCCAGCCTGGAGGACTCGATCCGACGACTGATCCGCAGCCTGCACGGCGCTCCCCGCGCCCGCCGCAAGCTCGCAGCGCGCGGCACGGTCGACGCCGCGCGGACCATGCGGGCCAACCTGCGCTACGACGGAGTTCCGTTCCGGCCCATCACCGTTGCCAAGGTCACCGACCGTCCGAGTCTGCTGCTGCTCACCGATGTCTCGCTGTCGGTGCGCCCGGCGGCGCGGTTCACCCTGCAACTCGTGCACGGTCTGCAGAGCATGGTCGCCCACGTCCGGTCGTTCGCCTTCGTATCCGATCTCGTCGAGATCACCGACCTGTTCGCCGAGCATCAGCCGGAAGAGGCGCTCTCGCTGGTGGTGTCGGGGCTACCGGCCGGGGGCGTGCTCGACACCGACGCCGACTCGGACTACGGCAACGCGCTCGGTACGTTCCTGGAGGAGTTCGGCGGGGCGGTCAATCGGCGGACCACCGTCATCATCCTGGGCGACGGTCGCAACAACGGCCGCGACCCCAACCTCGCCGCGTTCGAGGAGATCACCCGGCGCGCCCGGGAGACCATCTGGATCACCCCCGAACCCCGTTATTCGTGGGGTTTGGGCTCGTGCGATCTGCCGGCCTACGCGACGCTGTGCGACCGGGTGCATGTCGTGCATGACCTCAGCGCACTCGAGCAGGTCTCGGTCGATTCGATCACCGCGTGACGGAGACGTTTCCGCGTAGGATCGCGGCAGAAACCCGCCCGGGGCAGGGCGTGGAAGGCAGGTGAGGTGACGTGCGGACGGATGCGGTGGGCACGAGCGCCCGCACCGGGGTGCGGATCGCGAAGTTCCACACGCCCGAGGTCATCATCGGTTCCGGATCGCTCGCCGAGGTGCCGCGGGCGGCAGCGGGATTGGGCGTCGACCGACTGCTGATCGTCTCCGATCGCCGCATCATGGCCACCCCGTGGTTCGGTGAACTCGCCGATCGGCTCCGCGCGGCCGATCTGCACGTCTACTCGTTCACCGGGGTGTCGGCCAACCCGCGCGCCCCGGAGGTCGCCGCGGGGCTCGAGCACTACGAGATGTCCCGCTGCGACGGCATCGTGGCGCTCGGCGGCGGCTCGGTCATCGACGCCGCCAAGGGGGTGGCGATCCTGGCCGCCAACGGTGGGCACATCCTCGAGTACGAGGGCATCGACCGCGCTCGCCGTCCGTTGCCCCCGCTGATCGCGGCACCCACCACGGCCGGCAGCGGGTCCGACGTTTCCCAGTTCTGCATCATCAACGACATCGATCGGCAGACCAAGGTCACCATCATCGGCCGCGGTCTGGTGCCCAACGTGTCGGTGATCGATCCGCGGCTACTGGCGACCCAGACCCCCGAGGTCGTCGCGCAATCCGGCATGGACGCGATCACCCACTGCATCGAGGCGTACGCATCGGTGGCGCACAGCCGGCTCACCGATCGTGCTGCGCTGTCGGCGATCGGCACCGCCTGGCGCAGCATCGAACGGCTCGTCGACAATCCCGGCGACGCCGACGCCGGGCTCGACATGGCACACGCCGCGCTGGAGGCCGGGATGGCCTTCACCAACGCGATTCTCGGTGCGACACACGCGATGAGCCACCCGGTGGGAGGTCTGGTCGACGCCCCGCACGGTGCGATCAACGCGGTCTTGCTGCCACACGTCATCCGCTTCAATGCCGAACTGGACCCGCGCCCCTACGTCGAACTCGCGACCGCCGTCGGAGTCGCCGACGCCGGTTCCGGTCGGGCCACCGCCGACCGGTTCGCCGACCACGTCGCTGACCTGTCGCGGCGGGTGGGTCTCCCGGGTTCGCTTGCGCCGCTGGGAGTTCGGACCGACGACCTGGATACGCTCACCGCCCACGCGCTGGCCGACGCGTGCATGACGACCAATCCGCGGCAGCCGACCGCCGCCGACGTGGCGCGCATCTACCGTGAGGCCCTGTGACCATGAGCCACGCCGAGATGAACCCGAATCCGGCTCCATCCGTCGAACTCGCCGACGACTCGGGGCAACTGGACTCGTTGCTGGGGCTGCATTCGGTCAAGGGCTCGCACTACGCCCAGTATCGGGGCGTCGAACAACGACTGACCCGTGTCGTCGACGCCTTGGACCGGATCTCTCGGGCGCTCGTGCAGACCGCGGAGGGTCCCGAGACCCTGGTGCTGTCGGTGGTGCGGGCAGTACAGGAACATCTCGACGCCGAATGGGTCGTCTTCGCGTTGTGCGACGGCGAACTGGAGCGCACCGGACCACGGCATCTCATGATGGACCGCGACGGCACCATCTACGCGTTCGAGGGGGCACAGCGGGCACGTACGCCCAGCCATCTGCCCGACCAGGTTCTCAACCGGCTCAACGACATTTTGCGCAACCAGATGAGTCGGCTCGTCCGTCCGGTCGTCGACGATCACCACCTGTACGTTCCGCTGCACCTCGACGGACGAGTCGTGGGCGGGGTGTCGGCCTGGACGCCGGAGCACAAGAAGGTCGACTCCGCCGATCTCGTGGTGATGCGCATCCTGGCGCGGCAGGCCGCGGTGGCCCTGCTGAACGCAGCGCTCCTCGAGGAGAGTCGGGTCCAGCTCGCGCGCGCGGAGGACGCCTACGCGAAGGCCTCCGACCAGGCCACCGACCTGGCCGCCCGCAACGTGGAACTCGAACAGACTCAGCGCGAATTGTCGGCGGCCATGCGTCAGCGGCTGGTCACCGACGAACGGGAACGGATCGCCCGCGAACTCCACGACTCGGTCACCCAGTCGGTGCTGTCGGCCGGCATGCAGATCGAGGTGTGCCGGATGGAATCCGATCCGGCCACCGCCGAACGGCTCGAGGTCGCCGGCCGCCTCACCCGCGATGCCGTCGAACAGCTCCGGTCGGTGATCTATGCACTGAATCAGTCGCCGTCGGTCAGCGAACTCTCCCTCGGCGAGGTGCTCGACGGACTGTGTTCCATGCACATGCCTGCCGACCTCGCGACCGAGGTGCGCATCGTCGGCCGACCGCGCGACCTGCCCGACGACGTGCAGCACGCGGTGCTGCGGATCGCGGGCGAGGCGCTGTTCAATGCCGCGGTGCACGCCGAGGCGTCGTCGGCCCGCATCACCCTGGCCTACGGCGACGACGAGGTCTCGCTCTCGGTCGACGACAACGGATCCGGCGATCCCGCCCACATGCGACGGGTCATGCGGGCGGCGATGCTCGGTGATCTCGCCGGTCGGCACCGCGGGCTGGCGAACATGAACACCCGTACCGAGGAACTCGGCGGGACGCTACGGATACGACGATCGCGGCTCGGCGGTGTGCGTATCGCCGTGGAGATCCCGGTCGATGGCGATGCGACCACGAACCGACTGGTTGCCGCGAGCAAGAAGGGGGACCAGTGACATGAGCGCTCCGGACACCACGGCGGTACGGACCATGCTGGTCGACGACCATGCTCTACTGCGGGAGGGCATCCGCTCGCTGCTCGACAGAGAATCGACAATTTCTGTTGTGGGCGAAGCGGATTCATACGACGCTGCGCTCGCCGAGGTCATGCGCTGCCGACCCGACGTGGTGGTCGTCGACCTGAAACTCACCGCAGGCACCGAGTACGAGGGACTCCGGCTGATCAGTGAGATCGCCGCCCGCCACCCGAGTGTCTCCTCGCTGGTGCTCACCACCTTTCTCGACGATGACCTCGTCGTTCGTGCCGTGAAGGCCGGGGCCCGTGGGTACGTGGTCAAGGACGTCGACACCACCGAGCTCGTCCGGGCCATCCAGTCGGTGTCCGGCGGCGGCAGCGCCTTCGATCCACGCAGTGCGGCCATCGTGCTCCGTACGGTCTCGGGTGACAGCGACGGACCGGAGGCATTGACCGACCGCGAGCGTGAGGTGCTGCGTCTACTCGCAGATGGCATGTCCAACAAGCGAATCGGACAGACGCTCTACATCTCCGAGTCCACCGTGAAGTTCCACATCCGCAACATCATCCGCAAGCTCGGTGTCTCGAAACGCACCGACGCGGTGTACATCGCGAGCAAGCGCGGGTTGATCTAGACCCCCGATGTCGATCGAGTAGTCCGAGCGAGCTCGCGAGCCCGGACGTATCGCGATTACCTGTCATGCAGGCGTGAGCACCAGCCATCCGCCGTGATCGGTGAAGACCTCCGCGCCGTCGTGCTCGACCCGGCTCGCCCATCGGTGCAGGTCGGACTCGGTCAAGCGGAGCAGATGCCCGTAGTGCTCACTGGGCTGGTCCTCGAACGGAACCGCTACGACCACCAGTTCACGCGCGACCCGGAGGGCTTCGCCGATCGCCTGGATCGCGGCATCCTCCTCCAAGTGCTCCAGTAGGTGAATGAGGGTCACCGTGTCCACCGAGTTGTCGAGAAACGGCAGGTCGGTGGCATCGCCGACGACGGCGTTCACCGGAGTACCGCGACGCAGCGCATGCCTGGTCAGATGTTCGATCGCGCCCGGTGTGATGTCGCAGGCGCTGACCGGATGCCCGTCCTCGGTGAACTGCAGAGCGAGGAAACCGAAGCAGCATCCCACCTCCAGGATGGTGCCCCGGACCAGGGAACGCGCCCGTCGATGAATTGGACTGAAGGGCGATCCGCCGGCGCGCAGTTCGCCGACGGAGTTGTCGTAGAACGCCGCCCAGCCCTGCTCGGCGGTATCGCCAGACGAGGCGATGACCTGTACAGCGGCTGTCTCGAATGCGTTCTGACCGGCCAAGACCCCGGAGAGCACCAGGGGAGTGATGGCGTCGATCATCGTCGAATCGCTGATAGACGACGTATCCAGCGTGTGGGAGATCTCGAGGACGTCGTCCTCTCGCGACCAGGTGACGGCGCGCTCCGGCGGTGGACAGCCGGCCGACGACGATCGACGGACCACTATCTGGCGCGGCGGTCGCGCTGACTCGATCGTGCTCACCCTCTGACGGTAGGACGCAGGGACGGTGGCCGTAACTGATCGATCAGATCGGATGGGCTGTCCAAACGGATGGGATAGGACATGGCGCAGATCACAGTTGGGTACGACCGTCCCATTCCGACGCTTTTCCGGCTTTCGGTGGGCGCCGAAAGCCCGGTGACCTGGGAGTTCTGCGCGAGGGTCTGACGCTGACCTGGCGATTTGCGTTCGTGTGGCGGTGTGCGTAGTTTTCTTCGAGTCAGCGCGCCACGGCGCCGCCCCGGACGCACCGCATCGAGCTTGATCTGCGGGAATGTGGGGAAGGGAAACCGGGTTGACGTTGACCGCCCCTGATGGATCGACCGGGTAGCTTCGTGCGCCGGGACAGAGTAGTTGTGGGTGTTGGCTCTACGGAGTGGTTCGAAACGTGAAGTTGCGAACCGCGAACAGGGCCTGGTAGGCTGGAAGAGTTGCGCCGGGGACGGCCAACTATTCCAATCAGAACGTAAAGTCTGCTGGTGAACGCCTCTTTGTGGGGACGTATCGGTGGGTGTGTGTTCGTTGAGAACTCGATAGTGTGTGACATATTGTCTGATGCCATTAGTTTTGGCATCGTGTGTCCATGTTTTGTGGATATGGATGATTTTTGTTTTTGTGGCATCTGCCCTTTGTGGGGTGGGTGTTGCTAGTTTTTGTTTGGTCAGGTTTTTGTCTCTCTGGCTGAGATTGTGTTGAAAATGCTGGCTGTTGCCGGCTGTTTTCAGTGTTTTTTCATGGAGAGTTTGATCCTGGCTCAGGACGAACGCTGGCGGCGTGCTTAACACATGCAAGTCGAACGGAAAGGCCCGC